>JBDSPW010000013.1:0-30709 GCA_039930145.1 Saccharimonadales bacterium (SeqCode) | reverse complement strand
TGTACTCGGCAAGTTTGTCTACCCGACGCTGGTTAAAGCTATCGATAGCCGCCGCGAAGCCATCGAAGCCAGCCTGGAAGAAGCCAAAAAGGTCCAGGAAGATTCTGCGAATGCCGAAGAAAAGATCGAGAAGCTACTGGTGGAAGCTCGCAAAGAAGCCGACGAAATCGTTAAGCGTAGCCATCAGGAAGCGACCACAATAGTCGCCGATGCTGAAGCCAAGGCGAAAACTCGTGCCGAATCGTTCCTAAAGGACGCCCACGCCCAGGTAGAAGCCGATGTTACAAAAGCCCGCCAAGTACTCAAGAAAGACACCATCAGCCTTGTTGCCCTAGCAACCGAGAAGATTTTGCACGAAAAAATCGATGCCAAAAAAGATGAAGCGCTGATAAAGCGTGTACTCGAAAAGGAAACTGCGTAAGCCCTATGGCGACTAAAGTTTCACGCCGCGCGATTGCCGAAGCCATCACGACTAAACTGCTCAGCGAGCCTGCCAAGCAACAGCACTGGATGCAAGTCTTGGCAGCGTACCTTGTCGCGCACGATATGGTTAACGACGCTGACATGCTCATTAACGATATTGCGCACGAACTGCTCGTGCAGTCTGGCCAATTAGTGGTCGAAGTCACTAGTGCCGAAAAGTTGGGCGAAGCTGTTCGCAAAGAACTCGTCACTTACTTGCAGCGTGAAACAGATGCCAAAAACGTGCAATTACACGAATCAACCGACCCAGAGCTCATTGGTGGCCTTGTGGCGCGCACCGCCGACACCGAGCTCGACATCAGCCTTCGTTCTCAATTACGACAATTAACGGCGATTGCCTAAATCCCTGAAAGGAAATATATGAGTGATTTATCGGTTCATGAACTCAGTAAAGAACTACAAGATGCCATTGCCAGCCTAAGGCAGGAAACGGGGCTTGAGCAATCCGGTGTCGTTACCCGCGTTGGTGACGGTGTGGCGTGGGTCTATGGCCTTCGCGAAGCTGGTTATAACGAAATTATCGAAATCGAAACCGACCACGGTGTCGTGCGTGCTTTTGCACTCAACTTGCTCGAAGACGAAATCGGTGCCGTACTGCTCGGTGACGACGCCTTCGTAAAAGCCGGTGCTAGCGTTAAATTGTCCGGTAAAGTCCTGGAAGTCCCCGTTGGTCCCGAAATGGTCGGCCGCGTGGTAAACCCTCTTGGTGAACCAATGGACGGCAAAGGCCCGATTAGCGCTAAGTTAACATCACAGCTCGAGCGTACCGCCCCTGGCGTCATGGCTCGCAAGAGCGTCCACGAACCAATGATGACCGGAATTATGTCTATCGATACTATGATTCCTATCGGCCGTGGCCAGCGTGAACTTATCATCGGTGACCGCCAAACCGGTAAAACCGCTATCGCCATCGATACCATGATTAACCAGGCACGTCAGAAAACTGGCGTGATAAACGTCTATGTGGCAATTGGTCAGAAACTTTCGAAGATTGCTGCCCTGCAGGAACGCCTGAAGCGCGAAGGCGTGATGGAGCAATCTATCATCGTCGCGACCAGCCCAGCTGACCCTGCCGCCCTGCTTTACCTCGCACCTTATGCTGGTTGCGCCATGGGTGAGTACTTCCGCGATAACAAACAGCATGCACTAATAATCTATGATGACCTAAGTAAGCACGCCGTTGCCTACCGCCAGATGAGTTTGCTGCTACGTCGCCCACCGGGCCGCGAAGCCTACCCTGGTGATGTCTTCTACCTGCACTCTCGATTACTGGAACGCGCTGCCAAACTCAGCGACGAGCTTGGTGCAGGATCATTGACAGCTCTGCCGATTATCGAAACCCAAGCCGGTGACATTTCGGCATACATTCCAACCAACGTGATTTCAATTACTGATGGTCAGATTTTCCTCGAAACTAGCCTGTTCTACCAGGGTATTCGCCCGGCTGTTTCTATTGGTACCTCGGTATCACGTGTTGGTGGCGCCGCTCAAACTAAAGCCGTAAAAAGCGTCGCCGGTACGCTTAAACTCGACCTTGCCCAGTTCCGCGAACTGGCGAGCTTTGCGCAGTTTAGCTCCGACCTCGACGAAGAAACTAAGCAACGCATTGCTCGTGGTCAACTGCTGACCGAGCTCATGAAACAGAAACAATACAGCCCGCTCAGTGTCGCCGACCAGGTCATTACCTTGCTGGCTGCTACCAAGGGCGCCTTCGACGGTGTGCCCGTTAATAAGATTAAGGACGCGCAGGCGCAACTGATTAGCAGCGTCGAAACTGACCACCAGGGCGTAGTGAAAGCTTTGAATACTGGCGATAAACCCACCGACGAAATTGTCGACACTATTGTCAAAGAAGCCAAGAAGATTGCTCATGGCTACGGTGCCGAAAAAACGAAAGTAAGCGAGAAAGTTTCGTAATGAGCCCAGAATCTTCCCCATTTATTGAGCCCACTGATACTGCAGCTTCGGAAAGTCAGGCAAGAGCTGACAGCACGCCCGATGTACGGAGATTTAGCATGCTCGCCCACAGTTTAGAAATGGGTGATGATTCGGCCACTAAAGAAGTACGAAAAGCTACAGCACTAGGTAGTTTTGATAAAATAGCCTTGAGAGAGCGGGAGCAAGCCCGTGGCCTCTAGACAGCAAATTAAGCGGCGCATCGGCTCTGTTAAAAGTACGCGGCAGATTACGCGCGCGATGCAGCTGGTTGCTGCCAGCAAGCTGCGTCGTGCTCAAGAAGCCGTGCTTGGCCCGCGAGAATATTCGCGCGTGGCCCGTGAAATGCTAACTGTACTCCGCAAACTGTCGGCGCACGAAGCTGTTTCGCCTTTGTTCGATGAGCGCCCGGTAAAAAACCGGCTTATTATCGTCGTTTCGAGCGACCGTGGTCTGGCGGGCGCCTACGACTCCAATGTACTGCGTCGCTTGTTCCAAGAATTACAAAAGGACAAAGCGGAGGGCATAAAGTCCTCGGTGATATGCATTGGCCGTAAAGCAACTCAGTCAGTTGCTCGCGTCGCCGGCCTGAATGTCCTTGCTGCTTACCAAGACTTCCCTGACCATCCAGAGGCATCACAGCTGCGGCCTATCCTTAACACGGTTTTTGAAGCCTTTAACACCGAAGAAGTCGATGCTATCGACATTCTATACACGCACTTTAACTCGACGGTCAGCCAGAATATAGCCCTGCAGCGCTTGCTACCAGCCGGTTTCGAAGAAGAAGCCGGCAATCCGGAGATGGAATATGCCGAAGTCGAGCCATCACTCGAAGAATTAGTGCGTTCGACCGTCGTACGCCTGCTGGAAGTGCAGATTTACCAGGCGCGCCTCGATTCTGTAGCTGCCGAATACTCGATGCGTATGATTGCCATGAAGAACGCGACCGATAATGCCGGCGATTTGATTGATGATTTAACCCTGGAATATAACAACGCCCGTCAGGCGGCGATTACCCAGGAATTGGCAGAAATAACCGGCGGAGCGGAGGCGTTAAATGGCTGAACATGAGCAAGAAAAAACCGAGTGGAATTCAGACATTCCTCATGAATTGGCTGAACTAATTGCTGGTGAGTACGGTATTGAAAATCTTCAGAATTTGGCTGATGTTGCTCTCGAAGCAGCGCTCGATGAACAGCCTGATGCATACGGTAGACATAGCCCGTTTGTGAGGTCAGTAGCCAAAAGCGCACTAAGAATGGCCCTAGGCCTTAAACCACTACCCGAACAAGAACAAGGAGAAATATAATGGCACTAACAGCAACGAAAACTAAGACAGCAACAACCGGCGGCAAGGTCGTCCAGGTAGTGGGTGTGGTCGTCGACATAGAGTTTAAGGACCGCAAGCTACCGGCAATCTATAATGCCTTAACGACTCAGTTAGGCGATAAAACACTGATTCTTGAGGTTGCTCAGCACCTCAGCGAGACAGCCGTGCGTACCATTGCGCTGTCCAGCACCGAAGGACTAAGGCGTGGCGACACGGTAGTTGACACCGGTGCTGCAATTTCTGTACCAGTCGGCGACAAAACTGTCGGACGCATGTTTAACGTCATTGGCGAGCCAATCGATGGCCTCAAAAAAGACGAGAAATTTACTGAAGTGGCACCGATTCACAAAGCTCCACCGGCTCTTGTTGACCAGTCTGGTTCTATCGAAATCCTTGAAACCGGTATTAAAGTTATCGATCTGATCTGTCCGATTGTTAAAGGCGGTAAAGTTGGACTCTTCGGTGGTGCCGGTGTCGGTAAGACTGTTTTAATCCAGGAGCTTATCAATAACATCGCCAAATTCCACTCTGGTAACTCCGTGTTCGCAGGTGTCGGTGAACGTACCCGTGAAGGTAACGACCTGTACAACGAAATGAAAGAATCGGGCGTGCTCAAGAACACCAGCCTGGTGTTCGGACAGATGAACGAGCCGCCAGGAGCTCGTTTGCGTGTGGCACTTTCTGGTCTGACCATCGCCGAAGGTTTCCGTGATCAAGGTAAGGATGTGCTGCTCTTTATCGACAACATTTTCCGTTTCACCCAAGCTGGTTCAGAGGTGTCTGCCCTGCTTGGCCGTTTGCCGTCTGCAGTGGGCTACCAGCCTAACCTGCAACAAGAAATGGGTGCCTTGCAAGAGCGTATTACTTCGACCAAACAAGGTTCGATTACCTCTGTACAGGCCGTGTACGTCCCTGCCGACGACCTTACTGACCCTGCACCAGCTACGACCTTTGCCCACCTTGACTCGACCATTTCCCTAAACCGAGCCCTGACTGACCTTGGTCTGTACCCGGCTGTAGACCCTCTTGACAGTAACTCGACCATTATGGACCCCGAAATCGTCGGCGAAGACCACTACAACGTGGCCCGTGAAGTCCAGCGTATTTTGCAGCGCTACAAGGACCTCCAGGACATCATTGCCATCCTTGGTATGGAAGAGCTGAGCGACGAAGACAAGCAGACTGTGGCTCGTGCGCGTAAGATCCAGCGGTTCCTGACGCAACCATTCTTTGTGGGCGAAGTATTCACCAACATTCCCGGCCAGTATGTGTCGCTCAAGGACACCGTCGCCGGGTTCAAGGAAATTCTTGACGGTAAGCACGACGACAAGCCAGAGAGCGCCTTCTACATGAAGGGCAGCATCAAAGAAGTTAAATAGTAGCTGTTTTGCTTACAGCCATAACAAGAATACAATAGCTGTATATGGATAAAACGAGACTGTCCAAGCGACGACTGATTGAAAACGAATTAGTATTGCGTCGCAAGAATGAAGTAGCCAAAGACGCTTTGCAAAAATATTACGGAGATGATGGCGGTATTGCGGATGAGCCACTCGATTTTTATTGTTAATGCAGCAATGATGATTGCGAGCTACGGGTCGAGATTACGATTAGTGAATACGAAAAATATCATCGACGCAATGACCGTTTTGTATTGTTACGTGGTCACGAAATTGACGCAATCGAAAAGATCATAAAGCGCTTCGATGACTTCGTGATTGTCGAAAAGTTTGATCTCCCTGCCTAAACGCCAACAAACAAAAAGCTAACAAAAACTGTTCGATTAAATTTATTTTGCTTTAAGAGTGCTGGTGCAAAAGGCACAACGGGTCGCTTTAATGTCGACTTCGCTGAAACAAGCGTCGCATTTTTTAGTTGTGGGGTCGTCGGTAGTTTTTTTGCGCTTAGCGCGTTCCATAACGTGGTTGAGTGGCTTAACGACGAAGAAGAAGATAACGCTCGCTATGAGCAAGAACGACACCACTGCGTTGATAAAGTCGCCATACATAAATTTGCTGCCGTTGAGCGTAAAAGTGAGACCCGAAAAGTCTGGCTGGCCGCCGATAGCACCGATAAGTGGCGTAACAAGATCTTTGACGAGCGCCGTAACGATGGCGCCGAACGCAGCACCGATGACAACAGCGACAGCTAGGTCGACTACATTGCCACGAAGGATAAATTCCTTGAATTCTTTAAACACGTCGCTCTCCTTATTTATATACTTAACAATATACACCTTATTTATAGTTTTAACACTCGCGCCACCCCTGGTAACTATGATAAGATAATGGGGATATGAAGTTCCAACTTATTACGCTCAATGGTTTTGCCTATGACGACGAGGCCAATGCTGTCACGCTCCCCACACGTGACGGTGACATTACAGTACTCGGGAGTCACGAACCACTCATGAGCGCGCTAAAACCAGGAGTGATTACCATTCGCAAGAACGCCAGCGATAGCGAGAACAAACTCGAACACTACGCTACCTATGGTGGTGTTGTCGAAGTAACGAGCGACAGTGTGCGCGTCCTGGTTGACGAAGCCGACGATGCCTCAGAAATCAACGAGCAAGAAGCCAAACGAGCCCAAGAGGCCGCACAGAAGATGCTCGACGGTGCTAAAACCCAAGTCGACCTCGAACATGCGCAAGCCGTTGTCGATCGTCATGCCGTTAGGCTGCAGGTGGCCGAGCTTCGTCGCCGTCATACACGTCAGCGCTAGACGATACGCCGAGTTCCGAGACAGTTAGTTACTATGGCGAAAGCCATCAATTTTTTGAAAACACCGCCAAAGCGACTTCCCTGACAGAGCAGGATGTATCAAAAAAATTTGCAGCCATGCTTTATTACAATGTTGCGACCGCCGGAGTGCTTGCGCAAAATATATCAGTAACGCGGCGGTAAGACCTCACCTCTTACGACCCCTATTGCATTTTGCGCAATTACAGCATATCCTTTATTTACATAACTAAGTGGAGGAAATAGTAATGTTCGGAAGAAACAAAATTGCTACTTTGGTGGCAGAGTTTCTGGGAACGGGTGTATTAACGCTCGTGATCTTAAGCGTGCAACGTTCAACTATCGGTATTCCATACTTCGTAGCCTTGGCTGCAGGTCTGGCTGCTGCAACATTGATTGTCGCTCTTGGTCGCGCAACCAGCGCTCATCTTAACCCAGCAGTGACTTTAGCGCTCTGGACGGCTCGCCAGGTTCGCACTCTAGAAGCATTAGCACTCGTTGCAATGCAACTCTTGGGCGCATGGCTCGCCTACTACCTGTACACGTTCTTTGTAAACAGTTCTTTGCAACCAATCGGTGGCCACTACACTAGCCGTGTACTAGCTGCAGAAGCGGTTGGTGGCTTGGTGCTTGGTCTAGGTTGGGCGGCTGCTACGTACCACAACTACCTTAACAGCTATAAGGCTGTGACGGTCGGTGCGGCATATGTACTGGCAATCATCGTCGCTTCATCAGCATCTATCGGCCTTATTAACCCAGCGGTTGCACTCGGTGTACGCTCATGGGTTTGGGGCACCTATGTTGCTGGCCCAGTGCTCGGTGCTATCGTGGGAGTTAACCTGTACGGATGGCTGTTTGCACCACGCACCGCAGTTGCGAGGGCATCTAGCAAAGCTGTCGTAGTCGAGAAGGCAAAACCTGCTCGCGCTGCTAAGAAGCCTGCTCGCGTTACTAAAAAGAAATAGACATTTTTTGTACTGCAAAACTACCCGGCCTTGGCCGGGTAGTTTTTATTTTGTGCCGCTCAGCAGGTCTTGCTCGAAGGCACGAATTCCCTTCAGGTTGGCATCGTATTCGTTGACATCGGGGAAACTCAGTTCGTGTACATGTTTCCAGAGCGCCTGCAGGAGCTTCTCGGTTTCGGCGACTTCGTCGTCTTTGAAATTCAGCTCGAGTGAATGCACTCGCCCGCTGCTGTCGGGCTCCACGAACATCAAGCGGCCGCTGGTGACTTTGTAACCTGCAAAGCTGCGAGATTTTTCGATCAGCAACTTGTAACAGTAAAGTTGCAGACGATATTTGTGTAATTTGGGTATACTCTCCCATTTTTCGTAGGTCTTGCCTGTTTTGTAGTCGATGACTGTAATGGTTTTGTTTGCTTTGTCGATTTCCATGCGGTCAATTTTTCCTGATAGATGTGCTGCGCCAACAAAAACATTTTCATTTCGAAAGTTTACCTCGGCTTTATCGGTTGGCTTATAGGTATGTCCGTATTTTTTAACAAAGACCGCAAGCGCGCGTGTGCCACGTTCTAGTTGTAATGGAAATTGCGACTCGAGGATTTTCTTAGCTTTTAGGTTGGCCTCGAACTGCGTGTCGATGGCATTCGTAGCCGGCAGCGTTCCCTTCTCGGTAACTTGGTACTGCAACCATTCGAGTGTTTCGTGGATAGCATTACCAAACTGCCCATCGAGCCCGGGTGCCTCGGGAAACCGCAGTAGAGTATTAAAGAAAAAGCGTTCGGGGCCACCGTATTCAAGATCGATAAACGTCGTCAGGTGCGTCGGGCTGAGTTGATAATTGTTCAAACGTTCTTCGAGTAAATTGCGCAAATTGGCTTGCTGGAGGCCTTTGACATGCCGGGCACGCCAGTCGAGTTGCAGGACATCGAGGCTCGGTGAACTTTGGTCACTAACAGTGACATCTTGAAATGCCTCGGGTAGTACCAGTGCCTTAAAGTTGCCGTCCTCCTGCTCGCGTTCGTCAAGGTATTTCAGTCGCTTACCTAGCCTTCCGGCAAAGTCCGCTTGGTAACTAGTCAGGTACAGCCCTTGTTTAGCGCGGGTAATAGCCACAAATAATAAGCGCAATCGTTCGTCGTCTGTAGCGCCCGCGTGGCGGATTGGCGCCAGGTTTGGCGGTAATGTCAGCTTATTACTGTTTCTACGGCTGGTGCTGCCCCATACGTCGTCCAGGTTGCTTGGCAAGAACACGTGCTCGAACTCCAGGCCTTTGGCTTTAAACACAGTCATGAGCTGCACGGCATCGGCCTGTTGATTGTAAGGGCTAGTGTTGATAATGGGTGTTTCGGCGGCTTGGTACTCGTTAACAAAATTGAGAAAATCTTGCAGCCCCAGTGTATGTTCGGAGTTGGTCTGATAGGCCCGCAGTTTGGCACGCAATACGCTCAGGTGTGAGAGTGTTTCATAAAATAATTCGGGATTTTTCTCTTGCATCTCCGGGCTCATGTAGAAATCGCGCAGCGGCGAAGCGACCTTTGGCAGGTCTGGTTCGTTGGTATCAGCTACTTCGCTGCCAATGAGATAATCGAGCATGGTTTCGAGCGTTTCAGTTGAAACTTTGTGCGCCAATGTCAGGAACAGCAGTGCTGGAATGCGAAACGCTTCGTGCTCTAGCATGGCTTTGCTCCAGTTGGTACGTTCGTCGCTATCGCGGGTAGCCCACGAAAGTTGCCAAATGGCGCTCGTTGGCAGCTCCCAAAAATCAAAACTTATTACTTCCGGCCACAAGCCATTGGCGGTAGTGTCGTCATGTCGTGACAGTGCTAATACTAGGCGACTCATAGTAATAAGTTCCGCCACTACCGGTGCTTCGAGCAGGTTCTCGCGTTTTTCATAGCGCACCGGAATGTGCTCGGCGTTGAGATAGCGCACCAGTGGTTCCAAATGTTTATGGCGTGGAGCGAGCACTGCAATTTCGCGCGGGTGCGTACCCTGTTTGATGAGCTTGGCAATTTGCTTAGCGGTCCAGTCGTATTGTGCCATAGGACTCAAAAAATCATTACGTGATATCGCAGCAGTTTTGGGCAATGCATTATTTTTGGCGACTAGTTCTTTGCTGACGTTATCAAAGTTATGCTCGAGGCGGGCGTCAATCTGGGCTGCGATATTGCCGGCAGTAGAAATAATGTCCGCGTGCGAACGGTAATTTTCGGTCAAGCTCACGACTTTTACGCCCTGGTATAGCTCGTAGAAGTCCATCATGTTCGAGTATTGCGCACCCTGGAAAGCGTAAATTGCTTGGTCGTCGTCGCCCACAGCCATGACGTTCGGCCGGCCATTGTTTACTGGGTTGTCGGTCAGGAGTGCGACAAGTTGCAGCTGCGCAGCGTTAGTATCTTGGAACTCGTCGAGTAACAGATACAGATATTGCTCTTGCAGCGTGTATTTGAGGTCGTCATGGGTTTGTAATGCATGAATAGCACGGATAATCATATCGTCGAAGTCGTACAACCCACTGGTTTCGAGCGCGGCTTGGTAGGCCTCGAATACGTCGGCCAGCGCGGCAATACGCGCATTAGCGAGTGCGCCATCCATGATAAACTCGTTGTCCTCGTTCTTGGCCAGCCACTGATTTTTCCAGGCCGTGAGCGGCTTGGATTTATTGGTTTCTTCGGCTTCAAAGAGTGCCGCTGCTAAACTGTCGGCGGCGATTTCGGCAAGCGAGCCAAAACGTTTGTTGGCGGCTTGGGCGGGAGTGTGTTCGTTGAGGATATGCATCAGTTCCGTAAACGGCACCGACGACTTGGCAAACGTGCCGGGCATACGTGTGAACCCGGCGAACAGCGGCTTCATGGCTACGTTGACAGCCAGCAAAAATTTGATATTTTCGTTGGCGATCGCCCGCAGATCGTCGCTGCTGAGGAGGGCACGCTTTATTTCGCTGATGGTGGCGATCAGGTCGCCAAGGTGATGTCGCGTTTGCTTGAGCGGGTTGATGTAGCTCATGTTTTCGACGATGGTGCTAACTATCTGGTGCTTGCCAAGCTCATCGATAGGGTTTTCCAGCCGGTACTCGGTAAAATACTGCGGAAACCGCCGTAAGATATCGGCGCCAAACGCGTGATAGGTACTAATCGTAACATCGTAGGCCGCCTGGCCAATAAAGCGCGTCAGGCGCTCACGCATATTGAGCGCGCCGTTTTCGGTAAAGGTAAGACACAAGATGTTCTGTGGCAGGCTATCGGTTTTTTGGAGGATGTTAGCAACGCGCGCGCTCAGTAATTGGGTTTTGCCCGTCCCGGGCCCGGCAATCACCAGCAACGGCCCGTCGATGCTATCGACGGCCTGCTTTTGAGCGGCGTTGAGTTTGCTGTACGTCGCCTTAAATACTACTGATTCGCTGGCTCCCATTACCGTTTATTGTACGCCAATCCCCCACCCCTTGACAGAGGGTGTAATAGCGCTTATGTCAATTAATATAATCAAAGAAAAAAAGACAAGCAGACAAAAAGGGTAAAAAATAGAGGAAGGAACGCTGATGATGGGCGTGGCATTTGTGGTAACCTACCACGCCCATCATTGCGCTTGTTTCCTAGTAACACATCCTCGTCATGCGTGATCGATGAAGTGCTGGACGAAGAAGGTCTCGCTGCGGTTGGTCTTGTGACCGTTCATGCCGTAGTGGGCGAACTGGAATGTGACGGCTCCGTTGGGTGCATGCTCGGCGGCAGCCGGCGGGTTCCTTTCTTCCACGACAGACATACTGTCGACTCCTTCACGTGTCCCAAGGTCACCCTTGTAGAAGACAACGTCGATCGGCCCTGCATGACGCTTTGCTGCATGAGGTTGCTGAGACATGTGTATTACTCCTTAAAGTGGTGGTGCGAATGAGCTCTTCGCGAGTTGCGAATATGTTCCCCATTGAACGTTAAGGTGAGCAACCAACGCACAAAATTTATGCACTCGTTGCTCACCTAATGTTCCATTGTCTGCTTGTCTGTAAATGATCGGCCGGCGGAGTCTTAAAATAAAAAAAGCCTCGACGCATTCGGCTTACTTGCAGTGTATAACAAACGTACTAATAGTCAAAAGCTTATGCTTAAACTCAGGCGTTTTCGTAGCGGGCTTTGGTGTCGCAGACTTTGCAGGTATCTTCTTCGCCAAGACCTGTGATGAATTGCCAGGTAGCGTTTGGCCAGCTTTCGTAATCGTTGAAAGCAATGTAATCGGCCGATTCGCGGAGTGTCCAGCCCAGCCACCCAAACAGGTGCAGTTTGCCCCAGACAACGGCTGCCCAGTGTGGACCGGCCGGAATCACACTAACAGGCTTTTTGGCGACATAGCTTTTCATATCTTTGCCACTCGCTCGGCGCTTTAGGTTATCAGCCACAAATTGACCGTCGTGGAGGGCGGTTTGGGCGAGGCCACTGTACGGTGTGTTGGCGTTGTCGCCGATAACAAAGATATTGTCGTCTGTTTGCAAATAGGTATCGACGGCAACTTTGCCACGGACGGCGATCACAAAATGGTTCTCGGTAAAGAATGGGTTGTTGGTAACACCGGCTGTCCAGATTACAGTGTGCGTGGGGATTGGTTTGCCATTTACGAGGAGTGCGTCGGCGGTCTCGCCTTCGACCTTTTGGCCCAGTAAGACTTTGATGCCGAGTTTGTGCAGGCGTCGAGCGACCATGCGCGAGACGTCTTTAGGTAAGCGCGGCAGCAGGCGCGGCAAAGCTTCGACAACGGTGATATTGATCTTACGCCGTGGCAAACCATGTTCTTTCATGATGTGTTTAAGATATGCCGGGAGCGCGCCCGCGAGTTCGATGCCGGTTGGACCGGCACCAACGATGATGTAATTGAGGTCGGGAGCGGAATCGTCCAGCATTTGACGGTGCAAATGGGCCTTAAAGCGCTCGGCCTCGGCCGGGGATTTGATGCCGTAGGCGTATTCCTGAAGCCCCGTGATACCGAAGTAATTGGTAACTACGCCAAGACCAAAGATGATTGCGTCGTATTCCAGGGTGAGGCCGCCCTCTGTTGTCAGTGTTTTAGCCTTACGGTCAATAGTGGTGGCTTTGTCGATGTGTACCGTTAACTTTTTGTCGGCAAATAGTTTGTCGAAGCTGATACTGGCATTACTGCGTGGTCCACCGGTGGCAGTGTGAAATAAGGTTGGATAGTAACGGAGGTCGGCGTGATCGGTGACGAGGGAAACCGCAAAGCGATCATCGTCCGCGAGTTCGAGCGCGGCTTTAACACCACCAAATCCTCCACCGACTATGATTACTTTTTCTTTCGCCATTCTTACTGCTTATTCTAATAAAGTTATTCCCCGGTTGCAAGGTAGTAGCCATAACCGGTAAGCTATAGACATGCAGCCCCTATCCGAAAAACTGACCGCCGCCGGGTTTAAGGGCGAAATTGACGATTCAATCGAGACGCGAGACTTTTATAGCCACGACGCTAGCTTGTTTGAAATCCAACCGCAGCTGGTGGTGATGCCGCATGACAGCGCAGATGTACAGGCATTGGTAAAACTGGTCGCCGCCGAAAAACCACATATGCCCGAGCTTTCCGTGACCGCGCGGAGTGCCGGCACCGACATGGCGGGTGGTGCCGTCAATGATTCGATTATCGTCGACTTTAATAAGCATTTTACTACGGTAGAGAGCGTCACGCCTACCGAAGCGCGCACGCAGCCCGGGGTATTTTACCGCGATTTCGAAAAAGAAACCCTCAAGCAAAATGCCTTAATGCCTAGTTACCCTGCTTCGCGTGACCTCTGTACTGTTGGTGGTATGGTCGCTAACAATTCTGGTGGCGAAAAGTCGCTGGAGTTTGGTAAGACTAAAGATTTTGTAAATGAGCTGAAAGTTGTGTTTAGCGATGGCAACGAATATGTCGTGAAACCGCTGCAAAAAGCAGAACTTGATGCCAAGATGGCTCAAAATGATTTTGAAGGCAACATCTATAAGCAGATATACGAACTATGCGAGGCGCATTACGACGTCATTAAAGCGGCGAAACCTGGTGTCAGCAAGAACTCGATGGGCTATACCCTGTGGGAAGTCTGGGACCGCGATAGCGGCATTTTCGACCTGACCAAGCTTATTGTCGGCTCGGAAGGCACGCTCGGCTTTGTCACCGACATAGCCTACCGTCTAGTCCCAAAGCGCGCACACTCGGGGCTGTTGGTATTTTTCTTGAAGGATATTAGCAAACTCGGCGGTGTTATCAATACGGTCCTCGAAGCTAAACCGGCAACGTTTGAGGGCTTTGATGATCAGACGATGATTTTGTTCTTTAAACTTATGCCATCCTTGCTCAAGAATATGGGCGTTAAGGCGTTTGCTCGGTTGCTCATTAGCTTGATTCCGCAAGCCTTTATGGTGCTCGGTGGCTACCCGAAACTTATCCTCATGGTCGAGTTTGACGGCGAAACGCCAGAAGAGGTGCATGAAAAAATCAAAACACTACACAAAACGCTTGGGCTCAAAAATCGGCAGGCTCATTACAATATTTCGGCGTACGAAGAAGATGATACCGAAGCAGCCAGCGAGAAATTTTGGTTGATGCGCCGCAAGAGTTTTCAACTACTGCGTAGTAAGGTCAAGGACAAACACACCGCCCCGTTCATTGACGATTTCTGCGTTGACCCGAAATACTTGCCCGAATTTTTGCCGCGCCTGCAAGCGATTGTCCGTAAGTATAAATTGTTTGCAACTATTGCGGGGCACATGGGTGACGGTAACTTCCACGTTATCCCACTCATGAAACTTGAGCGCCCCGAAGAGCGTGCCAAATTGTTGCCGGCCATGAAAGAAGTTAATCATCTAGTGCTGGAATATCACGGTTCACTCTCTGGAGAGCACAACGATGGCCTGGTACGAGGCCCCTGGCTTGAGGAACAATTCGGTAAAGTAGTCGTTGATTTGTTCCGAGACGTAAAGCGCATTTTTGATCCTCAGAATATCTTTAATCCCCACAAAAAATCAGATGCTGACTGGGACTACAGCTTTAACCATATTCGCGACCATTTTTAGACTATGGCACCAGTGATTCGATACTGAGGAGCACGCTCATAACGAGTAGTGCAATCAGTGAAAATCCAAACATGCCACGGGCCCATTTGGTGTCATCTTTTGATTTCCAGCCCTTTGCCCCCAGATACAGCCAATATGCAGACACGATTGACATGACGACGGCAAATACGCTGCCAGCGTAGCCAAAAATGCTCAGGAGGCCACACATAGCGGCAAATCCCAATACATACAGCATAATCTGGAGTTTTGTGGTGCGGATGCCCTTTTTGACAGGCATAACTGGCAGCCCTGCGGCGGCGTAATCTTTTAGGCGGTAGATAGCAATACCGTAAAAGTGCGGCATCTGCCATGCGACCATTATGAGAAATAGCAGCAATGCACCGGTATCAAAATGATTGGTAACGGCCGTGTAGCCCGAAACAAGCGGCATTGCCCCCGGAATAGTGCCCACAAGTGTGCCATGCACACTGTGCCGTTTTGCGTAGCCGTAAAACACTACGTACGAGACGAAGCCGATGAATCCGAGTACGGTAGTAAGCACGTTCGTAAATAGTAGCAACACAATAAAACCGGCAATACCAAGTACGACAGCGTAGACAAGGGCCGAGCGAATAGCAATGGTGCCAGTCACGAGGGCACGTTTTGCTGTTCGAACCATCTTTTTGTCGATGTCCCTATCGATAACGTTATTGAACACGCAGGCCGAGGCAATAACGAGTGCGGTACCACCTGATACCGCCAGTAGGACACCGAACGAAATATGACCCTGGGCGGCGAGTAAAAACCCTGCCAGCGTGGTCATGACATTGCCACGAATAATGCCTGGTTTAGTTAATACGTAATAATCGCGTAACAAAGCTACCTACTAATATTTTCTTCTTTTTGAATGTATATATCTGTGTCGTGAGGAGCCATGGTGTGGTAGTTAAGATTGTGCATAATCCACAGTGATCCGATGACAATAATGAGCAGTACGATGGTCATAAACACGAAAACAGTAAGGTTCCAACGCGGCTTTGACTCACGGCTAAGGTGCAAGAAAAACAGGAGTTGCACCAGCAGCTGCACGACGCCAAGCGACAGTATGGCAATCACAATTCCCCAGCCACCTAAGACATGTCTGACTACCAAGAAATATGCGACGAGTGTGAAGATGACAGACAACCCAAAACCGGTGGTATACGAAGCAAGCGAGCCAGGAGCAGCGTCATGCTCGGAGGTTACGACAGTGTGTTCGTGGTGTGAAATCATACAGCCCCCAAGAGGTAAACGATGCTAAAAATAAATATCCAGACAATATCGAGGAAGTGCCAAAAGAGGCTAAAAAGCGTCAACTTTCGGACGGTGGTGTGGACGAGACCACCAGTATTTATTTTTACCGCCAGTACGACAGCCCAAAGGAGCCCGGTAGCAATGTGGAGCCCGTGTGTGCCTACGAGGGTAAAGAATGCCGACAGGAATCCACTGCGGCGCCAGCTGTTGCCCTCGAGTGCGAGGTGGCGGAATTCGGTGAGCTCAAAACCCAAGAATGCGACACCGAGTAAAAATGTTAGCCCTAAGCTGAGTAGTACCAGATCGCTTTTGCGACGGTGGGCTGCCAGCATGGCAAGGCCGCACGTGAAGCTACTCGTGAGCAAAAGCAAAGTTTCGATAAGTACAAACGGGAGGCTAAAGAGTTCTTTTCCACCCGGACCGCCAAATGTATTGTTGTGCAGGACGGCATAGGTCGCAAACAATGTGGCAAACAAAATACAGTCGGTCATCAGATATACCCAGAAGCCGAAACTCATTTTGGCGGCGGATTCATGTTGTTCGCTGAGGTGTTTGACCTGTTGCATCGTCGACTCTTCCATTATCTTATGCTGCCCTCACCTTGCCATGTGCTGCCTTGTCGAGCTTGGCAATTTCTGCGGCAGTGATGATATATTCTTGGTCTTCACCAGACGTTCGGACAATAACGCTCGTGATGACGCCGATAAGTGCGGCGCCGGCCAGCCACCAGATGTGCCAGACGATTGAGAATCCGAACAGCGTTGCGAAACCGGCGATGAGTAGGCCGATACCGCTATTTTTGGGTAACAGTATGTCGGTGTATGTTTGCTTGCTCGTTTCTTTGTCAGGATGTTGCTTGGCAGACCAAAATGGATCACGCCCCGCTACTATTGGACTGACCGCAAAATTATAAAAGGGTGCGGGCGACGGTACTGACCATTCGAGTGTGCGCCCATTCCAGGGGTCGCCCGTAAGATCGCGGTTGTTATTGCGGTGCCAAATACTGACGACTAGCTGCAAAACCTGGAAACCAACTCCCAGCAGAATAATAACGACCCCTACCCCGGCTACTATGAATAATCCCTGCCAACCCATCGACGGGTCGTAATGGTCAAGACGGCGCGTCGCGCCCATAAGCCCCAGAATATATAGCGGTACAAAGGCCAGTAAGAAGCCGACCAGCCAGCAGGTAAAGGCGTATCTGCCTAGTCGTTCGTTGAGTGTAAAACCAAATATCTTAGGGAACCAGTAGGTGAAGCCAGCAAAGTACCCAAATACGACACCGCCGATAATCATATTATGGAAGTGAGCCACGAGAAATAGGCTGTTGTGAACCTGGAAATCAATGGCTGGAACTGACATGAGGACGCCGGTAGCACCGCCAATGGTAAACGTGGTGATAAAACCCATGAACCAGAGCATTGGTGTCGTAAAGCGTACGCGACCGCGAAACATAGTAAAGAGCCAGTTGAATACTTTCACACCTGTCGGTATGGCAATGACCATCGTCATGATTCCAAAGAACGCATTGACGTCAGCGCCGGCACCCATTGTAAAGAAGTGATGGAGCCAAACGAGGAACGATAAAAAGCCGATGGCAATAAGGGCGCCGACCATCGAACTGTAGCCAAATAACCGCTTCCTTGAAAATGTCGGAACAATTTCCGAGAACACGCCGAAAGCCGGCAACATCAAAATGTACACTTCGGGGTGACCCCAGGCCCAGATGAGATTGACATACATCATGGCATTCCCGCCAGATTCGGGCGTAAAGAAGTGCATACCGAGCGTACGGTCAAGCGATAACAGCGCTAGCGTAGCAGTCAGAATCGGGAATGCAAACATTATGAGGACGGTGGTAACCAGTACGCTCCACGCAAAGACAGGCATGATCATTAGCTTCATTCCAGCGGCACGCATCTTGAGTATCGTAACAAAGAAGTTCACTCCCGACAGTAGACTGCCGATGCCGGCAATCTGTAGACTCCAAATCCAGTAGTCGATACCAACCCCCGGACTATATTTCAGTTCGGAAAGTGGCGGATATGCCAGCCAGCCAGCAGCCGAGAATTCACCTAGTACTAGCGAGAGATTGACGAGTACCATTCCGCCCGCGAACAGCCAGAAACTAATAGAGTTAAGGAACGGAAAAGCCACATCACGGGCACCAATTTGCAAGGGTAAAATGAGGTTAATAAGCCCGAACATTAGTCCCATACCGACGAAGAAAATCATTATCGTGCCATGCGCCGAAAAGACCTGCTGAAAGTGGTCGGACGATAAAATACCGTGTGATTCCCCCACAGATAGCGCCTGCTGAGTACGCATCATCAGGGCGTCAGCGAGGCCGCGTAGCAACATCACAAAAGCCACTACCAGATACATGACCCCAATTTTTTTCGGATCGAGTGATGTCAGCCATTCTTTGTATAGCCATGTCCATTTTTTGAAGTAAAACAAAAGTGCCACGACACCCAGCCCGCCCAGTACGAGCATGATGGCACCCCCGGCTGTGACGGGATCGTGCGGTAACGCACCGGTGTCGAGTTTTCCGAGTACTCCTGCTAGTAGGTTCATTGCGTCATTCCGTCTGTAGGCATCATATATTTCATGACTATTGTATCGTACAAAGCGCTATCGCTTACATTATAACTAAATGGAGCCGCGGCAATATTTGGGCGTGCCAGCACGTCGTATGTTGTCGCATTGAGGGTGTCCGGGACTTTTTGAGTAGTATTAACCCAGTTGTTGAATTCTGCTTCAGAAGAGGCATGTGCCATAAACTTCATGTCGGCAAACCCACTGCCACTCAAATTCGCCGAAGAGCCGTTATAGTTTCCTGCGCGGTTCGCCATGAGGTGCAGTTGGGTGCTCATGCCCGACATGGCATATATTTGACCGCCAAGCTGCGGAATCCAAAATGAGTTCATTGGTGCGTCAGAAGTAATCCGGAATGTCACGGGGCGGTCAACGGGGAACTGTACGTAATTGATACTGGCTATGTGCTGTTCGGGGTAAATGAATAACCACTTCCACTGCAGTGCAACGACTTGGATGGTGAGTGGATGCTGGGACGATACGAGGGCTTTTGTTGGATCGAGATCATGCGAACTGCGCCAGGTAACTACTGCGAGGACGACAATGATGGCTATTGGTATACCCCACCACAATGTTTCGAGCAGTGGATGGTGATCCCACTCGGGCGTGTAGCGGGCTTTTGTGTTGCCTTCGCGGTAGCGTACTGCGATAAAAAATGTCAGCAAAAAAACGGGCAAAATTACTATCAAGCTCAGCACTCCCGCAAACAACAAAAGATTACGTTGCTTTTCCGCAACTATTCCAGCTGGTCGCAGCACGGCAACATTGTCTCCGGCCAGTAAATGGACAACTAGTACCAGGCCGCAGAGCAATAGGAGCGCTCCAATAAGGAGCCGAGCACGCCGGCTCATAAAAAACACCTGCTTACTATAGCGATAACACTCATGCTTTCTCTACTATAACAGTTTGGTGTAAAAAGCGATGCTAGGAAGCGGCTGGTATTTTGGGCAAGCTAACGGTAGCGACGGTTCCAAACCCGACGCGGCTCGAAAGCGTTATGCTCCCGTTGTGCATGTCGGCGATATGTTTGGCGATCGAGAGGCCGAGGCCATAGCCATCGACGCCACTTTTAGTACGGGCTTTGTTCTCGCGGTAAAAGCGCTCAAATACGTGCTCCAACGATGCCTTATCAATACCCGATCCATGATCAGTTACCGTCACAAAGATATGGCGATCATCGGTATGGTGCGCAATCTCGATGCTGCTCCCTGGTGGGCTGTATTTTATCGCATTATCAACCAGTATGACCATGAGCTGGGCCAGCGTAGCTTTGTCGCCGTGCACGGTTACGTCGTTCCCCTCGCTGTGCAGTGTAATGTTTTTGGCCCGAGCCATTTGGCTCGTTTGAGCGGTTGCCTGTTCTGTAATTTCCTTAAGCGCAACATTCGTGAAGCTACGTTGCAGCTCATCGGCCTCGAGTTTCGTAAGTTTCAGTAGATTGTTTATCAGAAGTTCAAGTTTGTCGACTTCCTCGAGGTTGCTCTTTAGTGCGCCGCGAAGACCTTGTTTACTCAAGTCTTTATCGATCAGCGCAACCTCTGCTTCCATCCGGAGTGCCGTTAGGGGTGTACGAAGCTCATGCGAAACATCGGCTGTAAAGCGTTTTTGCTGTTCGTGGGCTTGTACGATTGGTTCTAGAGTGCGCCGGGCGAGGCCATAGCTGCCAAAACCGGCGCTTATGAGCACCAATATATTAAAAACTACAAGATTAGAAATAATCTGATGCGTGCCGCTGGAAAGTTCGCTGGGTTGGCGTAGCGAGCGATTGTTGGAAAACGCTGGAAACTCATCCGAAAAGCGCTGCGACTGGTGCGATAACCCACTGGCAAGCTCGCTGACTGCCAGGTGATAGACGACGATACTGAACATCAAACTAATCGCTACGATAATTAGCAAGTACCAGACAGTTAGTTTGAACGTGGCAGAGTGGAACATTAGCGGGGCGAGCTTGCAGTCGCGCTTAATTTATAGCCAAAACCACGCATGGTGTGAATGAGCGACGGCGAATCAGGAAACGGACGATCAATCTTGCCACGCAAATAACCGATGTAGACTTCGACGGTATTGGGGAGTACGACAGCGTCTTCATCCCAGACATGGTTGATAATCATGTCTTTGGTGACAACCTGATCGGCATGTTGCACCAGATATTCCAGCAGCACGAACTCTTTTTGCGATAGCTTTATGGGCGTGTCACCTCGAGTAATCGAATAGCTCGTCGTATCAACCTTCAAATCATCGAGTGTCAATACAGTGCCGGTGTGCGTGGGAGGGCGCCGAAGCAGTGCCCGTACTCGCGCAATTAGTTCATCGAACGAGAATGGTTTTACCAGATAATCGTCGGCGCCACTGTTCAGGCCCTCTACTTTATCGCCAATAGTGCCCCGCGCAGTCAGCATCAAGATAGGTACATCGCTGCCTTCGCTCCGTAGCGTCTTGCATAGCTCGGTGCCGTCCATACTGCCCGGGAGCATGCGGTCAAGGACGACGGCGTCGTAATCCGCGTCACGGGCATAGGATAGTCCTGTATCAGCGTCATGCACGGTATCGACGGCAAAGCCTTTTAGCTCTAGACCGCGCTTAATCGCACCGGCAATTTTTGTTTCATCCTCAATGACAAGTATTCGCATGCTTCTAAGTATAGTGTTTTAGCTGGTATTTTGCTTAAGAAACAGAGCTATCGGTCGTCTCGCGGGTAAGTCTGGCCTGGGCGTGGATGCTAATGGCGACCAAAAACAACCCGCCAAGTAAGCTCACATAAAGGGCTCGATCGATAAGGTTAGCGGCAAAAATAGTAGTTGGACTGATGTGATGGAGTTTTTCGGAAAAGACCAAAAAAGCTTCACGAAACCCAATAGCACCCGGCGTTATTGATACAAACAAAGCAAAGTTAGCCGCACCAGTATAGACAATGGCTTGGTGAATTGAGACGCCAGGATTCACCGATTTGAGCTCGATGGTGTAAATAACTGCAACCAGAGCGAGTTGTAGAAATGTTGCCAGCGCGAGTTTGTAGGTGTGCTGAAGTGGCAAGGCGCGTATTTTACGGGCCAGCGACAAGCGAGAGCGTAAGAGTGCAATGGCTGCAACTATTCCTGCCACAATTAATCCCACCAACACGTACCAGGCTACTAGACCAGAGATCAGAAAAAGTCCGCTAATCACGGCATAAAAACCGTAATACAGGAGCGTCGCAACTCCGTAAGTTTTTAGTGATACGTTATGGGCTTTTTTGAGGTATACGGCGCGAAAGGCGGGGCCACTCTGAAGGGGGCCGAAGAAATTGATAATTGATGACCACATAGTCAGCAACACCCCGTCGCGGGCCGGCAAGCGAATGTTACAGAGCGCCACAGTCGCCAGTAAAATAAGCGCGATGCTGCCGGTAAAACAAATGTAGAGTAAAAAAAGTATCACTAGTGTCAGGGGCGGTATATTGCCCAGTTGGCGCCAGGCTTCCGGGTGTTGCTTGAAATAGTAGATAAACGCACCGACCGTCGCAGCGATAATCAAAAGAGCCAGTGTCTGTTTGAGGTGTTGTTTCACACTGATTTCATACTACCCTAGCTGGCCCCATTATGCCATTCAGCCATTTCTTAAGCAGGTTCTGTATAATGGGCAGCAGATCACTATTTGCGAAAACGACTCGCCAGCAATGCAACACAGAATACTCAATTTTCTTCAGTCTCGCACATTCCTCCTTTTGATTATTGGTGCTTTTGCCCTGCAGGCTTCGTGGATTGCCCTCACCGGGCGGTACCCGGGTGCCTTCGACGAGAATTTCCATTTTGGACTTATTCGCATGTACGCTCAGCATTGGTCGCCGTTCCTGGACGCTCAACCTCCTAATGCGGAAGTATACGGAGCAGTAGCCCGTGATCCATCGTACCTGTACCACTACCTCATGAGTTTCCCTTATCGCTTCATTGCGGTACTCACGCATAGTCAGACGACGCAAATCATTATATTGCGACTCATCAATGTTGCCTTCGCGACGGCAGGGTTGTTAATATATGCCAAAATTTTACGCCGTACCCGGCTTGCTTTGTCGCTACAGAACGTTGTCGTGTTGTTGTTTGTGAGCATTCCTATTTTTCCCCTGCTGGCCGGACAAATTAATTACGACAATCTGTTGCTGATACTTGTGGGGCTGGCAGTACTGTGGACATTGCAGTTTACGGAGTATATCCAAAAAGGAATACTTAGTGGACGATTATTAGGGCAGATAATTGTTGTTTGCATAGTCGCTTGTTTAGTGAAATATGCATTTCTGCCACTTGGTTTGGCGCTATTACTCTTCACCGGACTCACGATTATTCGTCGTCCTGAAGTTATAGGACATTATGGGGTGCGTCCACTTTTAGATCGGTTTTTGTTGGCCTTTCGACGGTGGCCCGTGCTGTTGCTTGCGAGTTTCTTTATTATTGCCAGCGGCTTGTTTTTTCAGCGATTTGGGGTAAATATGGTGCGTTACCATACGCCAGTACCAGATTGTTCTCAGGTGATTACGACTGATGAATGTTCGGCCTATGCCCCATGGCAACGAGATTACCTGTTCGCGCAAAATAATACGGCCTGGGAGCGTGAAAACATCATCACCTACGCCAACATGTGGATACATCAGATGGTACGGGAATTGTATTTTACGGTATATGGCGCATTTTTTCCCAATTCGACCGTTGTCGATTATAAAACTGCCGAACCACTTCCGTTTATGATAATTCTAGGATGGACGTTGTTGATTAGTGGTGTAATCGCTATTGTGGCATACCTCCCAAAATTGTGGCATGACCCGACACTCCGCTTGTTCGGATTGATGATTCTCTTGTATGTCGGCATCTTGTTCGTCCAAAACTACAAGATGTATGTTGAAACCGCAGTGCCCGTAGCAATTCACGGGCGTTACTTGCTTCCCGTCCTGCCGTTGCTAGGCGTCATTTATTTTCGGGCATATAGCCTACTATTTGGGAGTCTGAGTATCCGGCACAAGCACGTAGCAACACACAAGGACACGGTACTACTTGTGGGTTGGGTCGTGCTCCTATTTATTTGCTTTCAGGGGGGTGGTATCTTCACGCATATAGTTCGTAGTAATTCGCAGTGGTTTTGGCAGCAAAGTTCGGTAGCCCAAAGTGCAAATGAAGCAGTGCGTAACGCGCTGCGTCCCCTTATTATCGAAGAAAAATTATAGTTTGGACTGAGGGTCGTTGAAGCGCATCTTTTTGGTGTGCTCCAGGTTGTGTTCGATGAGAATGCGGTTGATGCGAATGAGGTCGGCAATTACATTGAGTGCCACACAAATAAATGATGCTACCAGCAGTACTGAACCAAGTATGAGCGACTGCAGATGCCCTCGACCGCTGTGATCGGCAATGGTGAGGAAGACGAACCGGGCGAATGGTATGGTGCCCAGGACGAACAAGAACGCACCGGTGATGCCAAATACCATGTAGGGTTTGTACATGATGTAGGCCCGGGTAATAGCCATGGCCGATTTAAACACGTGCTCTGGGGTCGATTTGAAAAGGCGCGAATCACGCAGTCGTGGGTTGGTGGTCACCGGCAAACTTACAATCTTCAGACGTTTGTTACCGGCCTGGATGATCGTTTCCATACAGTAGCTAAAACGCGTAATGGTGTTGAGCTGTAATATCGATTCTTTGGAATAGGCTCGGAATCCGCTGGCGGCGTCAGGCAGGTTGGTACCCGCAGCTTGGTTCACGACGTAACTACCAAAACGCTGCAGCAACTTTTTTGCGAGCGAAAAATGCTCAATCTTGTGCGTTTGGCGGTCGGCAATCACGATGTCGGCCCTGCCTTCGACAATAGGTTGGACGAGATCGGTAATTCGCTCCTGGGGATACTGATTATCACCATCGGTGTTCACGATTATGTCAGCGCCCAGCTCCAGTGCACGCTCAACGCCATCACTAAAAGAGATGCCGAGCCCGCGGTTACGAGCGTGGTGCACGAAATGCTTTACCCCATGTTCTTTGGCAACCTCAATTGTACGATCAGTAGAGCCGTCATCGATGATAAGTATCTCGATAGTGTCGATCCCAGGGATACTTTTTGGAATACTTTTAAGTACGAGCGGCAGTGTCGCTTCTTCGTTTAAACAGGGGACCTGGACAATTAATTTCACGGGTTTTCTCTTTTACTGACCATAGTATACCTGAAATAGCATGAAATATTGCTGTAGTGATATTTTAGCAATTTGTCATTTTAACGGTGTTTTGTAGTACAATCATAAGCAATATAGCAAGAGTGATACATGTATATACCCCTTCCCCTTAAGCACCCCGATCAACGCGGCGATACCATCGTTGAAGTATTGATTGCGCTGGCAATCATCTCTTCGGTTTTGGCCGGGGCTTTTTTTGTTACAAACCGTAGTGCCCAGAATATTCGCGACACCGAAGAACACACCCAAGCCTTGCAGCTACTTCAGGGCCAGATAGAGCAAATTAGGACAATGGCATCTGACCCAAATGCAACAAATGGGCAATTCCCACCACAACTTTGTTTTGACGACAAAGGTGTTATACAATCTGCTTCGAGTGCAAATGACTTTACGACCTGTACCGATAACTTGAACGGTACGAGCGGCGTCACTTATGGTTTTAATACCGTAAAATCAAACTTGCCTGGAAATATGCGACTGTTCACATCTGTAGTCAAGTGGGATGGTCTGCACGGCCAAACAAACAGCGAAACGCTCCTATACAAATTCGAAATAGCACCGTAATTATTATTTTTTTGTAATTCGTTTTGCGCGCTTGTGGATGGTGCGTTTGATGGTTTTTTTACGGGCATTTTGAATACTGCGCGCAAAGCGTTTTTCTGCTTCTCCATCGGCATAACGGGCAATCGGTTCGTGAATCAATACTGAGGTGTCCATCGCAGCATCTACTTCTTGGATAACCGTGATTGCATATTTTTCGAGTAGCCATTCCCTGCCCGGTGCTGTCTCGCCGATAGCAGTAATATGCCATAATTTTGCGCCCGCTTTTGTGGTAACCATGGGGGTAAGTGGGCTCGCTACCATGAGTGGCCCTTGCGGCAAACTTTGGTTGGCGGCTTCGATGAGCTGCGTACCTGCATCGAGATCAGAAACAAAGAGTTCAAGCGCAATCGTGCGTAAGCCCTTTGGGGTGATACGGACCGCTTGGATGTTTTGATTATTAATCCAAATAACTTCGCCGTTGATGCCCCGAATGCGAGTTGAGCGTAGTGTTACGCGTTCGACGATTCCTTGTACATTATCAAACGGATCAATACGTACGTGATCACCTACGCCAAACCAGTGTTCGGCCATCATTACACTGCCATATGCCAGGTCGCGCAATAACGGACCCAATACACCACCGATAACGATTGCGAAGACTGCACTGGCACCCACAAGTGCTGTCGGTTGTTGCTCGGGGTGAATGAACGTCCACCAGAAGTATATCGCCAACGCAAAGAAGGCGGTACGGATAATGGCAATTGATAATACGATTAAGGTTTCAAAACGGCGTAAGCGGTTTACCTCGGTGAGGTTTTCGGTTTTGTCGGCTTGCCTGCCGAGCATATTGGTAACTCGGCGGAGCAAATATGCCACAAATCGACCGGCGGCGATGGCGACAATGAGCGTAATAGCCAGGACCAGAAGCGACCGTGCATTAAAGAATGTCTCGCCAATCTGACGAAAAATATTCTGTGATTGATTGAGGGTGGTATGTATCGTTTGATCGGATTGTGAAAACAACAAAGTAACCTTTCTGTAAAATTTAGATTTTACTATTCTTCACACCAAGTGTAGCGGAACTGTTAACGCCCTGGCTAGTCCCTGCAAAAAGTTTTATCAGTTGGCACTCAGCCTAAATACGCTATAATTAGTCCAATAAATGCCCCAAGAAAACATACCTAAACGTAGGTCTTTGGACGGTTTAAGCAAAAGACCAGCCCAGACAGCACGCGAACGCCAATTCCCTGGCGTTGGTATGACCTTGCCTACTTACAGATCTGGACAGCAGACGACGCGTTCACGGCCAACCCTGCGGCCAGTAGTGGCAAAAAAACGTAAGCTCACCAAAAAACGTATCATTATTACTCTTGTTTTGATTATTGCCCTTTTGGGACTCTGGCTGGGCGGTAAGTTCCTGTACAATGCCGCGCGAATCTTCCAAGGTAATATCTTCAGTGCGCTCACGACGACTAAACTCGATGGCGAAGATAAAGGGCGCGTCAACATCTTGCTAGCTGGCAATTCTGCCGATGACCCAGGTCACCAAGGCGCCAACCTCACCGACTCGATTATGGTGCTCAGTATCGACACCAAGAATAACACCGCTTTCATGCTAAGTGTACCGCGTGACTTGTGGGTAAATATACCAGGCTACGGCCATCACAAGATTAACGAAGCTTATAACGACGGCGAAGATTCCGACTTTAGTCAGTCTGGTTATCCAAAGGGTGGCATGGGCATGCTCGAAAAAGTTGTCGAAACTAACCTGGGTATCGATGTTAATTATTATTCACTAATCAACTACAATGCCTTCCGTCAAGCCGTTGATGCGGTGGGCGGTATTCATGTGACAATCGCCAGCAGTGACCCTCGGGGGTTATACGACCCGAACATTGCCCGCGCCGACGGTGGACCTCTCAGGCTGACCAATGGGGTCCATCACCTGGATGGTCGCACAGCACTTAACTTGGCTCGGGCACGTGGCGATTCGTATTATTCGTATGGCTTTCCCGGCAGTGACTTTGACCGAACCGATCACCAGCGTCAGATGATGCTCGCCCTCAAGTCTAAGATATTCTCGAGTGGCGTTATCGGTAATCCGGTTAAGCTGAGTAGCCTGATGGATGCGCTGGGGTCTAACGTAACGACCGATTTACAACTAGGCGAGGTGCGTCGTCTGAGCGATTTAGGAAAGAAAATTGGCAATAATAATATTAAATCGATCAGTCTTAATAGTGCGGACGGCAAAAACTTACTTACGAGTTATACATCGAGCCGTGGCGAGTCAGCGCTCATTCCCGCTGCGGGCATCGATGATTTTAGCGTAATTCAGCGATATCTTAAAAAGCTCATCAGTAATAGTCCTATTATCAGAGAAAACGCCAGTGTTATTTTGCTGAACGGCACCGATACCTATGGGCTAGCGGGAAAAAATGCCAAGGTACTCGAAGATAAAAGCATCAATATCGTAAAGACTGGTGATGCGTCGGGCGTGGTAGCGGTCACGCAAATAATTAACACAGCGGGCACCACTAAACCTTCTACGTTAGAGCTTTTAAAGCGCACGTACGGCAGTAATGTTACGACGACTAACGCCTATAAAGGCACCTACGATGCTGATTACATCATTGTGCTGGGCAATGACCAAATCAACACCACTAATTAGTGTGTTTAGTAAGAAAATTTACAGTCTATAAAGATGGTTATGTTATATATTAGTTTCATCTCAAATGGGAGACAGACTATGGCAGACAACGACTGGACCAAACTAGTAAAAGCGTACGAAGAAGCAGAGCGACTGCGACTCGACAAATATATGCTTCGGACACACAATTAATCACCTATCAATAAAGCGAAATAACGAGTATTGAAATATTAACAGATACACCGGTGACGGTGTACACTAGATAGATATGACACCTGCTGAATATTCACCCTTTGCAACTTTCCTAGAAAACTACCCATTACGTAAGATTAGTAAGGGTGAAATTATCATTTTTCAAGGCGAGGAACCGCGAAGTTCGTATGTTGTTAAGTCGGGTGTGGTCAAAGTTTATAATTTGAGTGTTAATGGTGACGAGAAGCCTGTTGGCTTCGAAACCTCCCAAGGTGTCTTTCCTGCTCCATGGACCTTTCGCAAAGCACCGAGTGCCCTGTACTACTATGAGGCCTTTACTGACACCGAGTTATATATCGTGCCTCGAGATGAATACGTAGCCTTTTTAAAGAGTAATCAAGAAGCCCTGGTTTCGACTCTCGAGCAATACGTCAGTAATGAACTTGGATCAACTATGCGTCTCAACGCTTTGCAGCATTCCCGTGCCAGCGATAAGCTGATTTACACGCTACATTATTTGGCCATCAGCCACGGTAAGCCGACAACAAAGCCGAATGTCATCGAGATAACCCTCGATTTAACGCACCAAGATTTCGCAAACTTTACCGGTTTAACCCGGGAAACAACTGCCACCGAGCTGAATAAACTGAAAACTCGTAAAGTTATTTCTTATGGCAAACGCGTGCCCTATACGCTTGATCTCACGCAGCTCAACGCAATGATGAACGACCAGTATCTTGCGGATATGCAACTTACGTTGTAGCAGCAGCTGGAGCGGTTTTATCGCTCAGAGCGTCGTTAACGACACGCGAGAGGTTTTGTGGTGCTGTCCAGGACTTGATAATACAACGGTGTGCACCCAGACCGTAAGCCTCGGTGACTTCTGGCGAGTTTTCCATATTTGTGAATATCAATACTTTTACACTGGGTTTGGTTTTGAGGTCAAAGTTCTTTAAGAACTCTAAGCCGCCCATGACGGGCATAAGTAAATCAAGTAAAATAAGCTGTGGCTCGAAAGACTGTAACTTCTCTAATGCTTCTTGCCCATTAAAAGCAGTCTGTACAGTGTGCCCCTCTTTTTCGAGGATAATTTTATACGCAGCGTTCAGGTCTTTGTCGTCTTCAACTATAAGTACATGCGCCATATGATTCCTTGTCAGATTTGACAGTAATTTTGCTCACCTATGCAGTCTTGCATACGGGGTTATGTACAGTATATAAAATTTTTCACAAATGCGCACTAAAGGCTGGGTGACAACTGGGCTTTTTTGGTGCTGGTCCGCTTTTGCTTGGGTAGCGAGAAGTAAAATGAACTACCTTCGTCTTCTTTGCTCACAAACCAAACTTTGCCCCCCAGTACATCGACCAGCCCTTTGACTAGGTAAAGACCGAGCCCTGTACCGGTTGTTTCGCGCTTTACCACATTGTGCGCCCGGAAAAATTTTGTAAAAATCTGGTCTTGTGAATACAACGGGATGCCAAATCCTGTGTCTGTTACTTTGATACAGACATCATTTTTACGCGAGAGCACTTTAATGTGCACTGCACCATTCTCGGGGGTGTATTTGATTGCATTAGTAACGAGATTGCTGAGTATTTCTTTAGCGATTAAGTTGTCCGTTCGTACTTGGTGCGCAGTTTGGGGCGTCACAACGGTCATAGTGATTGATTTATCCTCGGCAGTGTGGAGGAGCTCTTTGTGAACCTCCTCTGCGAGTTTGTTGATATTGACGTACTTAGGAGTAATAGCGATACTGCCGCTTTCAATTCTAGTAATGTTGAGTAGCGTACTAATAAGCTCATTCATTCGGTTACTAGCAGAGATAATGGTGTTCAAGGCCTTCTTTTGGGCCGGCTCTACCGGACCCATGAAACCCTCGATGAGCATGTGAGAATATGTTTTTATGGCCGATAACGGCGTGCGGAGTTGGTGTGATGCCAGCGAAATAAATTCGCTTTTCATGCGATCAATTTCATTCTCTAGTGATATGTCGCGGAACACTTCGATTGCGCCAACGGGACGATCACCAATCATCATTGGAGCAACGGTTACAGATACTGGGATGGCTTGGCCGTCTTTTCGCCGGTAGTTAATCTTTTCGGAAATTGATTTTCCTGTTAAGAACGCTTTACTAATGGGACGGTCAATCAGACCGACAGGCTTTCCGTTTTCGGTAACAGCCACCATAACTTTCGGAAAAAACTTACCGAGCAAATCGTTAGACTCAAAACCTAGAATCGATAATGCAGCAGGGTTAATACGTACAATTCTACCGAATTCGTCCGTCATAACTGCACCATCACCAATGCTATTCAGAAGTGATTCAATTTCGATTTTTTGATCGCCATCGTTTGTAGTTTGTAGATCAATCGTTGAGTCTGGTAACGATGCGTCTGCTTTAGCCATGGTGAGAAGGACTACTCGTTTCGACTTTGTTGCTCAAGTTGATGAGCTGTGCAATGTATTCTTCGATAATTTCACTATCTTCGGTCAAAAGTGACACCGTCACTCGTATCCAGTCGATCAGTTGCGATAAATCTTTTGCAGACAAATCTTCAGGTTGTTTGTGCAAATGATTCTGTACTTGTCGGGCGATAAAACGATCGGCAGCAGGCCCTAGATATACATGGGTAACGCGCACCACTCGATCGTAAACCGTCTCAACAGGCATAATTATATTTCTTCAATCCGTTTGAGGTTTTTTGCACCGCTGGCAATCAGTACGTACCCAACAGCCTCAATCGTGAGCAACAGATAAATCAGTATGATTAGCGA
>JBDSPW010000012.1:0-4766 GCA_039930145.1 Saccharimonadales bacterium (SeqCode) | reverse complement strand
GGAAGCTAAAAATTCTTCCCAAAGTAATACCAGAAATGCTTAATAATGAAGAATGCAATAACAATAATCCACAAGATGAGTATGTCGAGGTGATGACGTTGTAACCAGACAGTGACACGCGGACCATATTTGCTTGGCAAAACGAGATTCCGTTGCGCTAAATTGTACTGTAATACGTACCAGAATGTCGTGATGGTCACAATCCATACGACAATACAATAAGGACATAGGGCTCCGATACGGTAAGTACTCTGGAAGAACAGGTAGTGAACGAATCCGACTCCAAAAATGGTTCCGACCTGGATGGCGAGCCAGTACCATCGCTTGAAGCTGGCGCCTGCGAGCAGTCCGGCACCAATAGCCGCCAGCGCACCAAACGCTACCAGCCCGATAATAGGGTTCGCAAACCCAAAGGTATTTGCCTGCTTCGATGCCATCACGCTGCCACAACTGATAATTGGATTAAGGTTGCAGCTGGGAACGTAGCTGGGGTTTTGCAATAGACTAATTTTTTCGATGGTGATTACGAACGAACAAATAATGCCAATAATGCCGCCAATGAGAAGAATGTATGGCAGGACACGATTGAGTTTACTGGTTGTGTGGGGGGGGTTGCTGGGCATTTCTTATGCTTAGTATATCGCTGATGGTTTATTCTGTGCAACTGCCGGTGCTTACAATGCGATTTCGCGCTTGCGCTTGGTTAATTTCTGACACTACTTGGCTACTCGTCAGTGCATATCCAACGTGGTCATAACTGGTGGATTCTGCAAACACCACTCCAATAACGCTGCCGTCCTTGGCGATCAGTGGCCCACCCGAATTGCCGGGAATGACATCGGCAGAGATTTCAAATACGTCTCGCTCCGTGCTCCCCTCGTTGTAGATATTGCGCCCGTTAGCGGTAAATTGATCAAGAATCGCCGCAGGGTCGGCTACAAATGCTCCGCCGCCAGGAAAGCCAAGCACCGCAGCCGGGGTGCCACGCGGCTGATTAGCTGTATTGAATACCAGTGGCGAACCCGCTAGATCGGTGACTCTGAGTACTGCAAAATCCAGGTCTGGATCGAACCATATAACTTGCACCGCATGAGACCCGTTGCTATCAAACACTCGGGGTCGGGTAATCCCAGCCACCACATGGGCGTTGGTAGCAATCAGGTTGCCTCCTACCACAAAGCCGGAGCCCTCTACGACGCCTCCGCAGCCCCTCCCCTCGATTTTAACGACGGATGGTCGATCTTTGTTGACGGCTGGCTGCATTTCGCCTAAGGAGGGTTGTGGGACGTTTTTTGGTGGACCGGGTTCGATACCGCTAAAGACTTGTGGGAAACCATTGGGGTCGATTAAATTCCCCAGATTGGCGACAATGGAGGGTGCCGAGGGGAGTACACGCGTTAATCGACTAAGAATCGCAGAATTACGCAGTGCTGCCTGCAGGTTTGGGGCAGGAAAACTTTCCAATATCGAGCTGCTAAGCCATACGATGAGTAAAATCGTCACTGCTCCCAACACCGAGCCAAGTGCGTTGTCGATGGGGTTAATATGCCAGCGCCACAGCTTGCCTTTGAGCATAATACCGAGTATCTCGCCAACTGCCAGCAACAAGAACGCGCACCCGAGCGTAGTACCAAGCGTAAACAATGATTTAGAGAGTGCGGTGTGGGCGTAGTGTACGACATGAGGCTGTAAAAGTACCCCAATGAATAAGCCAACAAAAAAGCCGACACTTGATAAGAATTGTCGAACAAACCCCAGCTCGCGACCGCGCATGAATGCGCTCGCAACCAGCAGGATAATCAGCACGTCGATAATGTTCATGGACTACCTAAATTATACGGGACCTTCTGAACCGGGGCTGTAAATCTTAAGACCATCTGTGGTCCGCCAATAGTCGAGAATCGGTTGTAATGCTTGCCAGGAAGCAATCACTTCATCGCTCGTAGCGAACAGACTGTGGTCGCCCGCAGCAGCATCAACCAGCACTCGTTCGTAGGCGTCCGGATGCGAAGGCTCGTCAAACACGCCGTGATAGCTAAAATCCATACGCACGCGCTGCATTTTTTGGGTGAAACCCGGCTTCTTGGCAGTTAACTGCAAATCGATACCTTCGTTGGGTTGTATGCGAAAGGTGAGCTCATTGAGGCTGCCCTTGCTGTCGTCAAACACCACTTCGATCTCGGTTTTCTTAGACTCTAATGCTTTGCCAGTTTCGATAGCCACCGTGGTGCCCTCCCACTGCGGCAAACTACTCGCCAGTTGCAAACGAACGAAGCTTTCGGTATGTGAATTTTCGTTCTCAACCTCTTGCTTGTAGCCCTCGTATTGCGCGCGGACTGTGGTGCTCGGGTCGATAGGTCGAAGTGATGCTAGGAGCTTTTGTTTGGCGTCATGGAGCGCAATGTCGTCTTCATTTCCACTCAAATCACACATCACGAGCGCCAGAAGTTGCAACAGATGGCTCTGGACCAGGTCGCGGAGGGCGCCGACATCGTCATAAAACCCGCCCCGCCCCTCAACGCCGATTTTTTCGTGAGCCACGATGTTGATACGCGTGATGTGTTTGCCGTCCCAAATACTTGCAAATACTGGGTTGTGTCGGCGGAACGTAAGAATATTTTGAGCGCTTTCTTTAGCGAGGTAATGATCGATACGGAATATCTGCTCTTCGCTGAAATAACGTTCGGTATGAGTAATAAGCTCTTTGCCCGACGCCTCATCGTATCCAAAGGGTTTCTCCACGAGCAGTCTTGTTGCCGCGGTTCCATGTTGGCAACTTGTGTTTAGGCCATGTTCGCCTAGATTTTGCACCACCGCGCCGTAAACACTGGGCGGAACAGATAAATAATAGAGCCGGTTCATGCACACGCCGTGCTCGGTCTCGATAGCATTGAGCGATTCGAGTAAGCGGCCGTAGTCGTCGGCGTTTGCCGGATCAATCTGCAGCATACGCAGGTGCGAACGGATAGCACGCATGACCTCTGGGTCACATACATTGTCTTGTTCGAGCACGCACAGTTCGACCTTTTGCAATAAATCGTCAACTTGCAAATCTTGTCGGCTGAGCCCGACAATTTCGGTGTGTTCATGCACCAGCTTGTCTTTAAATAGATGGTACAGTGCGGGTAATAGCTTGCGCTGGGCGAGATCGCCGGTGATGCCAAAGACGACAATGATCGCGGGCTCTAGGGCTGTATTTGTTTCGTGGTCGCTCATTTGTTTAGGTCGTGGCCACCAAATTTGTTGCGCATCGCCGCCAGTAGTTTGGTCGCAAAGGTGCGCTCACCCTGCTGTGATGCCAAACGAACATCGAATGCAGCTTGGATTGCCGGCAACGGAATGCCCTTTTCTGCGGCGTATTCCAGTGTCCAGCGGGCTTCACCCGATTCGGCAACAAAGCCGTCGATGCCTTCGAGTTTGGGATTTTCATGTAACGCCTGGGTGGTGAGTTGGTTAAGACTCGAATTTACAATACTCCCCCGTTGCCAGACATCTCCGGCGGCAGCAAGGTCAATATCTGGAAAGGCACCTTCACGTAGCATGCGGTAGCCTTCGGCAAGCGATTCCATCATGCCGTACTCGATAGCGTTGTGTACCATCTTTACGTAGTGCCCTGCTCCATGACTCCCAAAGTAGTGATAACTTCCCTGCGGTTTCGATAAGCTTACCAGCGCCGGCTCGATTGTTTTAAACCCGGCTTCTGAGCCCCCGACCATCATCGAGAAGCCGTGCTCGAAGCCCATGATGCCACCGCTCGTGCCAACATCAACAAATTCGGAGTGCGATGTCGCTACGATCTCGGCGTGTTTCGCTGTATTTCGGAAATCAGAGTTACCACCGTCAACAATGACACTACCATGGGGCAAAATTTCCAGCCATTCTCGTAATTGCCCTTCGACAATATCGGCAGGCAGCATAATCCAAACTACTGGCTGTTCGCCTGCAAAAGCCGCTACGACATCATGTTTAGTAGTGGCGGCAATTGCTCCAAAACTTGCAGCAGTTTGCATTGGTTCGGGGCTGCGGTTATGGGCGATAACGTGGTGACCTTCTAGAGTCAGCCGTTCGGCAATTTGCATACCCATGCGGCCCAGGCCGTGAATGGCGATTTTCATATGTTGGTAGCCTCCTCTGCTATGCAGTCATTATATACGGTCGCTTCGGGAATCTGTCGTAAAATCTGTGCTGGTTGCTCTATTAGGGAGACTGACTGATTTTTGAGTTGTTCCAGCGTGGACTTCTTTGCCTGGCCGTACGCAAAAACATAGGCTTCATCGATGCGTTTTAGGGCGGAAAATGTCAGTGTTATGCGGTCAAACTGTTCGGTGTGGTATCCGGCTGCAAGTGAATCCGAAGTACTCGCGGGACTGCCAGGTAGAATTCCCGCAATATGTCCATCGGGACCAATGCCAAACTGAGCAATAATGTAGCCGGCATCGTTGGCTTCTCTGTTGAAGTTCTCTGCATAGGCAGCAGCCGTCGCGTCGAGTGATAAGCCATCGGCGAGGGTAGGAATAAAGTGCGCACCGAGTGTGTCGAAACCAGCTTCGCGGAGCTGCCGAAAGTTCGAATCAGCATGATCAACGGCACCGTAGCGTTCGTCAGTAAGCATGATATGTAACTTTTCGGTTACCTGCTCGGACAATGCCTGCATGACACGTACGGCGAGTGCGATATTTGAACCCCCAGGCACGAGCCACAATACACGGCTATGCAGGCTAAGTGCGTCACTGAGACTTCGAGCCAGCGCATCAACACCGGCGACA
>JBDSPW010000011.1:0-9632 GCA_039930145.1 Saccharimonadales bacterium (SeqCode) | reverse complement strand
TTGAAACTGTTGAAATTTACCAGCAGTGACCCGGTACACTGCTTCAGGCATGATGTCCTGCAATGGTTCAGGACTACCAAAAAACGTTTGGCCCATTCGTTCTCTGCGAAGTCTAAATATACCTTTTACGCACCCCTCTAAGGATACACGTTCCGCACTCACGGTTATGTGGTCGACAAGTATCGTCGGGTTGCCCGGAGCCTCCATCTGATATGGAAATGTTTCGTCTTTTGACGTCAGGTAAATGTCGTGATGATCGGAAATTACTCGCTTCTCGGAATACTCTGTATACATAGCGCTACTCCAAATAATATGAGGTCACAGTAGCACCCTGAGAGGTGAATGTAAACCATGGGTCGACCATACCATTCACCGGTCTTGAAAAGCACAGTTCAGCGGATATACTTCGATAAAAAGAGAACATATGAGCAAGGATCGTGTAGAACGTTTGACTACAACAACTTTTACGGTAGCCAAGCATAAGTACTATACAAAATGTTGATTTTGTGGTATCGTGTTTTTTAATGAAATTACCAGTTGTCGCAGCGATTCCGAATTACAATATGGGTCAGCAGCTGACGCCATTTCTTGAGCAACTAGCTGCTCAAAATTACTCGGACATATACGTCCTGGATGATGCATCCACTGATGAAAGCAGAGAAGCAGTGGAAAGCTTTAACTCAGGCGAAGGTGTGCACTTCGTTACAAGCACAGAGAATAGAGGTGCCGGCGCCACACGCAATCAAATCATCCACGCGTTGGGTTATGACGCACTTATACATTTTATGGACGCCGGTGTGACACTTGATACTGAAAATGCAGTTGAGGCAGCTCAGTACGTAGCTCCTAATACTCCGTTTGGTTTTGTGGGAGGCCTAGCGAATACGCCCAATGGGCAGCAAAGTGTATGGAACTATGGCCCGCACCAAGATATTCGGTCAGATATTGGTGCTGCAATCCAACTTAAATTAGAGCCCTTATTAACCACTGATCCGGAGAAGGCAAGGGATATACGTGAACGCTTTAGCAATCTCCTCGAAGGCTGGCCATTCCCGTTGGATTTACCTAAACGTAAACGTGTATTTTGGAACATCGAGCAGAACCTAATCATGAGTTCTAATATTTTTAAAACTATAGGCGGTTTTGACGAGTCATTAAGGGAGCATGAGATTCAAGATTTAGCCATTCGTCTATATAAAAAAGGGTTGCCTAGTTGGTTTGATCCTTCAGTGTCCGTAACACACAAAAATGAACAAGATGTTCGTGGCTACAATCGACAAGTTGCACAGTTAAAAGCTGAATTATACATTGCTCGTAAACATGGATTTCGAAACTGGGCAATTTTTGGAACACACTACAGAGTTTAGCATTTGAAAGTTGCGAAGCTCGTCAACTAGAGGTAGCCAAGCATAAGCAATATACTAAGTGCCACATTTGTGGTACTTTTATTTTTATGCATCCAAACTATGAGCATTATCGTAAAGACACCAAGGGAGAAGCTTCGACACCCTTAAGTACTCGTGTACCCGAGGAATTTAAAGCAGTGCTAGAGCTTATTGCAAGTCTCGAAGGCGATACTCCTTCAGGACTTCTTTTAGAAGGCGCAGCGCGAGTTATCGAAGATCGATCGACGGGCCAGGGACTGGAACAATTACAATCCACTATTGAGGAACGACGAGTTAGGGAGGAGCAGGCGCTCGATAAGCTTAGACGCCTTAAAACCGAGCTATTTGGTCCGCAAGTAGATTAGTTGACTTCGCTACAATGTTGCAAATTTTGTTAACTAGCGGCAGCCAAGCATAAGCAATTTGCAAAGTACCAATTTTGTGTTATTTTTGTTCATAATGAATTTACCTCAACCCAAGCACGAAATCACTACCTATAATGACCCGCAGATTCAGCGCGAATATGGCGATAAGATCCTTAATGATTTGATATGGGCCGTCGAGAAGAAGATTCCACTCGAGCGCCATGAGAACGACTTGAGAGCGGCATCCCGGAGAGTATCGAAGGCGGCGAAAATTTCTGAACCGCTAGTACGAAGTTGGCTCAGCAGCAACAATGAACGGTCATACTGGTACGAAAAGTTTGCTCATAGGAAATCTAGGGCCGATTTATATATTGCATCTGATATTGGGCTGGAGGTAGAGGGCGAAGATGGCAGTGTACTTGCAGCTGGCACACTGGAATATGTTGATTATCAGAATGCGATGATGGCGCTCGAAACTCCACACGGGGAATCAACCTACCTGCCATTCGCAAAAGAAAAAGACATTCCAGAAGGTTTGCTGCAATCCTACTATGGACATACAGCGACAGTTATACTTCGTGTGATGTCTGCACCTGTTGAGCATTATTGGAAATTTACCGACGACACGCTCATATAGAAAAGTTGCGAAGCTCATCAATTATAGGTAGCCAAGCATAAGCACCCGTAAAAGAGTACTTTTTTGTGGGTCTTGTTGACGAGCTTTAGGTTATTTCCCATCCATGAAGCCCAAGATTTTCAAATACTTCATGTATGACTTGGCGATGTCCCGGTTTATTATAGTTAATTGGATACCCAAACATTCTTTCTCCGGTCTCAAACGCCACATGCATGACTAGTCTGTCAGGATAGGGAGTGGGAGCAGTCAATATGGCCTTCAAAGCTACAGTGCCAATTATTACTGGGGCCCGATTAAAATATCGACCATAATAATTTGATCTTGCAAATGGGTCTAGCGAATATACTTCATAAGTAGGTCGACCAGAAAATAAAATTTCGTGAGTGTGCCCCATTCTATCCAGTTCCTGTAGACCCTGATTGACAAGTACTACGTTGTCATACGTTTCGCTCATACGAGTAGTATATTGTTTAACATATTTTTTGCAAAAAATAATCAGGGTTGTGAAGCTCGTCAACTAAGGGAAGTCAAGCATAAGCACTTTGCGTTAGCAGAGTATTCTTCTTTGGTATACTGTGATTTATAAAAAGGACATGGCAATGGCGACAGAAAATGAACATACAATCAATAATGCTGCACCAAGATGACACTTAGAAAAGCTCCCTTGATCGGGAGCTTTTTGTTTTTGCTATACTTCACATATGGACGAGGTGTATAAGCAATTTGCCACGATCATTCCGCTACTGATTATCGGCATGACTATTCAGTCGTCGTTTTATTTGACGCCACAAAAGAAGGCAAAAAAGAGTCATCTTTTAGAGCTGTACGTGTACACGAACATAGTCGCAACTATCTTACTCATTGTGGCCGAAGGAATTGCGCTCTATGCGTTAGCGGTCAAAAAATTTAGCGCCTTCATCACGGTCGTTATCGTGACGTTTATCTTTATGAGTTTAGTCCTACTCGTTCAGGACTATCTCGCCAAAACCCTAGACTACGACCTTGAAAAAAGGATGTCACGAAGTATGCTCATCGTATTCATTACACTCGTAGCCCTGGTATTTGTCATAACCCTCTGGTTTGTTTCACTCAACAAGGCAGATCTTGGTACGCAGTATATGTACCCGGAAATGTATTGGTGAAGAACGGTGTTCGAGTCGGATAGGTGATGTCATTTGATACAATCGTTATATGTCGCGCCGTTACTCCCGTCGCCGTTCGCAGCAAGATGACCCACTCGGTCTCTTGATTCTCGTACTCATTATTGGTGGCATCGTAGCGTACGTGAATCTGTCGGTCGTGCAGCGCGTACTCGCCCTGCTCTGCTTGCTGCTTATCGCAGTACTTATTGTGCTGTGGGTTCGCCAGCGGAATGTGTATCGGGTCAAAAAATTGCGGGCACTTGAGGTGATCGATATCGACCAGATGGATGGTCTGGCGTTTGAAGAATACGTGGCCGAGATCTTGCGGCACAAAGGCTACAAAAACGTGTCACTTACCGAATATTACGATTGGGGGGTTGATGTAATTGCCGAGAAAGATGGGGTGCGTTGGGGCGTGCAGGTAAAGCGCTACGCTGGAGTCGTCAAAGCTGATGCCGTGCGCCAAGTCGTTACCGGGCTCAACAAATACCACTGCGCCCGTGGCATGGTTGTTACGAACAGTACCTATACACGCCAAGCGCGAGTATTGGCAGAGAGTAATAACTGTGTGCTTGTTGATAAAGATATGTTGGCGGAGTGGATGGTGAAGTTTCAGGCGAACGGCGAGCTTAAAGTAAAACCTCGAGTTTAGTGGCCACAGACAAAATGCCGAGCCATTATAGACTGTGGATCTGGCGGGCCGTAGCGGATGAAATTTGGAACTTTTTTGAGGAAATAAACTATAATTATCAAAATGAACAATGTTCCTAATTCTTCCGAAAACGGACCAGTCAAGTTTGTTAATAGCCGTGGAGAAGCTATCGATGCCACGCATGTGCTTATCTCAGATGTAGAGTATGGCGCAGTCTGGAAAGGTTACATAGAGGCCCACATGCCGCGAGAGCTCTTTAAAGAAGTCGGGCTGATTGATACACTCGGTAGTGAAGAATGGTTCAATGTAGTGGAGCATTCAGCCCTAGTGGCAGCTTTTGCTCGAATGATAGCTCAAGAATTGCAAACAAGCGGAGTAGACGTATCCGTAACTGAGGTTGAGCGAGCGGCTTGGGTACACGATGCGACTAAGCGTCGTGATGTTACGGAATCCATACGTCGAGAACAAGAACCTTCAGACGACCTCTTGCCTAGATTACTTAAAGAAAATGGGTACTCTGACGTCGAAATAGCGGCGGCAAAGAATACCGGTCGAGTAGCAGATAGATCTTTGACTGACGCTGATGAACGACAGACTGCAATTCGGCATCATACTGTAGAAGAAAATATCGTCGGTTATGCTGATGCACGAGTAAGAGGTGCGAAGCTGATGAACACCCTCGATGCCGCGAAGATTGATAGTATACAAGCTAAGCCCGGAGAAACCGATTTCTTTAATAATTCTTGGTATCCATATTATAAAGATGTCGAGGCTTATCTCTCATCAATGGCAGACGGATACAGTGCCGAAACCGTGAGCATTAAAGCCGTGGCCGAAAATCTTGCCCACAGCACATAAATAAAAAATGCCCCTGAGACAGGGGTCATTTATAATGCTATGCTGACGGGCCCTAACCCTACAAGTCTGGAATTACATTATCCAGACTGCCTGAGTGTTAGGGCTAATTTCATGTATTGCCTATGGCACTGGAGCTGCTTCTTGCCGCTTCCGCATAGGCACTTACTTTTTGGGCTGAAGGAATCCGTCCGCATAGCACGGTCAATAATACGTTTGGCTTCCCTCCAACGGTCTCACGGCCGTAGGTGAACGGCATGTGTAATAATCCCCGAATATTGACTGCGATTTTTCTCTCTTTGCATCTTTGCGGTTTTAGAGCTATAACCAGCCGCGTAATAATCAATAAATACATAAATCATAAAGGGTTTTTCGAAAAACCCTTTTTTCTACACTTTTCTCTCTGTTGGTGTACGTATATATTTCTCCTTATATGTATAAGGAGAGAAGAAGTGTATAGTGAGGGTTTGAGGAATACCTATGACGAAGCAATCTATCGATAAGTCGGCGGTAAGCCCAAAACAGCAAGGGCTGCTCAGAGAAGTGTGTCGGTTTAGGTTTGTAACGGCAGAGTTACTCACCGCCCACCTGCGCCTCGCCAGCGTTAATGCTCTGCGACGACGCCTGCAGCGGCTCATGGATACTGGATACCTTGCTCGACACTACGGATCTGGAAATCGTTTACAGCGTTTGCCGGCAACCTATTACGTGACACCGAAAAGTCGGTTGCTGTTGCGTCACGATGTGCCTGAAGCGGTATTGAATGGTATTTACAAGCACGAGCACGCGTCAAAGCGATTGCAAGACCACTGCGTGACGGTTCTTAAGGTCATGGTGCAGCTGGAGCAGCGCTTGGGCACGGCTGTTACCTGTTACCCGAAGAATGACTTAGCTATTTATGATTACCTACCGTCGCCCCTGCCCGATGGCCTCATCATTACAACTGACGCGGGCGGGCGGCGTCATGACTACCTGCTCGAGGTCTTTGATAGCTCAACCCCGCGGTTCGTGATTCGTAATCGCCTGCGCTACTACCGAGATTATTTTGAAGCCGGTGGTTGGAATGTCACCAATCTCCCTGTGCCAACTATCCAAGTAGTGTGTCGTAGCACGTCGCAGCAGGAATATACCCAAACAGTTCTCGATAGTCTCATACTTGGTGACACGCCGAGTATCCGCTTTGAGCTTACGGTAGTGACGTAGTTCATTTCGAGGGCAGCATTAGCGCTGAAATAGGTGGTGACCAATGACCTCACCCACCTGCTTCGCACCGCGCTGGTGCTCACGCACGAATGTCTCATTATCTCGTAAGGCAACACCGGCACTAGCAGCTAGTTCGCGAGCTTCTGGAGAAGGTGTCCAGCCATCTGGGAGGCGGCGACGGTGCCAAGTAACGCCGTGAAATCGCAAGGTGCGGTGGTTACCAGTGGCTGATTCTTCATCGACTGTTGATTCGGTAACGAGTTCGGCATTTTGTTTGATAAAACGCACCCGAGGAACGACGAGCTTATGGATAATGTCCATTGGCTGAGTTGGGTCGTGGTCAACTTTAGATGCTGACGCTGGGGCAATCGTACGATTGATGGCATTAACGATTTCAGCCGGCTGCGTCATATCAAAATAACCGGCAAGTATCTCCGCCTGGAACTGGCGATAGGTGGTGTACTTATTGGCACGCACAAATATGTCCCGGACACTTGTGTTACCGGCCCTGTCGCAATATAGTTCGCCATCATTTGATAAATACATGAGATTTACGAGGCCTAAGCGGTCGTAGCTAAAGCCCTGTGATCTCCCTTGGTGGCTTATTAATTCTGGTTTCAACGTCTTAAAAGACCGCCTATAGCTATGCACGATGGTAGCAACATCAGAACTTGCAAGCATCAGTGGATGCACATTTTTATGTTTGGTGATCTCCGTACTTATTCTGTCAGCTATGGGCGGACCAAATACGAGACTGCCCCCAAGTTCATGCGGTTTATAGCCGAGCTTTAAGCCATACTGTCGATTAGCTAAAATTTCACCAAACACCGCCCGAGTCGTTGCCGAATCAGCAGTAATTTGCTCGGGTGACGGCGTTACTTCGTCATAGCCTGGCATGAGAGCCGCATACTCAGTGTTAATCCGACGGTTTTGCAGATCACCAAGCAAAGCCTCTAGTTTGGTTTCATAGAAATATTGTGGCGCATAGGGGCGGGCTTTGCCTTGCGTCATGCTTTCTATACGTGCTGCAAGAAAGGCAGTACTATACACATATTCATCTAACGCTTCGTCGGTAACACTAGCTGCTATTTTTCTGCCTACCAACCCAACGACGGCGTTACAACGAGCAGTGGGTGTTGCTTCGCCAAGCAAACGGTTTTTTGTATTAGCAGCGCTATTTGCCATGTTAAGATACGACAAAACCCGCGCAACTGGTGGTGCGGCCGCTGGCTGCGAAAGATCAAGCGCTTCATATAATAGTTCCGATGCAGCAACAAGCGAGTCGTCATCGTTAGTGAGGAGCGCTTCTTCAACTATTGCCTGTGCTTCGGGATATCTTCGAAACAGGCGGCTGGGTGATGTCAGGCGACTTATAATCAGCTCATCGTCGGTGTAGGGCGCTAATGTCTCGCTTTGCATAGCACGAACATACGCTTCACCACCCCAACTAGATTGGAATGAATCCCCAAAGGGCTGGCTTAATTGTGGTTGGCGTTCATTGCTAGACATAACTCTACTCACGACATAATATTTGCTACATTATACAATAATTTGTTAATAAATACAATATACCTGAGCCTTCTGCGTTTATTAGCTTTTAGGGTTATTACCCAGGGGAAGCGGCATTGATATAGAATTCGGTATTGGTCTCGCCGGCTGCGTCAACTTCTCTTCGGGCGGTACATAGGCGCGGGCATAATTTCGACGTGATGCAGCGATCACCACATCGGCTATCTCGCCGCTGCCCGGATGGCTCAACAGCAAGGTCTCCCCTGATAGGGGTTCCTGGGAATGTACCGAAGCGCTGCGCATATAGAAATGGAATGGTGGTAAGTTAGCGATTTCACTCCCTGTGAGGAATGGTCGAAAGAGTGGCGCTAGCAATTGCTCGTCGACAACATTACCAGTTCTAAAACAAATCACTGTGCCGACGTTTGCAAGTAGCACGTTGATCATACGGCTATCCTTTTGCTGGGAAGTAGATTGTTCGGCCATCGTAACCAGTAGCTTATATTTCCGCGCTTCGGAGAGAAGTTGTGTAAATGATGTGGTCGCAAAGTTCTGGAACTCATCGACATACAGGTAGAAAGGTGTACGGGTTTCAATCGGCAGGCGGGCCCGGCGTAGTGCCGATAGCTGCAGTTTCGCCAGCACTGTAATACCAAACAGTGCGGAGGTGTCTTCACCAAGGAGACCTTTAGAGAAGTTGCAGATGAGAATCTTTCGTTCAGCCAGGAGGTCATCGAAATTAATCGTCGAACGCGGTTGTTCCAAGACTCGTCGGGCAGCTGCCGAAAACAGGAAACGCCCAATCTTCGAAGTAATACCCGCTGTCATTTTAACGCGCTGATACTCGCCCGCCTTACCCAGTTCATTACGCCAAAAGCGCTGTAGGTCAGGGTTATCGAGTGCTTTCACGACCCCACGTTGATATGCCGGGTCAGTCAGCAGACGAAAAACGGTAAATAGGGTAGCATCGGGCACCGTAAGGGCGGTTTGAATAGCATTACGGAGGATGTATTCAATACGGTGACCGCCGCTATCTTCATCGGAAAAGATCTTTCGAAACACCGAAATGACCGCTTCCGTTACGAGATCTTTCTCACGGAGTAGCTCGTCGCCTTCAATGCCTGGTGTAAGTTCCAGTAAGTTGAGTCCAATCGGCCAGCCGAGGTCATCGGGATTGAAGTAGACGACATCATCCAGCCGGTCTTCCGGCACGTAGCGCAGTAAGTTCTCAGCTAGGTCACCATGTGGATCAATCACTGCGACACCTTCGCCCGCTTGTATGTCCTGGATTATGCCGTATTGCATGAGGGTCGTTTTACCATTGCCCGTTCCACCCAAGATATAGACGTGCCGTTCGCGCTCAGCCGTCGTTAGCCCAATTGGCGTGAGGGCGTTATGGTAGCTGTTTTGGCCAAGGACGTAGGTTGCGGGAGACTGCTTGAGAGACAATGGTGCTGGCAGATCTCGGCTATGGGAGCTGACGAGGTTCTCGGTTTGGGTATGGTCACCGTACGGGAAGTGATACAAGTCAGCGATTTCCCCCACCGAGAGTAAGCAGGCATTCTTAACAAATAGCGAGGGCAATCGATGGCGAAACGCTGTTTGGCGGTAGTCGACCACCGCCTGTGGCCAGTTGATACGGGGCTGCAATGATTGGTAGCGCGATGCGCCGTACGACGCCAGTGACGTCCGAAGCACTTTAATCCGCTGCTCGGCGGCACGCGCATCGTGCACTTTTACAAGTAAACGAACATTTACATGGAAGGCAGCTTGGGTGGCTTTGGCGTGAATGGCACTAATGAGTTCGCGCTCGGCATCCGTGTGACGATGCGCCGGTGCGGCGGTTTCGTAACTAGAAGGTTTACGCTCAAAGAAGAGGAGCTC
>JBDSPW010000010.1:0-16922 GCA_039930145.1 Saccharimonadales bacterium (SeqCode) | reverse complement strand
GGTCAGCAGGTGGACCACTGCCTGACCTTCTTTTCAAGACGGCTAATTCACTGCCTGTAGATGGAGGGAATCTGCGAAGGTCATTCAAACGAATAAGCGAGAAAGCAGGATTGCCTGTAATTACTCTTCACCATCTAAGGCATACTGCTGCTACCAATCTGAAAAACAATAATATACCAGCCAAGGATGTTCAATCAATTTTAGGGCATGCGCATATCAGTACGACAATGCAGATTTACCAACATGCAAATATTGAGGAAAAATCTAAAGCACTGGCTCAATATGAGGCTCAAATAGCTGATGTGAGTGCTAGTTGCCGTCAAATACAGCCGTCACGTAGCGTAATAGTATCTGAAAATACACAAAATAACTGTGGTGCCCCGGAGTGGACTCGAACCACTGACCTTAGGCTTAGAAGTCCTCTGCTCTATCCAGCTGAGCTACCAGGGCGCACCGTGGGCATATTATAACAACTTTATCTCTGTTTGAAGAAACGAACAATTGGGCCGCAGAATAGCGTCAGGCCCAGATAAATTGTCACGGGATGCAAAATAGATGGCAACGTGAGGCTTTTGACTCCCTCCGGTTTACTCAAACGAGTCGGTACGACAGGGTCGAAGATAGCATGAACTGAGAGCAAACGTTTTTTCCGGTCTTCGCTCATTGTTGCCAGAAAATCTTCGGTATGACCTATCGACACGGCCAGAAGGGGATTAACCCGGGTTGAAAATGCCTTGAGTGGTGAGCAGAGGGTGACGGTCTTTGTAACTTTTTCGGGGAGCATGGCAAAGCTGTTAACGGCGGCGCTTCCCCCGGCGCTCACTCCAAGAAGATAGATTTCGCCATCCAGCGCGCTTACGGTTTGGTTGAGATTGGCAATCCGCTGGTCGTAACTTGCGGGGTCCGCGCTGTCCCAACCGAAGACGTGCACGTGAGGCTTGAACCCAACCATAGCAAAAACCCAGGCCCCCTTGTGATACACGAGGTGGTCATCACCAATACCGGGAATAATAATGAGATGTTTTGTCATGATGTTTTGCCAGTTTTGCAAACCAAGCCGAAGGCTGTTTGCGAAACTGAAAGGAAGAAATTTGTAGACTTTGTGCAAAATTCCGGAAATTTATTTTCCGGAATTTGGAAGCAAAGCCGGAAAATATTCTGACGTGGTGCGGGTGCGGAGAGTCGAACTCCGATCACCAGTTTGGAAAACTGGGATAATAACCGCTATACGACACCCGCGAGGTGGCATTAACTAGGTCATTATAACAGATACGAGCTACAGTTCGTGCATGACGGCGATTTCGGCGCCGAGGCTATTAAGCCGTTCTGCCAAATCTTCATACCCACGCTGAATGGTGTAGATATTGCGTAACATGCTGGTGCCGTTGGCTGCGAGCATACCAATGAGTAGCAAGCTTGCGGGTCGTAGCGCGGGCGGACAGACGACATCGGCAGCGGTAAATTTGGTTGGACCTTCAACGTATAGGCGGTGCGGATCGGCGAGTTCTACTTGAGCGCCGACTTTGGTCATCTCGGTGTAGTAAATGGCCCGGTTTTCATACATCCAGTCGTGGATGAGCGTGCGACCGTGCAGAACAGCTGCGATCGGTACGAAATAGGGAAGATTGTCGGCATTAATACCGGGGTAGGGAACAGAGTGCAGTTTTTCAGTTAAAGCTTTAAGATGGCCATCGTGTTTGTGGATGGTCAGGTCGACGAGATCGGTATGACCATTCGCGGCTTTGTAGCGTTCGGTCGTGCTGTAGTTAAGCCCCATTTTTTTCAGCTTCAGAAGTTCGAGAGACATAAAGGCAATCGGTACCCGTTCGATGGTAATCTCAGAGTTAGTGGTTACCGCCGCGGCCGTGAAGAACATGGCTTCGATGGGATCTTCGGCGGGTGCGTAGGTGACATTCTTTTTGATATTCTCTACACCTTGGATACGTAGGGTAGTAGTGCCAATACCTTCGATTTTGACACCGAGCTTTTGTAGAAAGAAACAAACGTCTTGCACCATATAGTTGGCAGTCGCAAATTCAAGTATTGTTTCCCCGGGAGTGCGGGCAGCGGCAATCAAGGCATTTTCGGTAACGGTATCGCCAGCCTCATAGAGCGTGACGCGACCAGCGGATTTTTTAGCGACATCGACACGGTAGAAGCCCTTGGTCGCGACAATGCCAACACCAAACTCTTCGAGCGCGTATAGGTGCGGTGCGACAGTGCGACTCCCCAGCTTGCAGCCCCCGGCATAGGGGATACGGAAACTTTCATGGTCGTGCATCAGTGCACCCATCATCATCAGGACGGAACGAGTTTTGCGGGCTGCGGTAGCATTGATTTTGTCGATCTTTAGCTCGGCGGGTCGGCGGATTTCGAGGTCATTACCAGGAAGCCATTTGACCTGCACACCCATGCTCTCGAGCACTTCGATGATACGGTAGACTTCTTCGATACGTGGAAAAGCGGTAAAACGGGTCACACCATGGTTGAGCAAGCTGGCGCATAGTAAACCGACGGCTGCGTTCTTGCTGGTCTTAAGACGGATAGAACCATGTAGCTCGTGCCCGCCTTCGATCTTTAGATTGACTGCACCGTTACTGACGTTGATAAGTTGCTTATTGAGAACATCACTAATACGTCCGAGTGTCTCGAGGCTCATGTTTTGTTTGCCATGTTCCATGCGGTTCACCGCCGACTGGCTAGTGTTTAACTGACGAGCAAACTCAGCTTGGGTGAGGCCGCGTTCTTGTCGTATTTGGGCGATTAGCTCGCCAATTTTCTCGTTCGTCTGTGACATAACTGGTTAATTATACCTTATATGATATAAAATGCAATATTTGTTTTTAAGTGGTTCACTACAAATGATAGCGCTTTAGCTGCTACAATGAAAGCATGATTTAGCTTTCTTTGCCCACTCGTCTTATACTATTTTTAAAGCAAGAGGGAGCTATAGCTATGCAAGATACTGTCGTACAAGATCTCATTAATGGTGAAGAGAAGCGCGAGCGCGAAGGTCTCGAGCTCATCCCGAGCGAAAATTATGTCTCGCGAGATGTGCTCACGGCTATGGGCAGTGTGTTTACCAATAAGTATTCCGAAGGCTATCCAGGCAAGCGTTACTACGGCGGCCAAGATTTTACCGACAAAGTTGAGCAGCTGGCCATCGACCGGGCTAAGCAACTGTTTAAGGCGGACCACGCCAATGTCCAACCGCACTCTGGTGCTCCTGCTAACGAAGCAGTCTATAGTGCCTGGTGCGAACCGGGTGATGCAATCCTCGCGATGGATTTGTCGCACGGCGGCCACTTAACGCACGGCAACCCGATGACCCGCTCGGCTAAACTCTACAAGTTCATTCCATACAAGATGAAAGACCCAAGTACGGGCGAAATCGATTACGACGAGCTGCGAGAGCTGGCGCGCAAACACAAACCGAAGATTATTTTGGCTGGCTTTAGTGCCTACCCGCGCGAACTGGACTACGCCAAATTTGCCGAGATTGGCAACGAGGTGGGCGCGCTCCTGATGGCCGACATGGCACATATTGCTGGCTTGATTGTAGCCGGCGTTGCCAAGAATCCATTTGATTATGGCTTTCATGTTATTACCACGACAACGCACAAGACACTGCGCGGTCCGCGAGGCGGCCTGATCCTCACCAAGGGTACGGTCAGCACACCACTCCGGGCACCGGAAAAAACCCTGGAGAATATCCCGACACTCATCGACCGCGCCATATTTCCTGGTATGCAAGGTGGTCCGCATGAGCACACCATCGCCGCAAAAGCTGTTGCCTTTGGTGAAGCGCTCAAGCCCGAGTTCAAAACGTATGCCGAGCAAATTTTGAAAAACGCCGCGAAACTTGCCGATGAATTACAAAAGCGTGGTTTCCAGTTGCTCACCGGTGGTACTAGTAACCACCTCATATTGGCTGATGTCCATAAAAGCTTTGGCATCGATGGTGGTGTGGCCGAACTCGCTCTCGATAAGATTGGGCTGACACTCAATAAAAACTCAGTTGCCGATGACCCGCTGCCACCGTTCCGTCCGAGCGGTATTCGCCTCGGTACACCGGCCTTAACGACTCGCGGCCTCACCGAAGAACACATGGCGCAGATTGCCGAGTGGATGAAGCAAGCTATCGATGCCCGCGATGACGAAACCAAACTGGCGGCACTCCGCGAAGAAGTAAAAGCCTTCGCCCTGAAATTTCCGCTGCCCAGCGACGATTAACCTAACTAGTACGTTTAGCCAACCAGGTCATGACGATGGTGGCTGCTACCCAGTTCGGTACGATGATTAGCACTGCAGTGGCGGCTGAGCTAGTAATATCTTTGGCAACTTGCATCGAAAAGATAAGATAGGCAATGTATGGCACATACGTGAGCCAGCCCTGCCAACTAACGGGCAAATAGCTGCCACGAACGGCGACGAACCAAGCGCCCTTTTTGTGCTTTGGGAGTTTATTTCTTTTCATACGATCACTATAGCACTTATGCTTATACTGCCCGGTGATTTTTACGGGAGGAGTTCGGGTTCTTGCTCGAGCGTGATGTCGAATTTCGCTTTGACAGTGTCGACAATTCTTTGCTTAAAGGCAATCAACTGCGCCGCGGAGGTTGCGTGTTCGTTAACGAGCACCAGCGGTTGCATGGGCCAGGTTCCTATACCGGTTTCGACGTCATGCATATCCTTGAACCCCGCTTGCTCCAGCAGCCAGGCGGCCGGAATCTTCACGCGCCCATCCTTGGTTTCCCAGTGCGGCACCTCTTCGTAGTCGGCAGTGATTTGCGCCAGAACACCCAGGTCAACAACGGGGTTGGCAAAGAATGAGCCGTTATTAGCAACTTTTGCTGGGTCGGGCATTTTATGTGAGCGAATATCAATGACGGCATCCCGCAGCACTTGGGGCGTCACCTCAGTAATCCCATGTTCCGTGAAATATTGTTGGACGCTTCCGTAAAACGGCGGCTCCGGATTTCCCCGCGTCAGATGCAGCGTGATGGCCGTGATAAAAAAGCGGCCTTTATCTGTCGTTTTGAAGCGGCTGGTACGGTAGCCAAAGGCGCAGTCCATGGCCGGGATATTTACGAAACTTTTGGTGTGCGTATCGTAGGCCTCGACGCTCACCAGGGTATCGGCAATTTCTTGACCATAGGCGCCGACATTTTGGACCGGCGTAGCCCCCGCCGTACCGGGAATCAAACTGAGGGCTTCGATACCAGTAGCACCGACTTCGACGGTTCGGGCTACCACGTTATCCCAATCTTCGCCCGCTCCTACGGTAACGTAGATATTCGCCTCATCTTCGTTAAAGAGCTCAAAACGGTCAATTTTGTTTAAAATGAGCAGCCCCTCATAGCCTTCATCGCGCCAAATGATGTTACTCCCGCTCCCGATCATCATCACGGGCTGGTTGTGCTCCTCGGCCCAGGCTATTGCCTCGGTAAGTTCAGTGCGGTCGTGTACTTCAACACCGTAATGAGCGTCGCCACCGAGGCGCATCGTCGAATGTTCGGCCAAATGCACCGACTGCAAGATATTCATAAAAATAGTATAGCAGGGGCGAAGCTCATGCTTGCATCGACCTCCAGAGGAGAGGTATTATTAAGGCAATGCAAGAATCCAAATCCAATACACCATTCAAACCACTCGGGTCACACCTGCGGTACTTGCGCGAACAGACCCAGGAAAGTGTGGCCGAAGTATCGGGTGCTGTCGAAATCGACATGGATAAACTTGAGCGCTTTGAGCAAGGTTTGGAGCGACCAAGTGAAGACATCTTGATGCTCCTCATTAACCACTTTGATATTCAGGACAACGAGGCTGTTCAACTGTGGGAGATGGCGGGGTACGAAGATGCCAAAAGCGAACGTTTTGGCCTCAATGCAGATGTCCTCGGCGGCAAGCCAATGATGATACTGATGGCTATGGACATGCGAACCATGTACAGCGATGGTATCCAGGTTAATGCTTCTAAAAACGGCGTGACCATGAACTTTACCCACGGCAAACAGCCCGTATCACGTGTTGGCATGAGCCGCGAACAAGCCGAAGTCGTGCTGCATGCTTTGCAGTCGGCGCTGCTCAAATCACAATACCTCGGTGGCCCACGTTTGCTTCCCCCTAGTTTCGAAGCAGATACTTCGAAATAAGCAGTGAATCTTTTTAAACATATCGTTATCATTTATAACCCGAACAGTACGGGTGATAGCCCGTCAATCGCCAAAAAATTCGCCGCCGAAGCGCGGACCTATCTAGACGCTTCTGACGTACAGCTCAAGGAGACTGAGCATGCTGGCCACGCCGAAACGCTTGCCTATGATGCCGCAAAAAGCCTCCCCGATGTGCTTATCGTATCGGTCAGTGGTGACGGTGGATATCACGAAGTCATTAACGGCGCTTTGCGGGCTCAAGCAAAAGACGGTAGCAAACCGGTCTGTGCGGTGTTGCCTGGTGGTAATGCCAACGACCACTACAGCAGTGTTAGCAAGCGGCCGCTCATTGAAGCTCTAAGAGATGGTGCCGTGGAGCACCTAGATGTGCTTGCCGTACGTATCAACGACACCACTACTTATGCCCATTCCTATGCTGGGCTCGGACTAACACCATTGGTCGCAGTCGAACTTAACAGGCACTCCTTATCTGCACTTAAGGAGTCATGGCTAGCGATAAAAACCTTTTGGAAGTTCCGCCCCTTTACCATTGCGCTTGACGGAAAAAAGCAGCGTTTTGATAGCCTGGTACTAGCCAATATCGATCGGATGGCAAAATATCTGACATTATCAGAGGAGAAACAACCGAACGATGGTTTGTTCGAGGTAGTACGCTGGCCTCACCATAATAAACTGCGCCTGATCGCAGCCTTATTACGGTCAGCATTTCACCAGGGTGAACCGGCACCAGCGGTGCGGGACATATCATTCTCGGCACTCCGTAGTATGCCCATGCAGCTCGACGGTGAAATTACGCAACTTGCTGTCGGTGACACCGTACGGGTTACTTGTGCGCAGGGGTTGCTGCGGACACTTCGATAGGCTGATCTTCAGTTTCTTTTTGTTTCGTCGGGCTAAAAGCACCGAAGGCTCGATGTATGAGGTATATCCACGCTACACTGACCAGCCATCCACCCACAACATCTGAAGGGTAATGAACGCCCAAGTACAGCCGACTGATGCCGACGAGTACGAAGTAGACACTGCCGCCAATAATCGCCAATCGGCGCCAGCGAGTCGGCCAGCATAAGATAATAATAGTCAGCGCCAGCGAGCACGATATCATGGCGTGGCCGCTCGGGAATGAATACCCCTTTTCGGTAACAATCTGCTGCCAGAGCGACGGACGGGCACGGTGAAACAATACCTTGAAGAATACATTAAGCAAGGCTGCCCCTCCCGCGGCCGCCAGGACAAAGAGGGCATCACGGTGATGCTTATGGCGGACTAAGTACACGAGTATTAATAAAACGATAGCAATAACAACCGGGGCACTCCCCAGGGTTGTAAGGGTAACAAAGAGCGCATCCATGAACGGCGATGACAGCGCATGAAGGCCGTGTAATATGGCTAAGTCGCCGGGCACAGGGTTGGTTTCTTTTACTTCATTGGCGAGCCCTACAAAGGCGACGATTGGCACACCGAACAGTGCGAACAGTGCGAGTATGCGTTTTACAAGCGTGTGGCTGAGTGATTCAGAGAGAGTTATGGCCATAAGTGGTACTCCTTAAGGGAATAAAAACCGCGGTATGCAAGCACACCGCGGTTAATAAAATTAAGCAGCGTGTTTAAACGCGCGCTGAACGGCCACGAAATGCTTTGACAATAGCGAGCAATATTACTGCTCCCAAAATCGCGACGACCAAGCTCATCAGGTTGAAGCCACTGACGTCATTACCGGTCAAAGTTCGGACTAAAAATCCTCCGATGATAGCACCTAGTATACCAACAATAATGTTGCCCAGTGCGCCCTGTTCGGCGTTAGTTTTCATAATGATAGAAGCAATCCAGCCAGCGAGTGCTCCAAAAATGATCCACACGATAATATTAATCATACGTAATCTCCTTTTACTTAGTTGACTGCACCAGAGTATAGAGGACTTCATATGCCGGCGCCGTAAAAAATCCCACTTCGTTAAGACACTTCATAATGTACTAAAGCATTATTTGTCACGCTACGATAAATATTTCACAGACAGTCAAGCTTACATCATAGATAGTAATTACTGTAATAAAGATGAGGGAGCAAATAATTATGTCAAAATGGCAAGAATTTAGGCAACACCGTGCTAATGCAAAACGTATGAAAGAAATGCTAAATAAAGAAGAGCATTACCTTTTTTAAAAAAGCCATGCTTCTTATGTTTGTATGCTAAATATTTTACAGACGCTACGTTGTAAGTCTTTATAGTTAGTGTGTACCTCGCACTAAAAACTAACACGTTAGGCCAAAGGAAGTAGCACATTATGACATTAGATGAGTTATTAGAAAAAATGCACGCCCAAGAAAAGGCACTGAAAAGTACCCAAAAAAAGAAGAGTAAGCAGCACTAATAGTTTTCTAAGATCGGGTAATGAAGGGAGCTTCGCCGTAGCGCGAAGTGTCGTTGAGCTGAGCTACCAAACAATCTACAACTGCCTGACGGCGGATAGTTTGCCAGGGCAAAGGGAAATGATCGCCAAGCTGGTAGGCGCTGCCGCCTGACTCGTTCATGACCGGTGATCGAACCACCGTCCAGTCGAGGCCACTTTCGGCCAGTAAACGAATATGCTCCTCGCCATCTCGGAGGACTTTTGGCGCGATGGTGTTTAACAGCACATGTTGCGTAGTATCAAAGAGATTGGGAGTGTCCTGGGCCGTAAATGCGCCCGCACCGGTAACACTTATTATGCGACTTATGCCTGCAGTGCGCATTGCGGGCACGAGCCGCTCAACGGCGCTCGATAAAATATTCTTTTCACGCGTGTGCCAACTCCCCAAAGTACTTATAACGGCGTTACTGCCTTGGAGTGCCTGGCCGACATCGTGGCCATCATGGATATCTCCGCGAACCAGGGTAAGCCCTGGATGTTCGGATAAGTTCGAATGACGGTGGATAAAGGCAATTACGTCATGGCCCTCATCCAGCAGCTTTCGTACAACTAGACGACCGACTTTGCCATTCGCACCAAAAACAGTAATTTGCATGCGGTAAGTATAACAACTCATGGTACTAAATCGTGTAAAAAAATCATCACTAACAGGGGCAATGGTGTATACTAAGCCAAACGCGCATGAACGCCTCACCCAAGAAACTGATATCAATTGTCGCCCCTCTCTTTAACGAACGAGAAGTGGTGTTACGTTTTGATGCGTCATTACGCCAAGAACTAGCAACACTGTCTAACTACGACTTCGAGATTATCTATTGCGATGACGGCAGCACTGACGGTACGCTGGCACGAGTTCAGGAGCTATGCGCGCAGCATACCAATACGCAGCTTATTCGCTTCTCGAGGAATTTTGGTAAGGAAGTTGCAACCACCGCTGGTATCCATGCGGCCCGCGGCGAGGCGGTCATTACCATCGACTCCGATGGGCAACACCCGGTCGAGATGCTATCGCAGTTTATTGCCAAATGGCGCGAAGGCAGCCACGTGGTCATAGGAGTGCGCACCGCCAATCAACGTGAAGGCGTAGTAAAACACGCCGGCTCAAAACTTTTCTATGCACTTTTCAATAGATTATCTGGTATACGGCTCGTACCCGGTTCGACCGACTACCGTCTGATAGATAAGATCGTACAACATGATTTTATGCAGATGACAGAGCACAATCGTATCACCCGCGGTCTTATTGATTGGTTGGGTTACGAACGGGCGTTTGTGCACTTCAAAGCGCATCCGCGCTTACAGGGCAGAGCGAGCTACTCGTTTAAAAAACTTAGTCGACTGGCAGTCGATAGTGTTATTTCGCTCAGTATCGCTCCGTTGTACGCCACGGCGTATGTTGGCGCAATCATACTTCCGATATCGGTACTGCTCGGACTGGCGATGATCGTCGATGCGTTATTGGGCGACCCGTTGCAGTTGCATGCGACTGGTAGCGCCTATGTGATGGTACTGCTGTTGTTTTTAGTGAGCGTGCTTATGGTCTCGCAAGGAATTTCTGGTCTTTATTTGTCGCATATCCATGCCGAAACGCAAAACCGTCCCCTATATGTCATTGACGAAACGGCGTCGCGTAAGCACCATGCTTAATAAATATTTGCAAAAACTGTCACCACACATGCGCCGTTACCTCTTGGTGGGTGTAAGCGTATATGTATTCGAATTAGTCGTTATTGTCATTGCAATTAAGGCCGGTACTTCCAATGTCGTGGCGGTGGGTATCAGCTTTTGGGCGGGGCTGATGGTGTCGTTCTTTTTACAAAAACTGTTTACGTTTGGCGACAAGCGTATGCATCACCGAATCCTCCTGCCGCAGCTTGTGGCGGTGACACTGTTGGTATTATTCAACTTCGGGTTTACGCTGCTGGTAACCAAATTGCTGCAGTCGTTTGTGCCGGCAGTCGTGACGCGAACCGTGGCGCTCGGTATTACCACCCTATGGAATTTTTATTTGTATAAAACGCGAATTTTTACGAGTGACAACAGCTAAAATAAATAACATGGCGACAAAAAAATCCGCAGCTTCTCCAACGCGCGTATCGGCTATCGTTTCGCGGCGTCCTCAAAGACCGGTTATGAAATGGGTGGCTCGTCACGAATTCGGCGATACCTACCTTGCCTTAGCCATAGTTGTCCTTCTGGTAACAACCGTCTTTTGGTCACTCCTAGGAGCCAGCCTCAACCAAGCCAATGCCGACCAGCTCGTTGACCCGTATTTATTCAGTAACTGGTCGACGTTTCACGGGGCAACATTTCCGGGAGCACACAGCTTTCTGTTCAAGTGGCCACTTTTTGCACTCATAAGTGCATTCGGTACGTCGGGGACGGTACTGACTCTTGTAACCGCAGCCGTCGTGCTGCTCACGGTGGGGGCGTTAGCCGCGCTCATGTACCGTATAGAACGACGACCGCTTGTTATCGGAACCTTATTTTTAGCACTGTCAGCGGCACTCCTACTGGTACCGACACAACCATACGCGGGGGGAATATTACCCGTCAATATGGCCATGCTCACGACGCGCAATCTTGAGTACATTCTGTTCGGCGCCAGCCTGCTCTTGTTGGTACGCAGTAAACGTTTCAAGTCACGAAATTTTATTGTTGCAGCGGCCCTGCTGACCTTACTGATTGCCAGCGATAAGCTGTTTCTGAGTTTGAGCGCCGGTGGTGCGTTCCTATCACTGGTTGTCTACGCCGTCGTGCAAAATTGGCGATTAGTGACCTTGAGCGTGCGCTGGCTTGTCGCGAGCGGCATCGCGGGCGCTGGTGCCGTACTGCTCCTGGCACTCATTAATATTTCGGGGCTTACGCATATCGCGGGCGAATCGGGCGCTAATCCGTACGGGTTTATTCAAGATACCAAAGACGGCGTGCTTGCCGTCATGTATGCGATCCTAGGCTTATTTACGAATTTCGGCGCGAATCCGGCATTTGACGCCACCCAGCTTCGTCACTTGCCGACCCAAGCGTTTCGCCATTTGCTGAGTTTTAGCGGACCGGCCTATATGGTGAATATACTTGTCCTGCTGACTGGTCTTGTGGCGGCCTGGCGTGTAGGATTAACGAGCTTGCATGGTAAAAAGCCAAAACAGTTCGTTGCGGATACATATTACGACCTCGCGCTCATGTTGCTCTGGAGTACGCTTGCGGCGGGAGCAGTATTTATTATCACCAATCATTATTACGCTGTCGACGCGCGCTATGTAACCATTGGGTTGTTCGCACTATTTGTAGCCATGGCAGTGGCGGTGCGGAAGCGTAAATGGCAGCCTCAGTGGTGGGCAACTGCCGGGCTTATATTGCTGGTCGCTATACTGTGCGGCATCACTGGCACACTGAGCACGCATCGCCAGAGTAAGGCAGCCCTGCAGCCTATTACGGATCGTAACGTGGTGCTCAGCCAAGTGCTTTCACGCCACCATGTGGATGTTTTAGTGGGGGATTATTGGCGCGTCATGCCCATAAAATTTGCTGCAAAAAATCAGGTCTCGGTAGCACCGCTTTCCGACTGTACGACAGTTCGTCAGGGGTTGAGTAGCACAGCCTGGCAGCCAGATCTGCACCGGCATAGTTTTGCGTATCTTATTTCCTTGGATAAAAGCCTAACCAATTTTCCGCAGTGTAGCCTCAAGCAGATTACGAATACCTACGGAAATCCGAATACCACCGTGCTCATCGCGGGCGATGTAAGCGCACCAAAAGAGCTGCTGTTGTTTTATGACCGTGGTATACAGCCGGTGGGTCATGGCCAGGCCCCTTCAGTTTTCTCGACTATCGTCCCCATCCAGACCGGCGATATGCGAAACACATCTTGTGAAGGGCCGACGACACTTGCGATTGTCGCGCATCAAGACGACGATCTATTGTTCATGAATCCCGATCAAATTCATGATATCGAAGCCGGGCATTGTGTACGTACGGTATACCTGACGGCTGGCGACGGTGGGCACGATAAATTTTATTGGCTCAGTCGTGAACAAGGTTCCGAAGCCGCTTATGATGTCATGATTGGTGCAAAAAAGGGCTGGCTACAACAAACGGTGCAGTTGCCGGGAAAGCAATTTATGACCGTATCCAGCCCCGTAGCTAACCCTAAAATTTCGTTGCTGTTTTTGCATCTACCTGACGGCAACCTTACCGGGCATGGCTTTCCTGGTTCCGACTATGCGAGCTTGCAAAGCCTGTTCGACGGCATCACTGCGCGTATGCGCACGGTTGACCGCCAATCTACCTATTCAGCACAGGATCTCCAAGATGCCCTAAGGGCCATAATGCAAATTTACCAACCGGCGCAAATTCGCACACAGGCAACCGTGCCGAGTGAGTCTTTCCCTGATCACAGTGATCATATAGCCGCCAGCCTCTTTGCCCGAAAAGCCTACGAACAATACGAGCAATCTCAGTACAACAACGAAGCCGCTATCCCACTTCTACGTTATGTGGGGTATCCCGTTCGCGAACGAGAACCGAACGTTGTCGACGGTGATTTAGCTAAAAAACAAGCTGCTTTTTTTGCCTACGCCCGGTTCGATGGCGCCGTTTGTTACTCGATGCGCGACTGTAGCAATACCCCCACCTACTGGGACTATCTCGAACGCCAGTATACAGAATAGGGGAATTGACGGCGAACTAGAGTTCTTTGTAGTAGACCAAATCGTATATGTCCAAGAACAGGTCGTGGTCATAAAAGCTGGTGCCGTACGAAGCCTTTTCGATTTTCTGAGTTTTGCCATTGATCAGAAATGCAGCCGGTACTAAAAATAAGCTGCCGTCCATCTTTGTTTGCTTAAACCCATGGTCTTTTACTGAATGTACCCAAGCTGGGACCTTTGTCAGGCTACGCACGGCGGCAAGTATCGAGTCGCCCACGCCGTACATTTTGTAAAATTTCTGTTCGTAGTCGGCGATGATTGGAAATGGTGGTCGCACCTCGTGCCGATTATAAATGTTATCAACCACGTCAGTTTTGTCAGACTGTATAAAAGCAATAACCGAACAGCCGTTTTCTTGCAGTCGCGCATATTCGAGCGATAAGCGGTGAATAGCTAAGTTGCACCAGGGACAACCTGAATAGCGAAAGAACACAACCAAGATGTGTTTGCTATCGATTTTACTCAGACGGATCTTTTGACCATGTACATCAGTGGTCGCAAAATCGGGTGCAGTATCGCCAGGAACGAGCTTTTTCGTTATGGAAGGACTCATCCGCTCATCTTACAGGGTTAACAGGGAATAACCTAGGATTGCAGGTGTAAGACGCAAACCAATAATTGAGCTTTGATACAGCTTAATTAACAGAGTTAGAACCATATATCTAAGCAATTTGCTAACCGTAGAAGTATAATTATAAAGATGACTCGGCTAATAATTCTAATAATCCCATTTTTGCTCGTAGTATTTTGGCTTTGGATGTTCAATGATATGTTAAATAATGACAACATACCGAGTTCAGAACCGTCTGGTTTCCGATGGCCACCTGAGGCAAAAAACCACTGGCTTATCTTTTTTATTATCTTCAATATCTTTACGGCAGGTTTTTACTACTTTACTGAATATAAAAAATAGACGCCGTTCTGACGTCTACTAATTAAATCTCTTTTGGTACGCCCGGACGGACTCGAACCGCCGACCCTCTGTTCCGAAGACAGATGCTCTAATCCACTGAGCTACGGGCGCGCATCAGGACATGTTATAGTGTATCATCTTACGAGAGAAGTAAAAGCCCATGCAAATAACTAACTTTGACGAAGCGCGCAGTGCGCTCAAACAGTTTTATAATCATGCAGCCGAGTACAAGCTAGATGCCATACGGGATTTTATGGCTTTTTTGGGCAACCCACAGGACAGCGTGCGGGTTATTCATGTAGCCGGAACGTCAGGTAAGACCTCGACGGCGTATTATATTGCCGGGCTTCTAAAAGCTGCGGGTTATAGTACGGGCCTGACCACATCGCCGCATGTCGATGAAATTAACGAACGGGTCCAAATAGACCTACTGCCACTGCCAGAACCCATATTTTGCGAGCAGCTTACAGAGTTCCTGCAGTTAGTAGAAGAAAGCCGCCTCCAACTATCTTATTTTGAAGTAATGGTGGCATTCGCCTACTGGTATTTTGCAAAAGTACGGGTGGATGTGGCAGTCATCGAAGTCGGTCTTGGCGGCCGAATTGACGGCACTAATGTCGTGACCCGCACCGATAAGCTCTGTGTTATTACTAATATTGGCTTTGATCACACCAAAATCTTAGGTGATACGCTCTCTGCAATCACGCGTGAAAAAGCCGGCATAATCCTGGCCGGTAGCGAGGTGTTTACGCACCAACAAGATTCCGAAATATTTGATGTTATCACCGAGGTTTGTCACGAACACAATACCACGCTCCATGTAGTAGTAGAGGCCGAACGACCAGAATTGGCCGAACTGCCCCGTTTTCAGCGTCATAACATCCAGCTAGCAATTGCAGCTACCTCGCAATTTCTTGCCGAAAAAGATAAAACCTTAACGCCGGTAATAATAGAGCAGGCCACACATACCTACATTCCCGCCCGAATGGAACGAGTAACCTACCGGGGCAAACGATTAATTCTGGATGGGGCCCACAATGGCCAGAAGCTTTCTGTGCTTCTCAAAAGCCTCACCGAAATGTACCCTCGGCAGGATATCGCAGCAATCGTGGCTTTTGTGGCCGGCGACGAACCCCGCATGCGTCAAGGTTTGCAAGAAATAATGCTGGTCGCGAAGCATATCATTGTCACCGAATTCAGTGTCGAACAGGACGTGCCTAAGCATGCTGTTCCGGCGACTGAAATTGCTACTTGGTGTAAGGAGCAGGGTTTTGAGTCGGTAGAGGTAGAAACGCAACCGCTCGTCGCACTTGATATATTGCAGGCGCGCTCCGAGCCGTTGTTGCTCGTAACCGGTTCGTTTTATTTGCTCAATCACATTCGTCCGCATATCATTAAGCAATGATCCGCCACATAGTTGCCATTGACCAAGCAAACGGCCTTGCCAAAAACGGCAGTATGCCCTGGAATATCCCGGAAGACGAGCACTATTTTACCGATCAGACCAAATTGCATGGAGGTATCATCTTAACTGGCATGGGCACGTACCGCACATTCAAAGAGCCGCTCAAAGACCGGACGAATTACGTGCTGACGCATCATACCGAACCTATCCCGGGCGCAACTATCGTCCACAATCTGGATACGTTTCTGACCGAAGTAGCCGGCGATATTTGGATAATTGGCGGCGCAGAAGTGTTTAAGCAAACACTTAATCGTGCCGACGAGCTGTACATCACCCGTATTGAGGCAACCTTTGGTTGCGATCGCTTTTACCCCGAGTTTAACGACAACTTTACGCTCGCATCACAAAGCGAAAATAAGTCTCAAAACGGTTTTAATTTTCGCTACGAAATTTATCGACGTAACCCCTAGCTGACGTAAGAAAATTAACACAAAACGTGTGAAATAATTTATAGTATTAAGTTCTTTGCTCCCTTATGCTTACAGTAGTTCAGTAAGTAAAGGAGGGAAAAGATGTCACGGTTTTATACCACAGATTGTCACGATGTTTCGTCGACGCGCAATGATCTGTTTCCAGAATACGGACACTTCCTACGCCCAAGCAGCGTAGCCCTGTAAACATGAATATATTTGTCCTTAATTGTTCTTAAACATGTAAATAAAGGAGAACATATGAGTATTATTGTAGCGATTATTTTAGGTGGATTAGTAGGTTATATTGCAGCTCGCATGATGGGCCGCGAAGAAGGAATTCTGGCCAGCATCGTGATTGGTATTATTGGTTCGTTCCTCGGAAGCTTCATTTCACGACTTTTCACGGGCAGCGATCAAGCGTTCCTGTCGTTTAGCTGGATGGGTCTCTTCTGGTCATTCGTCGGTTCGGTAGTGCTGGTAGCGATTATGAATGCTATGAGTCACCGCCACCACCCAACAGTCTAGTCAGTTCATTCATCGCACAACCTAAAGCGCTCCGTTACGGAGCGCTTTTTTAATACGGTAGCCGCATTGTCAAAGTTGTATACTAATAACAATGAGCGTTTTGGATTCCCCACTGGTTTTTGTTGATATTGAGACGAACGGACTCGACCATGTGCGAGGGAGGGTGATTGAAGTTGCTGCTGTCCGTGTGGAGCACGGGCAGGTAGTCCGTGAGTTCAACCAATTAGTCGATCCCGAAACCGAATTGCCGTGGTTTATTACGAATCTTACGGGCATTACCAGCAATGACCTACGGACTGCACCCACATT
>JBDSPW010000009.1:0-13785 GCA_039930145.1 Saccharimonadales bacterium (SeqCode) | reverse complement strand
CCATGACGAATTAAGCCTCGAGGCGATGTGCCTGGCTGCCGCTGTGCAGGCCAGCGACACCGTACTCGAGATCGGCCCGGGGCTGGGCACACTTACCAAACTGCTCGTAGCCCAAGCAAAACAGGTTGTTGCTGTAGAGTTCGATCACTACCTCGCTGAAACCCTAAAAGAACGTATAAAAGCAGACAATCTAACGGTGACCGAGAGTGATATTCTGAGTTTTGATTTCACGCAGCTGCCAGCAGATTACAAAATTGTCGCTAATATTCCGTATTACCTGACGAGCAACTTGGTTCGAGTTATTTCCGAAACACCCAATCAACCTGCACGGGTAGCGCTACTAGTGCAAAAAGAAGTGGCCCAGCGGATTGCTGCTAAACCAGGAAAGATGTCACTACTAAGTGTTAGCGCTCAGTTCTACTGGGATGTGCAGCTCTACGACGAAGTACCAGCCGAACTATTTACGCCCCCACCCAAAGTCGATTCGCAGATCGTTGGCTTTACACGGCGCGCCCAGCCACTCTTTCCCGATGTCGACCCCAAACAGTTCTTCCGTATCGTAAAGGCCGGCTACAGTAGTCGCCGCAAGACACTGCTCAATGCACTCAGTGGGGGCCTGGGACTCGAGAAAGCACAGACTACGAAGTTGCTCGAAGTATCTGGCGTCTCACCAGGTCTGCGGGCCCAAACCTTAACTCTCGAGCAGTGGCACCAACTATACCTGGCAGTGACAACTTACGCACTATAGACACTTGACGTGTTAAGCATTAGTACTATGATGGAGATATGCAACACGCCAATTCTATTAGTTTTTTGATCCAAAATGTAGCTACCCTGCTGGCCAAGCAGTCCGACCAAGTCCTACAAGAACAACTCGGTATTGGTATGTCACAATTTCGCATTCTTAAGATCGTCCAGGCCAATCCGCGGTTGTTGCAGCGGCACATTGCCGATGCGCTAGGGCAAACCGAGGCGAGCATTAGCCGCCAGGTAAGGATCATGCACGACAAGCAGCTGCTTTCCACACACATCAATCCAAAGAACCGCCGTGAGCACATAACGGTGCTGACTACTAAAGGCTTTCAGATGACCGAAGCAGCCTTAGAAGTGCTGCAAACTACCCAAGCTCCATTAGTAGACGGCATGAGCGAAAAACAGCAACTCGAGCTCATGACAGCGCTCGATACGCTCAAACACCACATCTTCCTCACCTCGAATATTGATAGTGATTTTTAAGCATAAATGTGATATAATACTTGCTAGCGCGAGAGATTGCGCTAATCATACGAGGGGCTGAATTTCAAGCTCGACGTTGGACTTTATCGGTTAGATCAGCAGGTCGCTTGTCAGCGTATAGACAAAACTTTTTAGATGCAAACTCTAAATTTAACGACTTTTCAACAGCATTCGTAGATAGCCTCAAAGCTACCTTCGGTGTTCGCGAAGCCGTACCAGCTTTAGTTTAATTACTCTAGCAACGTTACGTACGACATCAGATAGTGCGACAGCGTTTTATATTTTCTGATTGCACATGTAGATTTGTCCGACCTATGTGTTAAGACCAGGATTGCTGCGACGAAATGTTTGTTTGTTTCGATACCCGTCGCCTAAGACCATAAAACAGACTATGCCTGTAGACGACTAACCAAGATAAACCGACGGACCCGGGGGGCAGAACCCCGGCAGCTCCACCACAAGAGCCTTAGATGCAAAATCTAGGGCTTTTTTGTTGCTCTAGATTTTATTAAGATCCGACTGGTAGCGTTTCAATATGGTTTTTGCCCAGGCAACGGCGTCCGTTGCGCGCAGCCCCGAAGGCTGTGGCTTGGTCCAGAGCTCAAGGTTCTCTATCGAGTTATCAGACTTGACGCCATTTTTGTGATGAACATTTTCGTCTGTCATGAGGTAGCGCCCCAAGTATTTTTCCATTACCACAATATGTTCAAAAATATAATTTCTACCAGTGTGTGCTATCCTTGGGTGCCCTTTCTGAAAGATCATCACATACCCGTTTTTGATATAACGGCCCGTTCCGTAATCGGCACGCTGTAAATTCGTGCATTTCATGCAGCTGGAATATTTTGTTGAGTGCAGATTTTCTTTACAAATATGGCACAGCACTGTCTTAGTTTTATGATACCGGCAGCTCGGGCAGTCGCGATGCTTACTACTCGGCTCAAACTCTTTCTGGCAAGTTGCGCAAATCCGCATGAATTAATAATAGCTTAGAATAGGAGTACCCGCCAGCTCCACTAAGAAAAGTGCTCGACCAAAGTGTCGAGCTTTTTTCTTGTAAACCTGGCGTATACTGAAACTATCATGACCAAGCAGCAACGTCTGGTAATTATCGTAAGTATCCTGGCTTCGTTTGTGTCTTTCCTTGACGGGTCGGTTGTAAACGTAGCGCTTCCGGCAATTGCCAAAGAATTGGGCGGCGGGCTGGTGACTCAGCAGTGGGTTGTTGACGCGTACTTGATTACCCTTGGCGCACTGATAATGGTCGCTGGGTCGCTGTCTGACTTGTTTGGGCGCAAACGTATTTTGCGTGCTGGACTGATTGGTTTTGGTATTACCTCGATACTTTGCGCGGTTGCGCCTAGTAGTGCATTTTTGATTCTTTCACGCGGATTACAAGGTGTGTTTGGTGCGCTGCTGGTGCCAAGCTCGCTGGCGCTGATAATCTCGACATTCTCTGGCAAGGAGCAGGGCAAAGCCATTGGCACCTGGACTGCCTGGACGGGTATGGCCTTTATATTCGGGCCGCTGCTGGGTGGATTCTTTGTAGATACCCTGAGCTGGCGCTGGATTTTTGCCATCAATGTCGTGCCGATTGTCGTTACGTTATGGCTGATGCGCTGGCTCTCACAAGCTGACCCAGCCAAAAAAGTTGGTGTTGATGTACTGGGCGCAGGGCTATGTGCGGTGGGCCTAGGCAGTACCGTCTATGCACTTATCGAGCAGTCGCACTACGGCTGGTCGAGCCCACAAATTCTCGTCCCTCTCGTTGTGGGTCTGTTGTTGCTCGCGGCCTTTATTTGGCACGAAAGCAAAGACCCAGAGCCCATGTTACCGCTCAGTCTTTTCAAGGTTCGTAACTTTGCCTATGGCAACCTGGCAACGCTGGCGATCTATGGTGGCCTGTCTGTCGCGATGTTCCTCGTAGTGGTATTTGTGCAGCAAGTAGCAGGGTACTCGGCCATTCAGGCGGGCCTGACGCTCATGCCGGTGACGCTGATAATGTTCTTTTTGTCATCCCGTTTTGGAGCGCTGTCGAGTACCTATGGCCCCCGCCTGTTCATGACACTTGGACCGATAATTGGTGCTGCTGGCTTTTTGCTCATGCTACGCGCAGGCGCACACGTGCATTACTGGACCGAATTATTCCCGGGAGTTGTAGTGTTCGGGCTGGGTCTATCTATAACCGTCGCACCGCTTACCTCGGCGATCCTTGGCTCAATAGATAGCAGCCACGCGGGTATCGGCTCGGCAGTTAATAACGCCGTGGCTCGAATTGCGGGGCTTATTGCCATAGCCGGTGTAGGGCTGGTAATAGGATCCACCCTCACAACCGCTGGCTTCCACAATGGGCTGATTGCGACCGCAGCTTTACTGGCAGCGGGCGGCATTATCTCAGGGTTCGGTATCCGCAATAACCAACTTACCGAAAACTAATTCGCTTCGCGGCGGTGCTTGATAATACGGAACGCTCCATATAACAACGTGAGTAGGGCGGCACCAATCGTAACGTACAGCTGGTAGTGCAGGAAGGTAGTAATGTGGCTACCGCCGAAGTACCCCGCCATCGCCCAGAAGCTTACCCACAGTGCTGCGCCAATAACGTTAAAGAGCAAAAATTTGGGCCATTTCATTTCACTGAGACCTGCGAGGATGCCGTTGAGCTGACGGAGCCCTTCGATAAAGCGGGCGATAACAACAATTTTGCCGCCGTTACGGTTAAAAAATGCTTCGGCTTTGGAGAGTCGTTCGGGTGTCAGGAAGACATATTTGCCGTAACGCAGTACTAACGGATGGCCACCAAAATGTCCAATGGCAAACCCGATGTTATCGCCAATCACGGCGCCTATAAAGCCGACGAGTATAACCAGAAAAATATTGAGCTGGCCTAAGCCGGCATAAAACGCCGCCGCTATGAGTACCGTCTCTCCTGGGGCGGGTACGCCAAAGTCCTCGACAAGCAATAACCCGCCGACTGCGAAGTACCCGTACTGGTTAATGATGGGTTCGAGCGACTTAATAACTGCAGGTATATGTTGCGGTTCGGGATGCATACCGCTATTTTCCGTGGTTATAGCGTTAAAGGCAAGCGGCTAAAACATAAATAATTCCCGGCAAACGAGTGCCGGGAACGATGGAGGACTTCGTAATACCTAGCGACGGGCCAGGCGGCGCTTGCGGTAAAAGACTGTCAAAATGCCATTGGTGAAAATCGTCATCAGGATAAGGCCGAAAATAAAGGTGACGCTCTGATTGAGGCGCAAAACTTTTTCGAATAAAGCCGAGATGCCATACAGGGCAGCCAGAGCAACGGCGAGTGTGCAATAGGTAACCGACAAAAATACTTTGCCCTTGGTGCGGACCAGTTGACGGCTACGGCTGAATGCCGCTTGCAATGAAAGCTGAGGTTCAAAGATAGCGACTTGTGGTACCAGGCTGAACTGCATGAGAGCGTAGAGAGCCCAGGCAACGCCCGTAACAGCGATGTACGGTAGGAAAGTCATGGCGGTATGCATGTCGGCATTCGTAGCTTTAAAGTAGATGGCAGTACCGAGAGCGGCAATCATAAGGGGACCAAAGACGGTAGCGACAACCAGTGTCCAGGCGGCGGTAGTGCGAGAAGTAAAGCTGAGCCCTTCGCGTAGTGTGCGGCGCAGAGAACGGATCTTTTTGTGGTTGGCGCCGTGCATGAGTGACAACGACAAGCTGTTAGCGGCAAAGGCAGCCACCCAGGCGAGTGATACGCCGAGGACGGAAACCGTGATGAGCGATAAGAATACCATACTCATGCCCGTAGCTTCGCCGAGGGCATACGCCGCACCGAAAAAGATAAACAGCAGTTGTGCGGCCACAACCGAGTAGGCATAGCCAAGGATAATAGCAATCATCAGGATAGCGAGGTAGATGTCCTCGTTGCGGGCGATGCTTATGCGCAGGTCGGTGTAGGCAGAACTGAGGAAATACTGGCGACGGTACCAGGCGAGGCTGATACTACGAGCTTTGCGTACGTGAGCCCGAGTTAAGCGCTCGACTCGTATACGTGCGAGCTTTGTTTTGCGCTTAAAAGACCGACGATCCGGTCGAGGTAAGTATTCAGTTAATTGCTGTGTTGTCATTGCTTCGTATATTCCACTAGGTACACGAACAGAAGGCCACCCTTACTGTCCCTAACCCACATTAAGTGATTATGGGCAGATTATAGCATAAAAGTAATGATTAATCAATACTTATGCTACAAAATTAACCTTTTGTACATATAGTGCGCATTAACAGATAGAATTATCACATTTCATGCTCCCCGCCGTCTGCTATACTGAGTATAGTTATATAAAATACGGCACTTGGCGTGCAAATCGAAAGAGGGAACATGGTACGACGGGTTATACATAAAAATTATGTGCTGCTAATTATTGCAGTCGCGCAGTTTATGGTGGTGCTCGACACCTCTATCGTGAACGTAGCATTGCCCGCTATCTTTAGGGGACTCCACTTTACCGCTCCGGCCGATCTGCAGTGGGTGGTTACGGCCTACACTTTGACGTTTGGTGGCTTCTTGCTACTGGGCGGCCGCGCCGCTGACCTATTTGGTCGCAAGCGTGTGTTCCTCACAGCCGTCAGTCTGTTTACCCTGGCGTCGCTCCTCTGTGCGCTCGCGCAAAACAGCCTGATGATCGAGATTACACGGGCCGTTCAGGGCCTGACTGCCGCGTTTATGTCACCAGCAGCCCTGTCTATTGTTTTGACGACCTTCAAGGAAGGTAAAGAACGCGCGAAAGCCCTTAGTGTCTGGGGTGCGGTTGCGGCCGGTGGCGCTGCTGCTGGTGTGCTGCTCGGTGGAATTTTGACCGAATACCTGAACTGGCGCTGGAACTTCTTTGTAAACGTGCCGGTTGGCGCGGCTGTCTTTACGGCGGCGCTGTTGTATGTACCTGAAAGCAGAGCGAAACTCAGCCACAATAAGCTTGATTTGCCCGGTGCTGTCTCTGTTACTGTTGGGCTCATTGCGCTGGTATATGCTATATCACAAGCCCCCAGCAAAGGCTGGCTGGCAACCCAAACAGTCGTGACGCTTGCTGTAAGTGTGCTCCTGCTGGCCTTCTTTATCTGGAACGAGGCCCGCAGCAAACATGCCCTCATGCCGCTCAGCATCTTCAAGGTGGGTACTGTTGCTGGGGCGAACATGACCCAACTGCCGCTTACTGCCTCGATGTTCTCGATGTTCTTCTTTATTTCGCTGTACATCCAAAATATTCTAGGCTATTCGCCTGTACTAACGGGCCTGGGCTTTTTGCCAATTACCTTCGTGATTGGTTTCATTTCGATTGGAATGTCACATGTTATTGGCAAAGTTGGGTACCGCAAGCCGCTGCTGGTGGCACCACTACTCATGGCAGGCGGATTGTTGTACCTGTCGCACATTAGTGCCAATGGCTCGTACTGGGTTGATGTTTTTCCCGGGCTTATCCTGATGGCAGCCGGTATGGGCATGATGTTTATTTCGCTGACGATTGCCGCTACCAGCGGCGTACCACATCACGAATCCGGTTTGGCTTCGGGGCTACTTAACACCTCGCAGCAGATTGGTGGCGCACTTGGTTTGGCGATTCTGTCTGGTATTGCTACCGCTGGTGTAAAGAGCTACATTTCGTCGCACGCCCATGGTGCGCCTAGCAAAGAACTCTTGGCGCAGGCACAAGTGTATGGATTCCATAACGCACTGCTCGTTGGGGCATGTTTTGCGCTGGCCGCGTGGTTCTTGGCATTCTTTACAGTTAAACAGCTCAAAATGGATCCTCACGCCGAAGGCGCGATCCCCGTCTAGCATTGGTACTGGTGCCTGAACTGGCATGGGTAAAACCGCTAGTACCGACGCTTGAAGGGCAATACATCATCAAAAACGTGTTGCTGGTGGCTATTGCCCTTGGTGTGGCGGCGCAAACCAAGCCACTCGCCAAACCTAAGCGATAACTTTGCTACTATAACGTCATGACCGACGAAAATCCCAACGCCTTGCCGTGCGACGATAAGCTGGTGTTTGATACAAAAAAAGACGCCGAAGCGACGGCTAATGTCGCGCACTACCGCTACGGTAATAAACTGAAGGCGTATGTTTGTCGCTACTGCGGCCTATGGCATTTATCGAGTAATTACGACGAGTAATGCTACCAGATGGCACCCTGAGTGGCGCCGTGATTAGTAGCTGCGTCGTACTCATCGTTAGCACGATCGAGGGCGCTCAAACGGGCGTTGGTGATGGCGTTAGCGGCGTTTGCAATCGTATCGCACGGCATCTCGGGCATAGCCGTCAGCTCGTCCAGTAGTGTCTGGGCGTGCGAGATATCAATAATGGTGTGACCATTTTCATGGAGCACCAGGCTGCGTTCATAACTTGCCCACTGATTCGAGAGTGTAGGGCTGGCGCTGTCTTGCCAACGGGGAAGTACCTGCGAAACATGTACCGCTACGGTGATATCGGTAAGTTTACAGTTAGCGGTCGGTGTAATGCTGTAACCATATTGTGCCCCCAGCCAATACATTGTGGTGCCGCTAAAAGTACCGTCGCTACTGGTAGGGGCACAGCGACGTAGCTGGTTTTGGATTTCGCGTGAGCTTGTGCCATGTATGGTATACGTCGACGGTGTGTCGACGAGCTGCTGCAAGCCAGAAGTGGTCATGGATAAAGCAGACGGTGCAGTAGCGGGCCCATATGGTGTACAGGTTGCAGTAGTGGTGACGACTGGAGCAACCGCAGGAGTAGTGGGTACAGGAGCAGGAGGTAGTGAGAGGGCACTTTTTTGTGTAACAGAAGGAGTATCGGCCGATACGAGCCTGGTGGCCTCTAGCATCGTTGTGAGCTTAAATGTGGCAACACATAAGACTGCTGAGCAGACAAGAAGTACCACCATGCGCTTTAAAAAGCGGGTAGCCACAGCCAGTTGCATGGCTGGAACGAAAATCTTTGCACCTTCCAGAACGGTAGATTGATATACTAAAGACACACTCGTTACTCCTTAACGAATACATATTATACCAAATAATAGACTAAAAAGCAATATCTTGCTTTTATAGTAAGATATTTTACCGATTATCTCTGTAATAAGGCGCATACTGTGACTATTATGATTCGTGGTGTAAACCTTGGCGGCTGGCTGGTACTAGAGAAATGGATAACACCAAGTCTCTTTCAAAACACCTCGGCCCGGGATGAATACACACTGTGTGAAGCGCTCGGTGCCAGCGCAGATGCAACATTAAAGCAGCACCGCGACAGTTTTATTACCGAAGATGACTTTCGTTGGATAGCCGAGCACGGGTTGGATGCGGTGCGTCTACCGGTCGGCTACTGGATATTCGACGGCGATGCGCCCTACATTGCTGGTATTGAATATGTCGATAAAGCATTTGAATGGGCCGCACGCTACCGCTTAGGCATCGTACTAGACTTGCACGGTGCTACAGGCAGCCAAAACGGCAACGAACACAGCGGTCGCACCGGTGATATTGCCTGGAATGCGCCAGAAAATCGCGCTAAAAGTCTGCATACTATCGAACGCTTGGCGGAACGATATAAGGGCAACGACCAGCTGATTGGCATTGAGTTGCTTAATGAGCCCAGCTGGCTCAATAAGCGCCGGGTGCTCCGGGAATATTACGAGCACGGGTACGACATAATCCGCAAACACTGCGGCACCAATGTGGCGGTGATTGCGGCCGACGCGTTCCATCCCAAAAAATGGGGCAGGGTCATGCAAGGTGCGCAGTACCAAGCAAAATGGCTTGACGTGCACCTGTACCAGTTATTTAACAAACGTGACAAAAAATTATCTATCGGCGGACATATCGATAAAACCAACCAGGCCTGGCGTAGCTTGCTCGCTAAAGTCAGCAAACGCTGGCCCATCATGGTGGGGGAGTGGAGTATCGCCCTGGATCCTCAAACATTTAAAAATATGGATACGGCGACCACCCACGCGGCCTACCGGGCGTATGGAAGTGTGCAGTTACAGGTCTTTGAAGCCCACGCTGCCAGTTGGTTTTACTGGACGTACAAAACGCAAAACGGCGGCGCCTGGAGCTACCGCGACTGCGTTGCAAACGGTTGGTTACCAGCGACGTATTCGAACTAGTCAGGCTTCAAGTTGTTTCTAAGGTTCGCCAGCTACCATAAGAGTACTTTTCCTGACGAGGGGAAAGCTACTAACTTTTAAAGGGGGTAACGGCATGCGCAGCACAAAACGACATTGGCTCGACGATGAGGACGTATTAGGATTTAAGGAACAGCGTGGGAAATTCAGTCGCACGCGAGCGCTCAAGGTAAAACGCGAGCTACGCAAACTGGCATATTCCTAACGCCCCGTACCACCATTTTTAAAAAGAACGTCTGTATATCGCAATCAGACGTTCTTTTTATGGTAATTTCCCTTGACCATTACCCGCTAAAAGCCGTAGGCTTCATACATATGCTAAACCTGGACAAAGCCAAAGATTTCGCCCAAAAAACACTGTCATTTCGACAAGACAAAGACCTGACGCCCGAAGACGTGAAGCTGGCGCGCGAATACATCGCCAAACATTGGAAAAAACTGGAGCGTTTCCACCCCAAAGACGACGAAAGCTTGCTGGGAGTACCAAAGCCCTATTTGGTGCCCAGCTATGACGAATCGACCAGTTTTGACTACAACGAGCTGTACTACTGGGACAGCTACTTTATGGTGCAGGGTATGTACGACGAAAAACACCAGGAACTCGTAAGTGGTATCTTGGAAGACCTAATGAGCCTCTTCAAGCGCTTTAAAGTCATCCCGAACGCCTCCCGCACGTATCTGATGGGCCGTTCGCAGCCGCCATTTTTAACCTCATTTATTTTTGAAATTTATACTGCCTACAATCCGGGCAAGGCGTGGTTAAAAGAAGCAATCGAGATTGCCAAGCAGGAGTACGCCACGGTTTGGATGGGCATAAAGAAACCTAACGATCGCCAAGTGCACCGAGGCCTGTCTCGCTACTACGACATCAATTTCTTGCACGATCTGGCGGAAGCCGAAAGTGGCTGGGATATGACGCCGCGTTTTAACCGCAAAGCGCTCAACTATCTCCCCGTGGATCTCAATGCGCTGCTCTACAAATATGAGGCCGATTTTGCCCGGGCAGCCCGTATCTTTGATGACAAGCGCGAAGCCGCACAGTGGGATCAAGCCGGCGAAGCCCGTAAAGCCGTCATGAACGAGCTCATGTGGGACAAGTTACGTGGCCTGTATTACGATTACAACTACGTCAAACAAAAGCGGGGCAGTGTGAGTAGTCTGGCGGCATTTTTTCCGATGTGGGCCGGCATGGTCGATGAAAAGCAAGCCGCGTCACTAGTGAAAGCTCTCCGTCGATTTGAAAATAAAGGTGGACTGGCTACGACTGATACGTTGCCGCTGGGTCAGTATGTAATGGGCAGCATGCCCACGCAGTGGGCCTACCCGAACGGCTGGGCGCCATTGCAGTACATCGTTATCAAAGCGCTAGAACGCTATGGGTATCACGCGGATGCACGCCGTGTGGCCACCAAATGGCTAAAGGGAAATCTGCTGTGGTTTAACAACAACGGCGTATTTTTAGAAAAATACAATGTTGTCTCGCCCGAAAAACCACCAGTAAAAGGCGTGTATCCCTCACAGACCGGCTTCGGCTGGACGAACGGGGTGTTTGAAAGATTGTGCCAAGACTATGTTGATAGACCACTCTGAGGATCTTCGGCGCACATTTTGGGCCAAAACTCTCCTGTGCTCATTCACCGTACCTGAATGTACGGCTCATTCCGCTCCTCGATTTTTATCCCAAACTGCACTGCCGAATATGCCTCAGTAAGCTATACTTAGATGTATGACTGAAACTGTAAGCTGCCCGTTTTGTAACCCGCTGGAGCCGATTGCCAAAGAAAATGAACTGGCAAAGGTAGTGCTCAGCGACCCACACAAAGTTCCGGGTCATGTACTCGTAATGCCAAAGCGACATGTCGAAAAACTCGATGACCTCCAACCAGAAGAGTTAGTGGCTATTTTCGAACTGATTTCTTTTGTAGAGCAGCGCTTTATCGGCAGCTTAGGAGATGGTTTTGACGTTCGTCAAAGTTATCGCCCCTATCTCAAACAGGACAAACTCAAACTCAATCACCTGACGTTCCATATCTTGCCACGATCCATGGACGATTATCTGCACCAAGTGTCGGGTCATTACGAAGAGGGACTGTACGCCGAGCTGGATGATACAGAGCGCGAAGCGGTCGACAAGCTCCTCGCCTAATCTGTTATACTGGACCAAATGAGCAACTACTATGTCACCACCTCTATTCCCTATGTAAATGGCGATCCACACATTGGCCACGCCCTAGAATTCATCATGGCCGATGTACTCGCACGCTCTGCGCGTCAACGGGGTGACACTGTTATCTTTAGCACCGGCACCGACGAACACGGTACCAAAGTTGCCCAAAAGGCTGAGTCGCTTGGCAAAACAAATCAGAATTACGCCGACGAAATGAGCAAGCAATTCGTAACGCTAGCCAAGGCGCTTAATATCAGCAACGACCGCTTTATACGCACCACTGACAAGGCCCACGAACAACGAGCGCAGATTATCTGGAAAGCCCTGAAGGGCGATATCTACAAAGCCAAGTACATCGGCTGGTACGACATCAAACAAGAAGAATTTGTATCAGAGGCCCAAGCCGATCCGGCCCGCATGAAGCCCGATCACCCACAAGCATATCAAAAGCTCGAAGAAGACAATTACTTCTTTAAACTCAGCAAATACAGCGACCAGATTCGCGAAATAATCGAAAAAGATCAGTTACTAGTCACGCCCAAAACTCGTCGTAACGAAATCTTGTCGCTGCTACGCGAAGGCCTGGACGATATCAGTATTTCGCGCCCGAAGAACAAGCTCGAATGGGGTATTCCGGTGCCTGGCGACAGCAAACAGGTCATGTATGTGTGGTTCGAAGCCCTTATGAACTACATCACGGTGCTTGGCTATCCAGAGCACGACGATTTCAAGCACTTTTGGCCCGCCAATGTGCAAGTGATCGGTAAGGATATCATTCGCTTTCACGCTGCCATCTGGCCCGCGATGCTGCTGAGCCTCAATGTGCAACTGCCGAAGCAGCTGTACGTGCATGGGTTTATTACCATGAACGGCGAAAAAATGAGCAAATCCATCGGTAACGTCGTCGCGCCGCAAGACATTCTCGAAAAATACGGCGTCGACCCATTCCGCTACTACTTCCTGCGCCACATTCCAAGTTATGATGATGGTGATTTTAGCTGGGACGCTTTCGAGGCAGCCTACAACAACGAGTTAGCTAATGAACTTGGCAATGCCGTCCAACGTACACTGGTGATGATCCTCAAGTACCAGAACGGCGTCATCGGTGACATCCCCCCCGCCGAGCACGATATTGCGAAGTATTTAGAGGCGCTCAAGCTATGTCACTTCGACCGTGCCCTCGACGAAGTCTGGGAGCAAGTACGCGGCCTCAACCAATACATTGACGAAGAAAAACCATGGACCATTGCCAAAGACGGCGACATGGAACACCTGCGTGAAGTGCTGGCCTACCAAGCAAGTTGCTTGCTGGAAATTGCCGACTTACTCGAACCGTTTATGCCCGACACCGCCGTAAAAATCCGCAATGTCTTCACCGAAGGGATTGTGCGCCCCATGACCGAAACCCTCTTCCCGAAAACCGAAGTCGCACCTAAAGCGGAGTAGCCCCTGTGGCCATCGAACTTTTTGACACCCACTGTCATATTCAATCTGCCGGCCGAGACGGCGGCGAACCTTCCACGCGCGCGCTATGGGCGAAGTCTGAAAGTAGCATCGACGAAATAATTTTGCGCGCCCAAAACAAGGGCGTGAGCCGCATGCTGTGTGTCGGCTGCGATCTCGCTGATAGCCGCCTGGCTATCGACTGCGTGCGGGGCCGCGGCAACGTGTATGCCAGCATTGGCATACATCCTCATGAAGCCGCCGTTGCCCTCCAAAACGGCCACCTGGACGCATTTGCAGCCCTTGCGGTCAGTCCGAAAGTGGTAGCTGTGGGTGAGACTGGTCTGGACTACTTCTATAACCATTCGCCCAAAGAGGCACAGATAGAGGTGTTAAAGTTCCAGCTCGATCTCGCTAGCAAGCATAATTTGCCACTCATTTTCCATGTTCGCGACGCGCTTGATGATTTTTGGCCGATTTTTGACAGTTACCCGGGGCTACGAGGAGTACTGCACAGTTTTACCGATACGCAGGTTCATTTGCAGCAAGCCATCGAACGCAAATTGTACATTGGCGTCAACGGAATCGCGACTTTTTCGAAACAGTCTGAACAACTGGAAATGTACCGGACAATCCCGCTCGAAAATTTGCTGCTGGAAACCGATGCGCCCTTCTTGACGCCTGCACCCTATCGTGGTACTATTTGTGAGCCATATCACGTTCGTACGACCGCTGACTTCTTGAGCCAACTCCGTGGAGACAATGTGGAAGCGCTTGCAAAAGCGACCACTTGGA
>JBDSPW010000008.1:0-16518 GCA_039930145.1 Saccharimonadales bacterium (SeqCode) | reverse complement strand
TTCTGGTAAGTTTCAGTCCAGAGGGCGGAACCACCTGTAGAAGCATTGTAGAGTTTGAAGCGAATGTTGTAGTTACCGTCTGGGGCAATGGCACCAGTGGTGGATTCTAGGCGGGCTTGGAAGTTTAGAGTCGCGGAAGTAGCAGCGGAAACAGTGTTATGAGAGAAGTTAATTGCCAACGTAGTAACAAGAATCAAAGCCACAGCGAATATGCCACTCAATCTGTAAACCTGATTGAGGCAATACCGAACTAGGCCACTATGTGGCATCTGTGGTTTTGTCATTGTTTTTTGTTGGATTTTGATATTGGTTTTCACCAATTTTTGTTTATTGTTTTTCGGATAAGAAAAAGCTAATTTGGGCTCCAACCTATCCGTGCCTCTATTGTCTCTCGGGAGACAGGGGTAAACAACGCTTATGCTGATCAATATCGTCGGGGTAAATACCCAACGAAAAGTGCGTGTTTTGATACTCCGTATGTTGTAAATATAATAGACAGCTATTTTGGGCTGCCTTTTACCCTGTTAGCGGTAATTACTCCCCCGTTACTCCTCTGTTATGCCTAGGTTATAAATACAACATGGTGACTTTACTGCTCACGCTTATCCACAGATCATTCATGTTGTTTCGCCGCTTTATGCAGCGTTTACGCGATTCGGCCCAAAATCGCTCGCGGCAAAATTACACCGCTGCAGAATGCCTTAGCTCTTACGATTCATCGCTCCACCCCTTATACGCTGCCACCAGAACCACGGACACAGGCTCCTTAGTTCTAGCGATACAGAATGATTTTATGTAGTGTTGTGTGTCTTATAACGTATTTCTTTATTAACACCTTAGAACTGCTGATTACGCCTACCTCTATTTGCAAGTTGCGGGTTGTTATAAAAATTAATTTTTACTACGCTGTATTAGTTAAGATTTTATTTTTGAAAAGCAGTATAAAAAAATAGCCCCAATCGGGGCTATTTGTCGTTTGGCTAGGGTGCCAAATTAGGCGATAGTCGTGACTTTGACGACCGTTTTGTGCTGACGGTGACCATGTAATTTGTGTACACGCTTCTTCGCTTTGTAACGAATTGCTGTCACTTTATCATTCTGGATATCGGCAGAAACAATTTCGGCATTCACCTTAATTTTGCTGACGAGTGGTGCGCCAACAGATACGTTTGCGCCATCGATAACCAGAAGTGGCTCGAAAGACACCTTCTTGTCGTCAGTGTTTAACAGCTCGATCTCGAGGGTTTCACCTTCTGTGACGATGTACTGTTTACCACCGGTTGCAATGACTGCTTTTTTCATCTTAAACTCTTCACTTTAGAAATTTAGTAACAGGGTAGATTTTACCAAGAAAACGCCCCCCTGTAAAGGGTTACTACGCCAGGGTAAGCGAAATAGTCAGTGCGAAACCTTCGATAGTTACGTGCTTCGTGAAGCTTTCACCGCTCTGGTTAGCCGTTGAAAGCTTCTTGGCTAGTGTTTCGGATTTGATTATCTCGGTATGCTCTTCGATAGCATGCAGCAATGATTCGTCACTACTGAGCAGCTGCAGCGCAATGCGATCGTCAACGTTTAGCCCCGCCTCTTTGCGGGCGCTCTGGACCTGACGCACAATTTCGCGCATTAACCCTTCTCGTTTCAACTCATCGCTAAGCTCAGTATCAAGTACAAGTTCAGGACCAACCTTCACTGTTTTGACATTGAGTTCATCCTTCAGGATTTCTTCGTAATTTACGAAGTCACCCAGGCGTGGCACGGTCACACTTGCCAGGGGCTGACGTACCTTGAGTTTAGCTGCGGCTCGAAGAGACAAGCCTTGATTCACGTATTCACGCACTTCTTCCATGTCTTTGATGACCAGTTCGTTAACATGACCACTCGCCGGCCAATCCAAGAGATGAACCGAGCCTTGCCCTGTCATCTTTTGATACAGTTCCTCTGACAAAAACGGCGTGAACGGTGCCAGCACTACGCTCAACCGAGTAAGCACGTAGTGCAGCGTCTGATAAGCAGCTTGCTTGTCGTTGTCATCACCACTCTTCCAGAAACGGCGGCGCGAACGTCGAACGTACCAGTTACTGGCATCTTCAATAAACGGCAGGATTGGTTTTACGGCGCTCGGAATGTCGTAATGTTCCATGTGTCCGTCAATTTCGGCGGTGAGTTGATGTACTCGACTGATAATCCACTGATCCAGCGGATTAGTGTGCGACTCGGCAATCGGATTTTCGTCTGTGCCCTTAAAGTCCCAGCTGCCATTCCATTCCCATCCATCGACTTCGGCATACATGGTAAAGAAATCGTACATATTCCAGATCATACTAAGCTTACGCGCAACATCGCCGACTTCTTTGTCCTGAAGTGCAAAATCTTCACCGTTAAGGAGCGGACTTTGCAGCAACAAAAAGCGCAAAGAATCGGCCGAGAACTTATCCATGAGCTCATTAGGGTCGGTGAAATTACCATAACTCTTACTCATTTTACGACCATCATTACCGGCCACGTTGCCGGTTACAATCACGTTTTTGAAGGCATTTTTACCAAATAACCCGACGCTCACCGCGTGCACATAATAGAACCAAGCACGAACCTGACCGATGTATTCAACTATGAAATCCCCAGGAAAACTGGCTTCGAACTTCTCGACGTTCTCAAATGGGTAGTGAAACTGCGCGAACGGCATACTGCCGGCTTCGAACCAACTGTCCATTACTTTGTCGATGCGAGTGTACGTGACGTTGTCGATTTCAAAAGTGACATCATCGATCCATGGGCGGTGATAATCATCGAGGCGCCTGCCCGATAACTGTTCGAGTTCATCGAAGCTACCAACGACCTTACGCACTGTTTCGCCGTCTTTTTTACCTTCCCAAATTGGCATCGGTGACGCCCAAAAGCGATCGCGCGATAAGTTCCAATCTGGTGCTTGTTGCACGGTTTTTTCGAAGCGGCCATGCTTGACATGCTCTGGGAACCAATTGATATTTTCGCTGTTTTCTTCGAGCATTAGCTCACGCTGGTCGGCGATATTCATAAACCAACTTGGGTGGGCCCGGTACATAAGCTTGGTGCCGCAGCGGTGACAATGCGGATAACTGTGGCGGATGTAGTCAATCTTCCAAACTACCCCACGTTCGTGCAGCTCTTTGGCTATGGTTTTATTGATATCCCAGACATACGCCCCGGTCCAATCACCTTCAGTAAAGTGCCCCGTCTCGTCGATGGTGTGAACAACAGGAATACCTTTTTCTTTGGCCAGCGCAAAGTCCTCTTCACCGTAGGCAGGAGCCAAGTGAACAATTCCTGTACCGTCCTCGACGCTGACATAATCAGCATGCCAAACTTTGTGCGCACCCTCGCCACGATCCGCGAACAATGGTTCATAGCGTTGTCCGACGAGCTCATTGCCTTTTAGCTCCCGAACAATTTCGTAGTGCAAAGGCTGATGTTTTTCGTCTGTTAGTACTTTTGGCAGTAGTTCCTTGGCGAGCACGAATTGTTCGTCGCCGAGCTTAACTTCCACATAATCGATATCATTATTTACGGCTACCGCAGTATTGGCCGGCAGCGTCCATGGTGTCGTTGTCCAAGCCAGCAGCGTCATGCCACTACTGAGTTTGAACTTTACGAACACACTCGGGTCGGTAACGTCTTGGTAGGCGCCCGAGTCCATCGTGACTTCTGCCTTGGAAAGTGGCGTCGCATCCTGCGTACAGTACATAAGGACCTTTTCGCCCTCGTAGATCTTGCCTTTTTCGTAGAGCTCTTTAAAGGCCCACCAGACAGACTCGATGTAATTATTGTCCATGGTCTTGTAGGCGCCCTTAAAGTCCACCCAGCGGCCAATACGGTCGATGGTGTCTTCCCACAGTGAACTGGTTTGTACCATATTCTCGCGGGCAGCGATGATGTATTTCTCTAGCCCGTAGTCCAGGACTTCTTGTTTGCCTTTGATACCTAGTTTTTTCTCGGTGTAGACTTCTGCTGGTAGTCCATGGCAATCCCAGCCCCATACACGCTCTACACGCTTGCCTTTCATAGTTTGATAGCGTGGCACTGCATCTTTAACTACAGAGCTCAGCAGCGTCCCATGGTGTGGCACACCAGTAATAAACGGCGGCCCGTCGTAAAACACATAGGCATTGTCGGCCGACCGCTGCTCGATAGATTTTTCGAACATCCGATTATTTTTCCAGTATTGTACGAGATCTTTTTCGTATTCGATTGCCTTGCGGCGAGTCCCACTACGGTATTTCATGCTATTTCCTTTTTACCAATAAAAAATCACCTCTTAAGAAGTCATCGGAACCCTTATGTTCTAGGGTGGTACCATCCGATTTCTTCCAGGGTGATAATTGGAAGCGCTCGTTTTAAGATTTTACGGTTCTTACCTCCGTCGAGTTCTACTTGGCCGTAGGTGGCTGTTCTTCTCGCTGCGTCGTGGTTGATGACCACTTTCGTGCCTATTTTAACCGGCACATCGCTTTCCCAAATTGTAATTTCACTATAGCCTACCGCTGTAAATTTGGCAACCATCCAACCTTAATGACTCTCTAGAGTGGTGCGGAGTGCATTTTATCTTTGAGGAACGGAATGAACGGTACAAAGAAGTACCGTGAGCGAGTACCTGAGGAGAAAAATGCGCTCAGTGCTGCTCTAGAGAGTTATTACTCTTGGTTGAAGGTGTAGTACGCCACCTCGTTCATCATAGGCAACGTCGAACCTTCCCACATGTGCAGTGTCGAACCATCATTGCGAAGCGCCAAGATGGCTGGGTACTGCATCACGCCGTAAAGCGTCGCGGTTGCGCTGCCGTCGCGACTATCGATATCAAGAATTTCGAGTTTGCCTTCTTCGTGGCGATTTTTGTAGTCACGAATAAAATCTTCCACGATGCGTCCATGTTCTGACTGGGGACGATATATTACTACTACCTTCATACTGACAAGTTTACCATAAGCTTATTGTGACCAATAAAAACGAGGGGTAATTGTACCCCTCGTTTTAGCTTGCCTGCTTGTTTTGCCTACGAGCAGCCAGTGGTCGAACCACAGGAGCTACAGACATAGCAGCTGCCGGCACGCTGGGTTTGGTTACCGCAGTTGTAGCACAGTGGTGCCGTGCTATCGTGGGCGGTTACTTTGGCGTCGGCGGTCGCGATAGCCGGCGCTTCACTCACTGCTGGTGAAGCTACGGTTTCAGCCTTTGGAGCTTCTTCTGACTTGGGCGTCTCGGCAATATCCAGAAGCGTGGTTTGCTCTACCGTCGGCATGTCGTCGAATGATGCCAGACCAAGCTCCAGACGATCGTCGAAGCTCAAGTAGTCGAGCGCCAAACGGCGTACAATGTAGTCCGTAATCGAGCTGGCGGTACGAATATCTGGGTCGTCGGTGATGCCGGTCGGAGCAAACGAAGTACCGCGGAGTGTCTTAACATAGCTCTTGAGTGGCACACCGAACTGCAGACCATGGCTCACGCTAATAGCGAACGAGTCCATGAGACCACTCAGGGTCGATCCTTGCTTGCTGACACTGATGAACAGTTCGCCTGGTGTGCTGTCTTCGTATTCACCAACTGTGAAGTACCCTTCGAGGTCGGCAATCTGGAATTTGTAGGTCTTGCTAGAGCGGACGCGTGGCAACTTGCGGCGGACAGCACCACGAACGACAAACTTGTCGCTTACGGGTGTAGCTTCAGCAACTGGCGCTTCTTTGGCGACGTCTTTCTTGGCCATCGAAAGTGGCTGAGCAACCTTACAGTTATCGCGGTAAATAGCGACAGCCTTCAGGCCCATCTTCCACGAGTCGATATGTATCTGCTCGATTTCTTCGACAGTCGCCTCTTCGGGCATGTTGACGGTCTTGCTGATAGCACCGGAGATAAATGGTTGCACGGCAGCCATCATCTTGACGTGACCGAGGTAGTGGATCGAGTTATCGCCCATCGAGCAAGCAAACACACTTTCGTGCTCTTTCTTTAAGTGCGGTGCACCCAAGATAGTCTTTTCGACGTCGATGTAGTTAACGATTTGGTCAATTTGGTCCTTGCTGTAGCCAAGTGATCTCAGAGCGCGGGGCACGGTCTGGTTGACGATGCTCATGATACCGCCACCGACAAGCTTTTTGATCTTAACAAGGCCGAGGTCGGGCTCGATACCGGTCGTGTCGCAGTCCATCATCAGCCCAATGGTACCCGTAGGTGCCAGGACGCTGGCCTGAGAGTTGCGAACACCGTAAAGCTCACCGAGTTCAACAGCGTCATCCCATGCACTAGCGGCAGCACTCAGAAGCTCTTCTGATACCAAGCTGACGTCGATGTCCGAGACAGCAGCACGGTGCATGCGCAGAACGTTTAGCATACCTTCGCGGTCTTTGTGGAAGCCAGCAAATGGGCCAACTTTTTGAGCGATTTTGGCACTCGTGGCGTATGCCTGGCCAGTCAGGAGCGCAGTAATTGCCGCCGCCTGAGCCCGACCTTCGTCGGAGTCGTAAGCCAGACCCTGTGCCATGAGCAATGCACCGAGATTAGCGTAGCCAATACCGAGTTCGCGGTACGCCTTAGCGTTCTTGGTGATGCTGGCAGTTGGGTAGTCCGAGTAACCGACCAGGATTTCCTGAGCAGTAAAGATGAGCTCGACAGTGTGAATGAACGACTTAATATCAAAGCTGCCGTCCTCGTTCAAGAATTTGAGCAAATTGAGTGATGCCAGGTTACAGGCCGAGTTATCGAGGTGCATGTATTCGGAGCAAGGGTTAGAGCCATTGATACGGCCAGCGTTTGGTGTGGTATGCCATTTGTTAATCACGGTGTCGAACTGCATACCAGGGTCAGCACATTCCCAGGCTGCCTGGGCAAACTGGCGCATAATATCGCGAGCTTCGACCGTCTTTACGACGCGGCCATCCTTAACGGCACGCAACTCCCATTTACCGCCTTCTTCGACAGCTTTCATAAAGTCATCGGTGACACGGATAGAGTTGTTAGCGTTTTGGTATTGGACACTAAAGATATCGCGACCATCCAGGCTCATATCAAAACCAGCTCCTTGCAGGACACGGGCCTTGTTCTCTTCACGGGCCTTGCACCAGATAAATTCTTCAATATCGGGGTGATCAACGTTTAGGATGACCATCTTAGCGGCACGACGTGTCTTACCGCCACTTTTAATAGCACCGGCCGAACTATCGGCACCGCGCATAAAGCTGAGAGGGCCAGAAGCCGTACCGCCACTTTTACTAAGTGGTTCGACTGATGAGCGGATAGCGCTCAGGTTAATACCCGAGCCAGATCCACCTTTAAAAATCATGCCTTCTTCGGTGTACCAGTTAAGAATCGAGTCCATGGTGTCTTCGACGCCAAGGATGAAACAGGCGCTTGCCTGCTGGGCACGTTCTAACGCACCGATGTTAAACCAGACCGGCGAATTAAAGGCCGCACGCTGGGTTGCCAGTACGTACTTTAGTTCTTCGCGGAAGTCTTCGGCTTCGATGTCATTGTTAAAGTAGCCTTCTTGGGCGCCTTGACGGACTACAGTGTCGACAACACGGTCGATGAGATGCTTTAGTGAGGATTCGCGTTCATCGGTACCGGGTGTACCAGTAAAGTATTTTTGTGCCACGATGTTAATCGCGTTCAGCGACCAACCTTCCGGAAAGTCGATGCCCTTCTGTTCGAAGACAGGTTTCTTTGTAACCGGATTCATAATGACTGAATCGCGCGAAACCCACTTCAGTTGGTCATACGCTTTTGACTTAGCCGGCGTGAACATACGCCCGCCAATTAAGCTCGTAGTTTGTCCCATAATACCCCTCACTTTTTACGTTATTTATTATTTTTAATTGTTTGTTAGAGTTCACGGCGTACACCTGTCTCTCCAGAGGTGAACCGTCTGAGCTCTCTTTGAAATTCATGGGTCGTAAATCCCAAAGGGAGCTGTCAAAGAAGTTTTAGGCTTCTTTGACCAGTTCAGTCGGAGTGGCTTTGTGCTGCCGTATCTGCGAGAGTTCTTTTTCGAACCCTGCAATGTCGGTGAACCTTCGATAGACACTTGCGAACCGCACGTAGGCGACATCGTTCAGGCCGGCGAGCTGTTCCATGACCAGATCGCCAATCTTTACCGAGCGCACTTCGGGCTCGCTGCATGCATAGAGCGCTTGCTCTATGGCCGAGGCTGTCTTTTCGATCTGCACGCTGGTAACCGGAGTTTTCTCGCAGGCCCGATACAGGCCGGCCATCATCTTCTCTCGGTTAAAGAGTTCCCGTTGTCCGTTATTCTTGATAACGATCAGCTGGGGGCGCTCTATGCGTTCGTAGGTCGTAAAGCGATATCCGCAACGGATACACATACGACGACGACGAATCGACTCACCTTCTGCAACATCACGTGATTCAATTACCTTTGTGTCATCGTGAAAGCATTGGTTGCATTTCATAATGCATACCCTCCTTTATTTGTACTAATGTACAAAAGCCGCCCGGGCATCCCCACATATAGCGCTTTGTCCATTAATAATAACTCTAGCTATAGCGTTTTGCAATCAAAATGATGGTGTATTATTTAGTACGGAATAGCGCTATTTATCGGTGTCTTTATCTGTTTTTTGCTTGATGTCTTGGCCGCGCTTTTTGAGTCGGCGCAGGAAAGAAGGCTTTTCGAGCTCGTCTTCCATACTAGAACTGACGATCGCGTCGCCATTGTGGTCTTTGTCGTGGAGGTCATCCTCTTCGTCATCGATTGTCCAGATATTAGCCATTGGAGTCTCAGACTTAAAGTCGGTGGCGTGTTCGGTGGTATCAAGTGACATATCCAGGCTAGACATGTCTTCGTCGGTTGCAGATGATGATGACACGATTGCAGCAGGCTTATCTTCGGTCTCGGTTGGTTTTTCGTCGCCAATAAGTTGGCGCTTAGTAAAGTATGAAGCGTCGAAACCGGTCGCAACGACGGTAATAATAACTTCGCCCTCTAGGTCTGGATTAATAGTGGCACCAAAGATAATGTTGGCATCGTTGTCGGCAGCATTAGTAATGGTTTCGGCAGCGGCATTAATTTCGTGCATCGAAAGGTCGCTACCACCGATGATGTTAAACAGAATACCGCGTGCACCGTCGATCGATACCTCAAGTAATGGTGATTCGATAGCTTGTTGAGCCGCCGTAATGGCACGATTTTCGCCACTCGCACGACCGATACCCATCAGGGCCGAACCGGCGTTACTCATAACGGTCTTAACGTCGGCAAAGTCGAGGTTAATGAGTCCATGCACCGTAATAAGGTCCGAAATACCCTGCACACCTTGGCGTAGCACGTCGTCAGCTACCTTGAAAGCCTCGAGGAGTGGAGTCTGGCGGTCGATGGTCTGTAGCAAACGGTCGTTAGGAATAATGATCAAGGTGTCTACGGAGCCACGCAGCTGATCGATAGCGTGGTCGGCGTTTTTGCGACGCTTCTCGCCCTCAAAAGCGAACGGCTTTGTAGCAAAACCGATAACCAATACGTTGAGGTCTTTGGCAATTCTAGCGACAATATGGCCAGCGCCGCTACCGGTGCCACCACCGGCGCCAATGGTAATAAAGATCATATCAGCACCTGTCAGGGCTTTTCGAATTTCCTCAGAGGATTCTTCGGCAGCCTGCTGTCCAACGTTAGGATCGGCACCGGCGCCTAGGCCGCGAGTCGCATCTTTACCGATATGGATTTTTACATCGGCCTTAGAGTAGTGCAATGCTTGCGCATCGGTGTTAATGGCAATAAACTCGACACCTTCGATGCCAGCTTCGACCATGCGATTAATAGCGGCACCGCCGGCACCGCCGACGCCCACTACTTTAATTTTCGCAAATGTTTCTATTGCTGGTTCAACTGCTTGTGGCATGTTCTTCTCCGGCTCCTACAATAATACTAAGGTTAAGTATACGATACGCTCCCCTGGAGTTCAACAAATTTAACCAGGCAAAAATCACGCAGTTCAGTTTGCGCACAAAAATTAGCGACGAAAGCGACGAAGCATGTTTTCAACCATGCCCATGGCATTTTGGCCATTACCACCATTATCATGATTTTGTTCAGGCAAAAACAGCATATCGAGCATCATTAAACCAACTACTGTTGTATAAGATACGTCATCTACGGTGTCGACCAGCCCTGTTACGTTCTGTAATTTACCGATTCGGGCCGCCAACTGCAGCTTTTCTTTGGCAAAATCAGCCAGTCCGGCCATCTTGGCAGTACCACCGGTAATAACGACACCACCAGGTAATTTACGCGATCGACGAATACGATGTAGCTCTTTGTCGACATATTCCAGCAACTCTTCGACCCGAGCCTCGGTAATCATCAGCACATCATCCATTGGGAAGGTGTGCGTCGGGCCACCGTGAACCTGTACACTTGCAGTCGCCTTTTTAGCCGGCCCAAGCTGAGCGTGCTGAATCTTTACCTGCTCGGCAACGTCCAGGTCGGTCTTGAGGCCAATAGCCAGATCATGCGTAATGTGCACGCCGCCCATGGGGATGACGGCCACGTGTTGTACTTCGCCGTCTTCGACGACAATCAGGTTCGTCGTGCCAGCACCGATGTCGATGAGCACTGTTCCGGCTTCTTTTTGCTGACGTGACAATACCGCCTCGGCTGATGCCAAGCTAGAAACGGTGTGGTGCGACGGACGAATGTCTGCCTTGGTGAGCGCCATATCGAGATTGCGCAAGTTTGGCGTCGCAACCGTAACAATATGTGCATCTACCTCGAGGCGAATGCCGCGCATGCCGACGGGGTCTTTGATGTTGTGTTGCCCGTCCAGGCTATAATTTTTGGCAAAGAATTGAAGGATTTCGCGGTTCGGAGGAAATTGAACAACCGTGGCTGCTTCTTCGACACGAATACGGTCTTCGACGCCGATTTCGCGGTCGGCAGCGCTGATGGCAATTACGCCCGTAGAGTTAATACCGCTGACGTGTGAGCCGTTAACGTTTACCGTAGCCTCACTAATGTGTACGCCAGCGATACGCTCAGCTTCCGTAACTGCCTGCACAATGGCATCGGCTGTGTCGTCCACATGAACAACAACACCTTTACGAACACCAAGATTTGGTGCCGAGCCGTGACCAATAATCGACAGTTTATTACTGCCATTGGGATCGAGCATACCAACGACGACGCGAACGACGCTCGTACCGATGTCTAGACCGACGAAATGATGTGCAGAAGATTCGCGCATGCTTGGTTTAGTATAACGCTTACACTTTAGATGAGGCAAGTTTAGCGAACAAAAATTAGGAACTGAATGTACTAATTTTGGACAGTCGTGAGTATTTCGGCGCCGTCTGGCGTAATAAGTACCGTGTTTTCGAAGTGCGCCGACCACGAGCCATCCTGCGTCATAATCGTCCAGCCGTCATCGGCAACATAGACACGATCCGTACCAAGTGTGGCCATGGGTTCGATGGCAATCGTCATGCCCGCCTGCAGCCATGGGCCGGTGTTGGCGCGACCATAGTTAGGGATATTGGGGTCTTCGTGTAGTGAATGCCCGACGCCGTGCCCCACCAGGTCGCGTACGATGCCGTAGTGACCCTTATCGAGCACTGCTTGCACTGCCGAGCCGATATCGCCAGTACGGACGCCGTCGTGCAGTGCAGCAACGCCGGCGAGCATCGAGCGTTCGGTTTCAATGAGCAAATTCTGATGCGCTGGTTTGAGCGCCTTGCCGCCTGCAATAACACTGATTGCGCCGTCTGTAATCATGCCCCGGTAGGTTACTCCAAAATCCATGCCGACTATATCACCCGTTTGTATAATCCGCTCGGTACTTGGGATGCCATGAACCACTTCGGCATTCACCGAAATACAAATAACATCCGTAAACCCTTGATAACCGAGAAAACTCGGTGTACCGCCCAGCGCTTTTAATTCGCTCGCAGCAATCAGCGCCAGATCTTTCGTGCTCATTCCGGGCTGCAGTTGCTGTTTGAGCGTTTGCAGTACAGTTGCAAGCATACGGCCACTCTCGCGCATCGCCGCGATTTCGCTACTCGACTTAACCTTCGTTTGCATCTTGTGCTCTTTGGTCAATAACATCAGTCATTTGGTCGTGCACATCGTCCGGAGATTTTGAGGCATCGATATCGTAGACCGGCACTGATTCTTTTTTAAAGAAATCAATGATTGGCAACGTCACCTTTTCGTACTCCTCAAAACGACGTCCGATGGCTTCGGTGGTGTCGTCGAGGCGGCCACGCGCTTCAAGGCGGCCCCGTACAACGTCTTTGGAGGCAGTAAGGTTAAAGATAGCTGTCAGCTGAATACGGTTGTCATGAGCTTGATCGAGCAGCCAGTCAGACTGCGCAACAGTCCGAGGAAAGCCGTCGAGCACGAACTCTTCGTCGAGATTAATAAGATTAAATACCGTGTCCATGATGCGAATCATCTCATCGTCACTCAGTAGTTTGCCCTGGAGCATTTCTTGGCGACGCTTGCCTGTTACGAGTACACGAAGTAGTTCTCCGGTCGAAATCCAGGCATAGCCTCGTTCGTCGGCGAACAGTCGACCTTGCATACTTTTACCGGCACCCGCGACACCAAAAAGGACGATCATCCGCGCGCAAGCCTTTCCTTAACAAGACGGGCAATGATTGCGCCATCGGCTGCGCCTTGGCTCTTTTCTTTGACACTGGCAATAACTTTACCCATAGCAGACATGTCGTTCGCACCAAGCTCGCTTATAGCGGTCTCGACAAGCCTGTTAATGGCATCTTCGCCCAGTTGCTCTGGTAGGTACGCTTCAATGATGTCTTTTTCGGCTTTTTCTTTGTCGGCCATCGCTTGATTGCCGCCTTGAATATACAGGTCGATGCTTTCCTGGCGCTTTTTTACCTCTTTAGCAAAAAACTGCTGCACCGTCGGATCATCCATGGCTTGGTCACGGCTACCAGCGGCAACCTTAGCATACAGAAGCACGCTTTTGAGGCCGCGGAGTGTCTCGACCTTTAACTTATCACCATTAAGTAGGGCCGATTTCAGGTCCTGTTCAAGCTGCAGCTCCAGCGCCATCTAGCGTTGTCCGAGTTTGATTCGCTTAATCTTAGTCGCTTTGCGGCTCTGGCGAATGATAGCTTTAGTGCGTCGGTCACGCTTGCTAATAGGCTTATCAAAATATTGACCAGATTTAACAATAGCAACCACACCCGACTGTTGTACCTTACGGTTAAAACGGCGCAGGAGGTTCTCTAAGGATTCTTTTGAGTCTTTACGAGTTACTTGTATCATCAGGGGTTATTGTACTTAAAATGAGGCTGTAATGCAAGCCGTTTTAAGATACGAGTGGTTTTTTCTGGTTAGTGCGTTGACTCTTTAGAACGATGCTCTGCAGTTCTTTAAAAATCGGGAATTGCTTGTTGGTGTAATACACCTTGGTGTTTCCCTGTTTTTCGGAAATAAGAAAGCCAACTTTTTCGAGACGCTTCAGTTCGCGCTGAATGTTACCGGCGTCTTCTTTAATAAGCTTAGCAAGGCCACGAACGTGGGTTTTAAAGTCGGGATACTTAGCATAAATTACAATAATTTTGCGTCGTACTCTTGATGTAATAAATATATCTAACATAGTTGTATTGTTTTTGGCACAACGTAATTGTGATTCCGCCCCGTGTATACCAAGTCTCTATAAATATAATAGGTTGTTGTCATTCCTGCAAGGGTAGAACCGGGCTATACTGTAGATAGTATGTACTTTTATGAGATTTGGGTACGCAGTACGGCCTACCGCGGGTCGGCGGCACTGACATATGAAAGCGAGGCTTTGCTCGACGAGGGCAGCATTGTTAAAGTCGGCTTACAACGAGCCGCTGTCTGGGGTATGGTAGTCCGCAAGGTATCAAAACCGGCCTTCAAAACAAAACCAATAATCGAAGTCCCGCCCGTACCGCCACTGTCTGAAGCGCTTTTACGCCTCGCTGCGCAACTTGCGACATTTTATGCTTCGCCTATTGGCTCTATAACGCAACTTATTGTCCCTAATGACATTACGCCTCGTGGCAAAACTGCTGCTCTATACGAACCAAACAATAACTCCCCCGCCCAACTGCCGCCACTCACGGATGACCAACAAAAGGCCGTCGCAGCGCTTGCAGGACCCGGTACCCATCTTTTACACGGTACGACTGGCTCTGGCAAAACCCGGGTATACATCGAACTCGCGACACGAGCACTTGCTGCTGGTCGTTCGAGCATTATCCTCACTCCCGAGATAAGTCTGACATCTCAGTTATCGCAGCGTTTTCAGGAAACCTTTGGCGCGCGCGTAATTGTGCTCCATTCTGGGCTGACACCCCGCGAACGACGATTGGCGTGGACGCACATCGCTGAGGCGACGAGCCCAGTAATTGTTATCGGCGCACGATCGGCGCTTTTCAGTCCGCTCCACTCAGTAGGATTGATTGTCGTTGATGAAGCGCATGAGCCAGCCTACAAACAAGAACAGGCGCCGTATTACCATGCCGTGCGCGCTGCGAGCATGCTTTCCCAGCTACACCGGGCAACACTCATACTCGGTACGGCCACGCCAACCATCTCTGAATACTACCTTGCCGAGCAAAAAAATATCCCCATCGTCATCATGAAAAATTTAGCCACCACAAGCAAAGCTACCACAAAGCGTGTTGTTGTCGACCTGACCGATCGCACGCTTTTTACCCGCTCGCAACACATCTCGCAGCCACTTATAACAGCGCTGCAACAGAGCCTGGGCAAGGGCGAGCAAGGCCTGCTTTACCTTAACCGTCGCGGTACTGCGCGCATTATTCTTTGTGATAAGTGCGGCTGGCAGGCCCTGTGTCCACACTGCGATCTGCCACTGACCTACCATGCCGACAGCCATGATATTATTTGCCATTCATGTAGCTTTCGAGGCCCGGCACCCATTACCTGCCCAGTTTGCGACAATCCATCTATTGTTTATAAAAGTGCTGGCACAAAATCGATCGTCGACGAAGTCCAACGTTTATTCCCCGAAGCTCGTATACAACGGTTCGATACCGATAATTTAAAGGCAGACCGGCTCGAGCAACACTATCAGTCGATTGTCGATGGCGATGTTGATATTCTGGTGGGTACACAGCTCCTTGCGAAAGGGCTCGATCTGCCTAAACTCAGTACCCTCGGCGTCATCATGGCCGACAGCAGCCTGGCCATGCCCGATTTTACTTCTCAAGAACGCACCTATCAGCTTCTCAGCCAGGTACTCGGCCGGGTGGGCCGCGGACACCGCGATAGTACTGCCATTGTTCAAACATACAATACGACCAGTCCTGCTATCATCGCCGCCATTAACGACGACTGGCAAACGCTCTACAAAAAAGAACTGCAAGAGCGGGAAAAATTTGGATTTCCGCCCTTCTTTTTCTTGCTCAAGTTAACCATTAAGCGCACTACCGCCAAGGCAGCTCAAGCAGCCGCCGAAAAATTGCGCGTACAGTTGCTCGCCACGCATGGTGGCATTATTATCGAAGGCCCTGCGCCCTCGTTCCACGAAAAACAGGCCGGTAAATACGAATGGCAGCTGGTCGTAAAAGCAAAAAGACGCGCCGCACTTCTGGAAGTAATCCATGATTTACCAAGCTCCGGTTGGAGTTATGATATCGACCCGATTAATCTGTTATAACCTCGCCTGGGGACGCAAAATACGCTATAATCGTTGCAAATGACAAAAGACGACATTATCTCGCTGCCGAATCCTCATTTGCGTCGAAAATCTGAGCGCGTGGGTATCATCACCGAAGGCATTCAGAGTGTCATCGCCGAGATGCGAGAGGCGACAATTAGCTGGGATCAAAGTCGTGAACACGAGGTCGGTGTAGCCCTGGCGGCGGTACAAATCGACCGTCTGTATAAAATTGTCATTGTCCGCAACAACTACGACAACAAAAATGACCACACCTTTACGGTGTTTATTAACCCAAAGATCACCAAGTTTGAGGGCGTTATCGAAGAAGATTTTGAAGGCTGTCTGAGCGTCAAAGATATCTACGGCAAAGTGCCTCGCCACACCAAGGTACGTGTGAAAGCAATCGACGAAGATGGCAAAGAGTTTCGTGTCACTGCCGAAGGCTTCCTGGCGCGCATTTTCCAACACGAGATTGATCACACCAATGGCATTGTGTTTATCGACCATGTCAAATATAACCCGGAAGCATTTTATAAACTGATGGGTGACGGAAAATTGGAGCCGCTTGATTATGAAAAAGACATCAAAGACAATAATCTTCTTTGGTAGCGGCCCCGTCGCAGCCGAGTCGTTAGCCTTACTGCACGAATCGTTCGACATTGAGGCGGTGGTTACCAAGCCACGGCCCGAGTATCATAAAGGTGCCGTTCCCGTTCTGGAGCTTGCCGATAAACTTGGGATACATATCCATACCCCGGCTAATAAATCGGAGCTTTCTGCCCTCTTCGCGGATCAGTCTTTTAGCAGCGAACTGGGTGTCGTCATCGATTACGGAATCATTATAAACAAAGATGTTATTGAG
>JBDSPW010000007.1:0-115129 GCA_039930145.1 Saccharimonadales bacterium (SeqCode) | reverse complement strand
GCGTCAGGGAAGGAGCTGAGCCACTGATCTGGGGTGCCAAAGTAGTTTGAACCGTAGCCACCACCCGTATTAGGGGAGTTATCTTTTACAAATTGTGAAGCACTATTAGAAAGCCACCATGTGTTGCCGTAGACTGATTCGCCGACTAAGATACCATCTGGCGTGCCGTCGTTGTCGAAATCGGTAACGAGCTGGAGGCCTGGTGCCGTACCGGTAGTAGCCTGGTAGTCGATGCTCTGAGCGATAGTTTTATCGCCGAGAGTAGACAATGCGAAGTTAGTTGCGTAGTACCCAGCTGCCTTTGCATTCGATGATGCATCATCAGTGTAAATGTGCAGGCCAGTAGGGACGATGACATTGTGGCCGGCCGAGCGAGTTTCAGTTCGGTCCCATGTCGAAAGGTCGGTGGTAAAGACACTGCTTGTCGTTGCGCATGCCGAGACACTCGCGCCGGTAACATTACCATAGCCGAGGTCGCTCCAGTGCGCTGCATAGTTATCTGCGACCTGGTTTGTTGCGTTGTTGTAGCTATTAAGAATGACGGCATTAAGATTTGTGCTGTCGCCACCGGTGTTAGTCGCAACAAGTGCACCGTTTATATAAACGTTAAATTTAGTTGAGCCATTGTTGTGAACAATTTCAATGGTGCTCCAGGCGTCCGAAGTATAAGGTATAGACAAATTTGTCCAACCACCGTTTACACCGTCCCAAGTTCGCCAGCCAGTATAGCCCGCGTTGTCGGTAGTAAATTCAACGATAGGGTAGGCCGAGATTTCGCTAGAGGCATTGTGGGCGACGCCCCAGAGGCCAGCGCGAACACTTTTACCGCTCCATGAACCGTCTACATAGAGATTTGCCTTTATAGCATCACTAGCAGGAATGGTACGCTGAATACCCTCGGTACGGTAGAACCCTGGGTCGGCACTGGCGTGTGTGTTGTCGACGCGCAATTCGGCAGCCGTTTGTCCCTCGAATGTTACTGAGCTAAAACCGCCAGATGGGGTGGTGCGGTCGGGTGACCAGTTGCCGAGCTCGGAATCTGTAAGTGCAACATCCGTGTAGCTAATGTGCGGGGTTAATGCAGAGGCATGATGCGAACCAAATAATGGAGCGGCACCACTGATACCTGTTACTGCCAACAAAAATACGAGGCTTAATTGGGTAAATTTGTTTTTAACTTTTTGTATGCCATGGCGGTATGTGTATCTCAAAGTGGCCCTCCTTATATAAAGTGCTAAATCTCACTAAACTCTTCAACTAGTCCTCAGTATACTCCTACACGCAAGTTGCTTTGAAACAGCTAACTTATGCAGTACGAATGAGCTATGGATAAAAGCTGTAGAAGATTATGGGCTGGGCCTGCCGGACAAGATGCGTGAGCAGTGCGCCCACGAACAAAAGATTGACGTCGACAGCATTCAGTTATTTATAGTAAGCATAAGCGTTGACCAATAAAATTTAAAGTGTATAACTAAATTATGGGTACCTGGATTATATCTAGGGTGGAGCGAGTGCGACAATGTGCGCAAGAAGAAGGCTCGGCTAAAAAGCTGAGCCTTCTTCTGTCATAAATGAAAGGAGCAATTAGATGGAAGTGGAGCCCATAACTAATAACGAAAGGGAAAAGTTCGGTCCATCTCGTGACCGAGTACTTGTGTTTGACCCGAAGGAAATGTTGGTGCTTAAACGGGCGGCACTCAAGAGAATCCACTACAGACGTGAAGCCGGACTTGAACCAATCCGCCACGACACAAACGTGTGTAACTTTGATTCAGAAATATTAAGGGTAGTAATTGACGGCGCCGAGGCGGGCACCTATGCTTTTATGCTTGAAGAAGTAGCCGAGAACTTGGCAGGTAACTCGAGTGACATTTTATCGCAGAGACTGTCTGCTAGTTGCACCGAATTAGCACGAAGTCTCATGATTGCTAATATCGAGTTTGATGAAATTCAGAGTTTTGACCCGAACGTCGTTAATTGGCAAAGCGGAGCGGCATCGTAACTTCGGCGGAAGTATATTAAAATAGATATTGTGGATAAAAAAGTCGTCGAAGATTATATATTGAGCATGCCGAATGCCGTCCGGGAGTATCCCTTTGGCGAAGACGTCGCTGTCTATAAAACGGGTGACAAAATGTTCGCACTCATTAGTGAAACCCAGCTGCCGGTGCGGCTAAGTCTTAAGTGTGACCCAGCTTTGAGCGAGATATTACGAGAAAAATACGAAAGTGTCATGCCCGGGTACCATCTGAATAAAAAGCATTGGAACACCTTGATTTTGACAGGCCAACTGCCGTGGGAAGAAGTGCAGGGGCTCGTCAATCACTCGTACCAACTAGTGACTGCCTAGAAAATTAGTTGCGCTGAGTGCTTTGCTCAATCAGTAGCGTAGCGTTATCGAACTCAGCCTTGAGCAGCGTTTTTTCACTGCTACTCGTAGCACCAGTGAAGGCTTGCTGTAAACTCGTTTGATATGTTTTGAGTTGCGTCTGTAGGGTACTGACCAGCGTGCTGTCGTACGTACCACTGGTGGCAGCGGCATCGAGAGCAGCATCGGTCGTGGCGCTCTGCTTGCCCGCAAGCTGTTTTTCGTTCAACTTTTTGCCATTTTTGGCCAAAAAGGCCACGAGTTTCGCTTGGTCGCTGCCAACCGTGAGCCGGGTTGTCTTAGAAAAGTTACGTGTATCCTGTGACGAAAGGTGGCTTGAATCGTCGGCGAGTTTTGCGATACGGACGATTTCGGTCTGCTCCTGGGCAATAGTGACGAGCGGAGCCGTTGCGCTGCTGCTACCGCCGAAGGCAAGACTGAGGATGATCCAGGCGAGGACAATTACCAGAACCGCGGCGCCCACTACAACGAGCAACATATTCTTTGAGGCTGGTCGCTTTGAAGGCACGTTATTGTTAACGATAAAGTCGTACTGACCTGTGTTATCGGGACCTGGCGTAGCAGGAGGTTGGTAATAGGGTTGTTGCGGTTGCATCTTGTGCATAGTCTACCAGATTACAGATACAAACCGCTACTGCTTGCATCCGTATAATCTAGGTGTAAACTATCGTCATGACAAAATTTTGTGAGCAGTGTCCGATGAGTCCTCGCACTAATCAAGACATTGAATTCGGTTGTGTGTCTGGAATTAAAGAGACCGCCAGAGCCTTTATGGGTCAGGGGCCTGTTACTCGTAGTGGTGTAATGCTTGTAGGAATGGTAGCTGATAAGTTGGGTAATTCTTCCTGGCCAATACGCGTGCCTGAAGATTTCACTCCTGAAAATGTCATGGATTATTTTAAAAGTAAGATCACGTTCTGCGACGGTCCTACTACAAAAATCGAGGGACTTTTTCGAAAACGTGAGGTTATTGATGCATGTCCGGTGCTGGGTGCATTCGCGGTAAGGTACGAGGTAGGTATATTAGCCAGAAGACATTTTACTCAAGAAGTTGCTAGCCTGTTACTTGATGAGGAAATGCACGCAACCATTGCGCCACCAATCGAAGAAAACGCACACAAGCGTGCTGTCGATTAGCGGCTATATCTTTCTAGGGTACAATAGGGGTAGATGGACGGGATAGAAGAGGTCAAGGCGCGGATTAATATTGAGGACGTTATCAGCGAATACGTCCAACTTAAGCGCGCCGGCCGGAACTTTAAGGGGCTGAGCCCATTTACCAGCGAACGCACGCCGAGCTTTGTGGTAAGCCCCGAAAAACAGATATGGCACGACTTTAGCAGTGGCCGCGGTGGCAATGTTTTTAGCTTTGTTATGGAGATGGAAGGTCTGGATTTTAAGGCTGCTCTCGAGCTACTGGCGCGTAAAGCCGGCGTCGATTTGGAGCAATATCGCACTAAAGGCTCAGGCTATAAAGGCCCTAAAAAAGAACGGCTGTACGAGCTGCTGGATATGGCGGCCAAGTTTTACCAGGTGCAGTTTAGCCAAAACAAAGTTGCGCTGGAATATGTGCTGGGCACGCGCAAATTTAGTAAAGAAACCGCGCTGCAGTGGCGCCTGGGCTACTCGCCCAACAACGGTACCGCTCTGGTCGATTATGCTAAAAGCAAAGGTTTTAGCGACGAAGAACTTGCCGCCGCCGGCCTAACGGCGCAGCGTTACCGCGGTGTAGCCGACATGTTTCGCGGCCGCTTGATGATTCCGCTGCAAGATCCGCAGGGCAAGGTAATTGGCTTTACGGCACGCTTGCTCGAAGATATAAAAGAGGCGCCCAAATATATCAATACGCCGCAAACAGTGCTATACGACAAAAGTCGACATGTATACGGCCTCAACCACGCCAAGGAAGCTATTCGCAAGAGTAAATTTGTAGTGCTGGTAGAAGGAAACCTGGATGTTATTGCTAGCCACCAGGTAGGCGTAAAACAGGTAGTAGCTACCGCTGGTACAGCCCTCACCGAGCCAAACTTGAAGGCACTCAGCCGCTTTACGGGCGATATTCGCCTCAGTTTTGACGCCGACAAGGCGGGCATTGCGGCCACCGAGCGGGCCATACCCATTGCCAGTAAAGTCGGTGTGTCCTTAAGCATTATCGATATTCCGAGTGGCAAAGACCCCGACGAACTTATAAAAAAAGATCCAAAACTGTGGGTACACGCGCTGGAAACCAACAAATACGCTCTGGATTGGTTGATTGAACGTTACGAAAAGCTCCTGGATATTACCGGCGCCCAGGGCAAGCGTGAATTTAGCGATGTGTTGCTGCCCGTGGTGCGTGCCTTAAAAGACAGCGTCGAGCAAGATCATTATGTACTCAAAATTGCCGACATTATGGGCGTAAGCAAAGAAGCGCTGATCCAAAAGTTATACCAAACCGAAGCTGCCGAGCAGAAACCACTCAGAAAGCCGGCGAACACCACGCCTGTTGTTATAGATCGCCAGGAACTCGAATACACCAAGACTCAGGATCATTTCCTCGCCCTGATGCTCTTACAGCCAAAACTGCGCGAATACCTAGGACTCATTACCGCCGACATGATCAGTAACGACGATTCGCGCACACTGCTCGAGTTTTTGAAGGCGCACGAGGATTTCGACGGCAAGCCAGAAACAGCCGCCGCCTTGAAGCCCATAGGAGATTATGTTAAAATTATTCTATTACAGTACGAGGAACTCTACCAAGGTCTCGAGTTTACCGAACTTCAATACGAAGCGGCTCGATTGCAGGCTCGCGTGGTGGAACAATATGTCAAACACCAAAAGAAACATGTTGTAGCAAGGTTAGCTGACGCCGATGATGCGTCGATAACTGCGTTGCTAGAAGAAGTAAAAGAACTCGATAATCTACTCAATCACGTTAAAGGAGGCCCTAATGCCTAAAGGCAAGAAGAATAACGACGACAACAAAACCGCACAGGTAGACTACGCAGCCGCAAAAGCGCAGTTGTTTGAACAAGCTAAAAAAGACGGCCACATTGACCAAAAGACTATTTTTGCAGCCATCCCAGAAGCACCCGAAAACACCGAGATGCTCGATTCGCTGTACACCGAACTGGCCGATGCAAGTATCGAGATTACCACCACCGACCCAATTGCAGAAGAATTTAGCGCCGAATGGGTCGAAGAAGAATCCGCCGAAGAAGAAGCACTCAGCACCGCCCCTGTGTATCTCGACGACGACGTTGCCGACGACTCGGTTCGTTTGTACCTGCGTGAAATTGGTAAAATCCCACTCCTTTCTTCCGAAGAAGAACTAGCCCTCGCACAGCGAGTGGTTGCTGGCGACGGAAAAGCAAAACACGAAATGGCCGAAGCTAACATGCGTCTGGTTGTTTCGATTGCCAAGCGCTACGTTGGTCGTGGGCTCGACCTGCTCGACCTTATCCAAGAAGGTAACACTGGCCTGCTCCGAGCTGTCGAAAAGTTTGACCCGGACAAGGGCTTTAAGTTTAGTACCTACGCGACTTGGTGGATTCGCCAGGCTATTACCCGTGCCATTGCCGATCAGGCTCGTACAATTCGTATCCCTGTGCACATGGTGGAAACCATCAATAAGCTCCTTCGTACCCAGCGCCGCTTAACCCAAGAGCTCAACCGTGAACCATCCAACGAAGAAATCGCTAAAGAAATGGAAATCGAAGTCGAAAAAGTCGAACACATTATGAAGATCAAGCAGGACATTTCTAGCCTTGATGCCTCAATTCGTGACGACGAAGAAGACAGCGTTCTGGCTGACTTTATCGAAGACGAAGACACCGTTTCCCCCGAGGAATCCGCTACTAACCAGCTCCTCAAAGAGCAGGTCAAGGACATGCTTGGTGCGCTTACCGAGCGCGAACAAAAAATTATCAAGCTCCGTTTTGGCCTCGAGGACGGCAAAAGCCACACCCTAGAAGAAGTGGGCCAAGAGTTCAGCGTCACCCGCGAACGTATTCGCCAGATAGAAGCCAAAGCGCTCGCCAAACTGCGCAAGCACCGCGACGCCAAGAAGCTACACGACTACATCAAGGGGTAATGAGAGAACCGAGATAGGTTCTCTCATCGCGCCGGGTTTTGGAATGGCCAAAACTCGGGCTGCTCTTTCCTGAATATGAATGTAAAGACTCGGAGTGAATCCGAGTCTTTACATAATCATTAGGACTCTCGGGCTACCTGCTCAAGAGCGATTTCTTTTCCAGTTTTTGCACCAAGAGATTCTAGGAGTGCTGCTATTTCAGTATGACCAGTTTGGCGAGCCGCATCGAGTGCCGTATTCGGTATTCTGCCGTGATGTTCGTATATAGCGTTCACATTGGCTCCGCGGCTAAGTAACATTTCTACGGCAGCGGTTTTGCCGGTAGCTGTCTTTATCATGAGAGCTGTTCTTCCTGCAAAATCTGTCTGGTCTACGCTTATGCCCTCATCGATTAGCGCTGCCAAAGATTCAGTTGTTCCGTACTGCAGCGCATGATCCATCTGCCTCATGAGGTCATTTGGGTTTGGTGCTTGCTCGTGCATATGCCTACTCCGTTATAATAATTTATTGATCTGTAGGTTTGTCGTCTGTGCGAGGACAATGGCCAATCATTGACGCGATTTCTGTCTTACCACGAGCAATTGTGTCCAGAAGGCTCGGGCCTTCCATATATTCGTTAGTTACGAGTCGTACACCAGCTAATGCTTGTGAACCGCATTGCCGGCAGTCAAAACTTGAGGCGCGAGTCGTACATCTGTTGTATGACCCTGACCCAATAACAGCTGTAGCTGTCAGTTCGCAATCTTCAGGAAGTGCTTCGCCGATGTTGACTTTGCCAACAGATATTTTCATCTGTTAAAAATACAACCATAATGCTCATTTGTCAATTATGTTACCAAAGTTTAATCTTGGCAGCTGGTATACTAGCAGGGATGGAAAATACACAAATTATTGGGATTTCGGGGAGTAATGGCTCGGGTAAGGACACCATTGGGCATATTTTGGCCAATCAATTTGGCTACTATTTTATTTCCGTAACTGATTTACTACGCGCCGAAGCCCGTAAACGTGGCCAGCCCGTCGAACGCGAAGTTTTACGGAGTATTAGCGCCGAGTGGCGCCGTGAAAGTGGGCTGGGCGTGCTCATCGACAAGGCTGTCGAGCACTACAAAGAACTCCCGGAATCTTATAAAGGACTGGCGATTGCCAGCCTGCGTAACCCTGGTGAAGCCGACCGAATACACGAATTTGGCGGCACAGTGCTCTGGCTCGATGCTGATGCACATGTTCGTTACGACCGTATTCAAGCCAATGCCTCTACTCGCGACCGTGCCGAAGAGGATGATAAGTCGTTTGAGCAATTTCTGGCAGAAGAGCAGGCTGAAATGCATGCCAGCGGCGACATAGCTACCTTAGATATGAGCGCTGTCAAAGACCGCGCAGACGTAACCATCGTTAATGAGTTTGCTAGCCCTGAAACCCTAGCTGCTCATCTCAAAGATTTCCTCCCGCTCTGATTAATGCATCCATTGACAAACGTAGCAAAAGCAGTATAGTATATCTATGATAGAACGTTCTAGCTTTGAGCCAATTCCTAACTTCACTGAACTTCGCCAACACAAGAGTGGCTATGACATTCGCTACCAGATTGATACCGAACATCCTTTGTATGACGATCCTTTAGTTGATCCACGTGAACCTGAGTTCGGTTTTGAAGACGCCAGTAGCTACTACTCGAAACCTAACAGCATGACCGGCGAGCGATTACCTGGGGTACCTGATGCGCCATTGGTCCGGCTTGATGTGGCGTGCCGGCTCATTCGCACCGACGAACTTTTGCGTACCGATCCTGATGTGCGCGATGTTCTGGGTGCTCCGGCACATATCCGTATTGACGATGCTTTACGGCCGCTGGAGGTACAAGAATTTGCGTATGATGTCGCATGGCCAATGATCTTAAAAAAAATGAATCCTGGTATCACCGACGAGCAGCTCGCTATTGAATTGCCCAAATATGTTGCCCGACCTAATAAAAATGCAACCCCGACACCTCATTTAACGGGCGGTGCCGTCGATGTGGCGCTTATCAACTTAGAGACAGGCGAAGCGTTCGATAGAGGACACAAAGGTGGTGCCATCAAAGGCACAGCGTATCCTGATTTTCATGAAGCATACCACCTGACACCGGGCGAAAGTGATATCGAAAACATTGAAGAACAAGCCGAAGTTGCTCCGCAGGCCAGTGAAATCGTAATCGGCCGTCGAGTGCTCTACTGGGCTATGACTAAAGCGGGTTTACAGGTAAACCCGAACGAAATTTGGCATTACGGCAAGGGTGACCCACTCTCTGAGTATGTTTCGGGTAGCCACGCGCCGTATTACGGCATCGCTGAACTACCAGAGTGGTACAGCGAGCAAATGAACCAGCTCAAGCCCTAAATCCTGGCGGGGGAAGCGTGGCCGTGGATTTTGCGGTGCAATTTTATGACTTCGTGACGAGTGTGTTTGCGGGTGTGGCGCTGGATAAGGCGTACTCCAAGGTAGATACCGGCCGCTACGACTGCTGTCAGCCAGTCGCCGATACTGAGTGGTCCAGCGTTGAAGTACGGCTGCACCAGTGGGTTATAAATAACGTTCAAGATGGCAAAGAACGAAAAGGCAAAGGCTAGCAGCAACTTTTTGTTACTCCACAAGTAGCTGGTAAAGAACTTCTCGTGAGCGTCGCTACGAACGAGCAAAAGATTTATAAACTGGCAAAGTACGATCGTGAGGTAGGTGAGGATGGTGGCGTGGGCGTACAGGCTGCTTGTGACGTCTATATGGACTGGGCTGAGGCCCTGGCGGACAAAGTAGAACAGGAAGTTGCCATACGCCAGCAGAGCGGACAGTAGGCCGAAGAGTGCAAACTCGCGCAGGGCTACCTTGTTGAGAATATGATCTTTGAGTTTTCGAGGCTTGTCGCTCATAAGGCGGTGCTGTGCTTTGTCCCACCCTAATGCAGTAATAGGGAACATCTCGGCAATGATGTCGATGGCCAGGATCTGAATGGCAGTGATAGCCATGGGGACATGGAACAGCGTGACACCGAGGAGGCTGATCAGGATGACGATAAGTTCGCCGGCGTTGTCAGTAAGGGCACAGCGGGCGGCTTTTTTGATGTTATGGAACGTCAGGCGGCCTTGCTCGATGGCGCCCACCAGCGTATCGAAACTATCGTCCAGGAGCACAATGTCGGCGGCATCTTTGGCGACGTCGGTACCGGTTTTGCCCATAGCGACCCCGATATCGGCACGCTTGAGAGCCGGAGCATCGTTAATACCGTCGCCGGTAACTGCCACGATGCGACCGCTGGCTTTGGCAATCTCTACGATACGTAATTTGTCTTCGGGGGCGACACGCGAGAAGACTGCGCCGCCACGATCGATGAGCTGTAGTATCTGGCTGTCGGCCAAACCACTCAGTTCTTCGCCGAGTATTACCGTAATATCATCAGGGCTAAGGTGCGCCTGAGAGGCAATCGCTTGGGCGGTGGCGGGGTAGTCGCCGGTGATTATCGAAACACTCACATGCGCGCGGGCAGCCGCCTTCATGGCCGCCGGAACTTGCTCGCGTAACGGGTCCTGCATGGACACCATACCTAAGAAAGTCAGGTCTTTCTCGACCTGTTCCATCGACAGATTATCGAGGTCCATGCCGGCGGGCAGCACTCGGTAGGCGAGGCCCAGGTTGCGCAGCGCACTACTAGCTTGGTTTTCGTTGTATTTCGCAAACGACGTGCGGTCGCCTTTGTCTAATGTGCGCACATGACCGTGGTCCCAGATATCGGTACTGCGGGCCAAAATACTCTCTGGTGCGCCTTTAACAAAAACAAATGTCTGGTTGCCGTAACTGCGCACCGAGCTCATAAGCTTGCGCGCTGAGTCGAACTGGAATTCTTTTATTTCAACATGTTTGGCTTCTAGCTTCTCGATATCCAGGCCGCTTTTGCGGGCCAGGGTGATGAGTGCACCTTCTGTGGGGTCACCCAGCACATACCAGGTAGGGTGATTGTCGTCGGGCGCATTTACCTTGGCGTTGCTGGCCAGCGCGGCTGCCGTGAAAAACAGCGACATATCCTTGAGCTTGGTTTTGGCGAGCGACTTGCCGGTGTGCCCCAGCACGCTGCCATTAGTTTCGTAGCCCGTACCACTGATGTCGTAAGCCGTTTTGCCAATCAGGATTTCCTTGACTGTCATTTCGTTTTTAGTCAGCGTGCCGGTTTTGTCGGTGAGGATAATATCGGTCGCACCCAGGGTTTCGACAGCCGATAGTTTTTTGACGAGTGCCCGCGCCTTGGCCATTCGGCTGGCGGTTTGTGCGAGGGTGATGTTAACCTCGGCAATCAGGCCATTCGGGATCATGGCGGCTGCAATGCCAATTGCAAACAGCAGGGAATCGTGGACGCCGAGGTGGGCCTTTAGGGCAATCAGCGTCAAAAAGACAGCCAGCAGTAGGGTGCCTTGTGTCAGTCGGGTCGCCAAATGATTCATTTCTTTTTGCAAGGGCGAGGCATCGTTTTGGTGCCTTGGCTCAGCGAAGCAATACGTCCGAGCTCGGTGTGCATGCCGGTGGCAATGACCATGCCATGGGCCGTCCCGGTGGCGACGGTGGTGCCCATAAACACCAGGTTGTGGCGGTTGCCTAGGGGTACTTCGCCATCAATGGGGTGGACAAATTTACGGCTGGGGTCACTTTCGCCGGTAAGGGCAAAGTCGTTGGTGCTGAGTTCGGCTTCGTCTAAGACGCGCAGATCGGCTGGTACGGAATCGCCCGATTCGATATATACGACGTCGCCCAGGACGAGATTGGTTGAATCAATATCTTGTAGTTTGCCGTCGCGCAACACTTTACAGCGGGGAACAAGCAACTGCTCGAGGTTTTCGAGTAATGTCTCGGCCTTGTGTTCCTGAAAATAGCCGACCGCTGCGTTCATGAGGGCGATGAGCAACAAAATAGTCGCCGTCTTGCCATCGTGTAGATAAATGGCAAAAGCGCTGCTAATAAGCAGAATTACGACGAATAAGCTTTTAAACTGACGCAAGAAGGTCGTGATACGCAGCTCGTGGTGGACGCGTCGTAAGGTGTTAAGACCGTGCTGTTCGGAGCGATGGCGTGCTTCGACGGCCGTGAGACCAGCCGGGCTACTACGAAGTTGTTCGCCCACCTCTTGGGCACGTAAACGATAGTAATTCAGTCGTTTATAGGAGTCCATTACATAAGCATTATAGCGTAAACAGGCGCATTATACGCGGGCTTGCTATACTATGCATATGCTTACAAAATCTGCTCGGGCACTACAGCGACCGCTGTTGCTACTGCTCGTGGGTATATTTTGTGCAAGCTTCTCGTCGACGGTAGCGGCATCGCCCTTTGGACAAGGGGTGTTTGGTGCTGATGTGCCATTTGGTTCGGCGACCAGTTTGTCGATTGCTCTCGGTGGCAACGTGTCACTCAACCTCACGCCGAGTGGCGGGACCTTTAGCGGCAGTGGGTCGCACACCATTACCGTGACTTCTACCGATGTTGTGGGGTATAAACTGTATGCCTACAGTCCAGGCAGCACGACTATGACGTACGCCGGGGAAACCATTCCGGCCAGTGGTAACACCACGGCTGGATCGCTCGCCGTAAATACCTGGGGCTATAACACCGACGGTTCGACTAATTACCTTGGTATGACCACCTCGCCCAGTCTAATCAAAGACACTACCGGTCCCTCGAAAAGTGGTGACAATACTACCGTCAAATACGCCGTGCTCACCGATATTACCAAGGGCGCCGGTAGCTACACCGTATCTGTTGTCTATACGGCTGTTGCCGAAAACGACTAGCCTTCTTTAATTGTTCGTTTTTTTCGGTGTACTCGCACTCTGTACAGGGCAAAAACGAGGAGTAACACGGCTGCCACCGACCATGGTGGGACAAATAGCAAGTATGTCGAGTTCATAAACGTTGCCCCGCTATCGGTTTTGTAGCCGTAGCGGGCTTTATAAATTCCGGGCAAAAAAGGTGCCGGAATGGTTGCGCCGACATGACGGGTTGTTCCGGGGAGTAATAAGTGGCTCGTACCGACAGGGGTGGTATGCATGAGGAACCCGCTCAGATGTCCCGAAAAGTAGGCAAAGTAGTGCACGTTGCCGGTGTTTTTTACGTCTATGGAGTACGGAATGTCGCTTTTATAGGCGAAGTGGCTCATATGGCTACGCACCGGCTTGCTGGTTTGGATGAGCTTGCCATTGACGGTCAGGTAAAGCAAACTGGCAGCGCGCACGGTGCTGGCTAGGCCGTCGGTCGACAAATTAGCACTGGCAAACAGCGTGTAATAGTAGCCGCCCGGGGCGCTCGCGGCCGGTACAGTTATGATGTAGGCGATTTTTTTATTCTCGCTTGGTTGCAACAGCACGGACTTTGTTTGGATTGCCAGCCATTTGTTGCCAGGCTCAGTAAATTTGAAGTTATAGGCGTAGTCGCTGACCGAGAATTGTTTGAGCGACAAATCAACCGTAATGGGCTTTTCGGTCAGGTTAGCGACGGTAAAGTTGCTGCTTTTTTGGGTTCCAGCATCCATGGCTGCATATGACTTGAGCGGTGAGATAAGTAGGCCCTTGTTTTTGGCGGACGCCGCAGCGGCAGGGCCGACACTGGCAAACAGTACGCTAACGAGCAAGAGTGCAGAAAGCAATCGGCTGCGCAGCATACAGCGTCCTACGAACGCTTAACGAGCATTACTTGGATGTCACTAATGACATTAATGTAGTGCTTCATGGCAAAGGCTTGGGATTCTTGGCTGCGAGTTTGCCATTCTGGGGTCAACACGTAGCCGTAGCTAAAGTCGAAGTCGCAGGTTACGTCGTAGTGGTCGAGTTTGTTGTCGATACGCCACTGCTTGTTTAGGTACAAGAAACTGGCCTCAGAGATAGCGCGCATATGGGTTGGGTCTTGCCAGGCACGCATGCTGGAGTAGTAGGGGCAGACGATGTTCATAAAACCCTTTAGGGGTATGTTGGGGTTTGCTGGGTCGAACTCGGCTGGTTTTAGAATACGGTGGATCTCATCGAAGAATTTAAAAAACGTGTCTTCGTAGCCGTTACCGTGGGGGATGTGCTCTACAAAGTGCGAACACTCAATTTCGTCTACCGAGTTGTCTTTAAACTGTGTCCACGGGAACTTGAACAAATCCTGTACGTAATCGGTCGAGCTAGTTTTGGCGATATCAACGCCATAAAAGCCCTCGGGTTTGTTGTCACCGCAGGCCAGTGATAGCTTGAAAGGCTTATCTTCTTTGGGTGCCTTTGGAGCTTTCGGAACTGATTGTTTCTTGGTTGCCATCTGGGTTTTCTCCTTTACCACATAATCTGACTAGTTGCATCGTAATGACCGACTTTTACCCGTGAATCACAAGCAAATTTGTATCCGTACTCGCGGGCATGCTGGAAGAACCACAGGTCTTGCGTGAAAACCTGGGCGCCACCGCCGGGAACTACCTCTTGTTTGGTCTTGAACCAGTTGCCGTAATCGAAACGGCTGTCTTTGAGCATTTCCATACGGAACAGGGTAAAGCCCATCCCTAAGCCGTTACAAGGAGTGATGGCGTCGGGCTGAGGAATCTGAGGGATAAAGTTGAGTGGCATGACAGCGGGGTTGCCGTAGCACATCGGTTGGCCGCCCTCGCCCTTGGTCCAGTACAAGCCACCAACCGCATCGTATTCGTCGATAGATTCGTATAGTTTTACCAGGCCGTCGGCCGGTGGGGCATTGTCTTCTTCGAGGGTCAGGATAAATTTGAAGTTTGCGAGATCAGGGTTCTCGAGGATCATCTTGATAACTTGGTTATAGGCTTCGCCCACTTCCATGCCTTCCATGAACAGGGGCCCAAGCACTTTTTGATTCATCGGGCGAATAAGCCCTTGCCAGCTCTGGACGATACGCGCGGGGATCATGCCGCGGGTAGGACAGACAATAATGGTCGACAGGTCGCGGTAGGTCTTTTCTTTTTCGAGCCGCGTCGAATAGTCACTGGCGTTATGCACGCCAGCATTATCAGGTACGAGTATCTGTGGAGTTCCCATGTTCTGTAATACTATACATTTTTCTTACACTCCGTACCAGGCGAACACACAGGTAGGTACATCTGGCTGCGTGTATCCTGTGTCCGAACGGGCTACATTATCCATGTACATCGCCGTAGAAGAAATCACGCGAGCAACACATCATCTTGCACAGTACCAGTCGGTTCAGTACCAACTGCGCTTGTACCGATACCGATTACTTGTGATTCGTTTCTAAATGCTATTGCCATAAGATTACTACGCCGTTCACGCTCTTATCCAGGCGACGAGATAAGGGCTAGACGCCACCCCCTTTATCTCCAAGGCCAAAATATTGTATTTAAGGTTAGAAGGCGCCGATAAACCCACGGCATAGGTGTTGATTGCCCCTGCATTTTCATGGACACCGATAAAAGTGGTCATAAAGCCCGTCATATATGCGTAGGTTTGCTCGCTGAGAGCGCCTGCGTTGGTCCGCCAAGTGTATGCAGCGTTGCTCGCGAGAAAGTCGTTGGTGGCGACTACGATGGCTGAGTTAGCTTGCGTGGTGAGTAAGTTCACGCTTGGGGCACCGCTAGCGCCTTGGGATTTTGCCGATGCGCCTACAACTGCATTCGCAAATTTCATTACGCTAAAGCCGTACTCGTTGCCAGCTCCACCCGACGCTACACTTAGCGTAAATGTCTGGGGTGATATGTTTGTTGCTGTCCAAACATACGTCCCGCTGTAGTTCGCTGTAGTATCTGATTGTTCGAGGGTCCAGCTAAAGCCAGTGCCTCCCGTGGGTGTACTAATGGTTGTGTTCGAATTTGATGACACCCCGGTGACAACCAATACGTCGCTGGTGCTGTCGACCGTGACAGTGACGGTTTTGGGCGAAGTATTAACCGCCCACCCTGATTCGTACTCACTGACAAGAACGGGGCCAGCAGTGGGAGCGCTAACACCTGATGGGGCAAGTAGTAATGTTGCGGCCCAGTTGTCGCCATTGTTTGCGACGGTGTTAGTGAATGCTGCCGGATTTTCTGAGCCAGCGCTACTGAGGAGTTTCGAGGCAACTACCAGGTCATTACCCGCAGTGTTGTCGCTGATTACGCTGTACCCACTCGGTGCCCCATACCCGCCGGTGTCGGAACCCGAAAAAGTGTACCCTAAGGCTAACGCCATCGAGGCACTCGAATTTGCAATGGCTGCAGGGGGGTTAGGGTTATTGCCGACAGCAGTGGTGCTCGGCACAGTTTCGAATGCATCAATCGGATTCGTTGTGTCGACGCCAGAAAAACCAAGGATATGTAGCTCGCGGTAAATACTACCGACATGCGTAAAGGTAAGCGAGGGTGCCGAAGCCCCACGAACGATGTAGCAGACTAGATAATTCTGTTGTGGCGTAACGGTAACACCACTACTTAGGGCTGTCCAGCCTGTTGGTACACCGAGGCTTGTTGTAACCCCGTCGGTGGTATAAAAGGCGACTAATACATCATTCTGGACCGTGCCAGCTGGTTCAGTACCCACTGCACTGGTACCAGTGCCACGAATGTATGTTTTATTTCTAAATGCTATCGCCTCTTGCAGTAAAATGGTCGCGGCCCATAGGTCATTTGTCCCGGCGGTCACACCAGTGAACGCCGCTGGGTTCTCGGATGTGATGGTAGTAAGGGCTTTTGTAGCTACCACAGTGTCGTTGGTGGGCGTATTGTCGGAACGGATAGTGTAACCCGCCGGTGCTCCCCAGGCCGATCCACTGTCTGAGCCACCCCAGTTCATGCCGATAGCTACCGCAAGGGTATTTGAAACCGTAGACGTTACCGCCGGGGCGTCAGGATTAGTAGTAGTGCCCCTAGATGCTGCTGCCTGTGCCGAAGTATTGATTGGACCGCTAGTATTAGCTCCAGAAAAGCTTAGTATAAACACCTCACGATAAAAGGATGACCCGGTGAGACTAAAGGTTAGTGATGGTGCACTGGAACCGCGCACGATGTAGCAAACATTATATTTAAAATTGGGGTTGGGGGAGGTTCCACTATAGAGTGATGTCCAGCCAGCGGGTATAGTGAATACCGCGCTTCCGGCATCAGCCAAAAAGGTTGCAATCATGACATCGTTTTGGACCGTGCCAGAGGGCTCGGTAGCAACTACCGATGCGCCGACGCCCATTGTATGTGATTCGGTTCTAAATGCTATCGCCATAAGTTTTGTACTCGTTTAGCTGACCCCATGGTTATAAATACCCACTCCATATTATCCTTTGTACCAATAAATGGGATAGGTGGTAGCTGTGGCTTGCGCTTTGAATGCGACCATAAAGGCTAAATAGTTCGAGGCAACATTATAGGTCCACGTAGCAGCGATTGATCCGGCAGTTGCTTGGATGAGGTCTTCGGCTAAGTAATCGCTGGCTAAATATTCGCGCTGCGTAAAACCAGTACCGGGGGCTTGTGTGACAAAGCCGTTATCTTTTTGCGAATGTCCCCATATCAGGTCGCCATTTACGGTGGTAGTGGCTGCGGTAGAGGTGACATTGTCTGTTGCGTTGGTGTTGGCGGCCACATTACTGGCTACAATGTCGATTGGACTGCTGGTTGCAACTCCGGAATACTCGGCAACGGTTACTCGTTGATAGTCTGACGCTGTGCCGTAATTAACGGTAACTGTGTTGGCTCCTGCTGCGCAGTTGACGGCGTAAGCGAAGGTTAGGCCTTGAGCATTCGGGCTATCGTAGACGGGGGTGGAGTAAAGCGTCCAAGAATTACCCCGGGTGTCAGTAACGGATGTTGGCGCGTTCCCAAGACCTCCCGAGGACCACGAAATACCGGCTACTAACAACGAGCCGGCAGTATTGCTCAAGTCAAACGCGATATTTATGCTACTAGCGGCCGGGGTATCGAATTGAGCGCGCCCGCTAGTTTTAAATGCTATTGCCATAAGATTACTACGCCGTTCATGCTGTTATCCAATCGCTGGGATTAAGCGTATACGTCTTATTTACCATGAGTAGTTGAGGATTTCCCATTCTTAATATACCACTATACTGCATACGTTAAACCGGGGGTAGTCTAGCCAAGCCAGGCGCCCGCACCACCACCACCACGTGCGGCTTTTATTTCAATGGCGCAGAGATTTATTGATTGGTTGGCGGGAGCTGTCATGTACATGCGGACATCACCAGCTGCAGTTACACTCGTTGTCTGCCACATACGCTGCAGGGTCGTGTTCCAGTTTGCAGTCTGGCCTGTCCCATAATCCGGTATGCCAGCCTGGGCGATATCAATGGCAGTTGCGAATACGTATGAGCCGGGGCTGATGCCTCCAAGGGTAATGTCAGTGAACGAGCTGCCACCGATGGGGGTACTGACGGCACCCAGCTGACCTGTTAGCCGGCTGCCTTCGCTGCCACTAAATATTGCAACTTGAGCAACGTAGGAATATACATCAGCATTCGGTGTAAATGTCACGGTTATGGAACCAGGCGAGGTGGTGGCGTAGGCGGTCCAGATCTCTGCCGAGCCAAGAATAGGGCTAGCTCCACCTGTCGACGTACTGCGGGGTGATTTGTGTACCCTTCGCGTCCAGGTCAGAGAGCCGCCACTGATCGACATGTATTCGGTAGCGCTCGCGGCAACTTCTGCCGCTATTAGTACTACGAGTAGAGTATTATCCGCAGGAGTAAATGCTTCGGAGACAGTAGGCACAGTGGGGGAGTATGACTCCCTTGCTTCCGCGATAAAATCAATTTGTAGTGCCATCTAATACACCTCAGCAAAAACTGACACTTATGTTGCCAAATGTTGGATCGAGTGTGCCATTGCCTCCAGAACCAACCACTGCAAGGTAGACATCTTCGTAGCATAAGGCAGTAGAGTCAATCTCTACCCAGCTGCTTGTAAGATATTGGTTGACAACGTCGACACCCACCGAAACCTCTGTTATGCCGATGTCTATGTAGTCGGAGACCACGGTGCTAAAGGTGGGTGAGTAGCGTAGTGTTAGCTTGGCACCACTTGTAGCGGCGGTTGTTTGTTTGTTCACTTTTAGGCGTACATAGGTCATACCCGACAAGTCCGCCAAAACAATATGACGCGTCGAGCTGAATAAAAAAGCATCCGCAGCCGGCATGTTGGTGAATGTTGCTACCGCTGCAGAGGCTGCATTGATAGTATATTGTGCTGTCCAGTTTCCTGTTCGCATGTTTTTACCTATACGGTGCCGTTAATTACGTAAAACAGGGGTTGCCTTAGCACCAAAGTGGCTGTCCCGTTTAATTGTGAGAAAGCGATTGAGTTCGGCATGGCCGACGTGGATGCCGTGTATACACCCAATCCCCGCGTGAACTGGTTTGTGGCCGCCGAGGATACGCCCCAGATACCAGCAAAGGCTGAGTTGAGCTGTGAGGCGAGCATTTGGGATATTGAAGCGTTACCTCCACCAGAGGTGGTTCGTGATAGGATACCGACATAGTATTGACCCTCTGACAATGATCCCGTGGCGCCCATCGTGAATAGCTTTTGTCCGTTGTTTAACGAGCTGTTTACGTTACCTGAGTGAGTAATACCTTGCGATGTCGAAAAGCTTGTCGATAGCGACAGCGTCGATACGTTACGGGTGTAAATACCCGCCCACATCGACATAGTGATTGAACCAGTAGAGTTAGAAGAGCCACTGAAGTTAATAGGGAAGACAAAACGGTCGAACGAAACGTTTGGTGCCGGGGTTGGTTGAATGTGCAACGACCCTTGGCCTTGCTGACCAGTAACCTGCAGATACGCATCCTGTGGATTGTAGTAGGAATACGTCGCACCACCAGCAAGCGTGCTCAGGCCGGCGCCGTCGATACTGATAGTGCTGCCCGCGGTCGAGACGCTGATGCCATTCGTGCCGACAAGACTCGAGACGGCAGGAACAGATACCTTGAATGACTGCCCGCCCGCACTCGACGCGATTGTAATCGCCCCACCGCCCTCAAGCAGGTTAACATTCCCAGAAGTGTACGTAGTTTGCGAGTTTGCTAGGCCAACACCGCCACCACCACTGCCAGATATGGTGATTGTAGCTCCGTTTGCATCGTTCGACTGGGAGAGGTTGATGTTGTTGCCACCAGCAAAGACGACTCGATTAGTTTGCATTCCGCTTGTGCCAGTAGTGTTACCAATGTTGCTAAGGCCTGCAGAAAAGGCCGGCGCGCCAATACTTATAGTTGAGCCGCTCAATGAAACGCTCACAGCGCCAGTGGCCGATATGCTCGAAGTTTGTGGTACCGCAAAGTTAATCTGCTGCGCAGCGGTGCCAATGGTAAGTGCGCCACCAGCGTTCGCCAGGCTCACGGTGCCACTGGTGAACGCGCTGTTACTAGCCGAAAGTGCTATACCACCACCCGCGCCCGGTGCGGCGGCCGACAGCGACAGGGTAAACCCATTGCTTGCACTGGCGGTAGTACCACTGATGTTAGTCAGGTTAAGCGTCGGGTTACCGTGGCTGTGGTTGCTGGCCGCGTAGTTAGTTGCGACAGTTGCGGTTACAGCCGATCCATTCAAGCCGAAGCTCACACCGTTTGAGTCGGCAAACGTTACTTTCGAGAGGTTATTACTTGTTGTGCCCGCACTGAAGTTAAGATTGGTTATGCCGTTGTGCGAAGCCGTAATCTGGTTGCTGCCGCTCATCCCAAACGTGATGCCGTTGCTGTTTGCGAAGCTGACTGTGCCAGTGCTAACAGATTGCGTACCGGCACTGAGACCAGCTCCACCACCAGGAGCAGCAGCGGATAAGGAAAGAGTTAAGCCGTTGCTGGCACTGGCCGTCGTGCCGCTCAGGTTAGTCAGGTTAAGGGTAGGGTTGCCATGGCTGTGGTTGCTGGCTGCGTAGTTAGTTGCGACGGTGCCTGTGATGGTAATCGAGCCGTTGTTAGATGTTGATGCGCCAAAAGATATGCCATTTCCGTCACCAAACGCCATACGACTAACGCTAGAAAGCGTGGAAGCGCCCGCCTGAACGGTAAACGAGCTGTTAGTGACAGTAGGCACGGTGTACGAACCGACCATTGACCCATTCGAGGTGTAAAAACTCAGACCGTTTAAGTTGCCGAGCGTAGCAGTCTGGAAAGCGATTGAGCCATTTGAACCCGACAGTGCTTGGTTGCTTTGAGAAGTGAGGGCGTTTGGTCCATAAATTGCAAGCGTATTGCCACCTGCGCCTGTCGACTGGCTGAGCGTGATATTGCTTCCGGCAGCTATTACCACCTGGTTACTTGCCGTACCAGAAGTTCCGCCAGTTGCACCGCCGTAGGTACTAGAGCTCATGCCAGCAGAAAACGCCGGAGCACCGATGCTCAGCGTACTGCCATTGGCCGAAAGACTGACGATACCGGTCGCCGACAAGCTGGATGAATTTGGCGCAATAATGGTAATTGTCCCCGATGAGCCATTGAGGCTTTGGTTGAGCGTAACATTATTACCACCGGCAAAGGCAAATCGCATTGCGCTGCCTGATACCACACCGGTGGTACCACTGGTGTTACCCAGGTTACTCATACCGAAGGTGTTCGAGCCAGCAGATGCACCGTTAATGGTAATCCCGTTAGCACCGTTTTGGCTTAGTTGGATGTTGTTACCGCCAGCCAGTGCCAGAGTACCCGTAGAAATGAGCGAACCAACGCCGGCAGTGTTGCCGCCGATGGTTACATTCATTCTTCCGCCGCCGGGTGGTAAATATGCCATAAGTCGTTACTTTAAATTATATACCATGCACTGCCATCTGAGACGACAGTGGCGGAGATATATTGCACATCTAAGGTTAATGAAGTGCCGCCATCGATGGTGTCGCTGCCGGAACGGGCGATGGTACAGGTGTTACCGGTCGAATCGATGCGCTTGATATCGAACTTGTAGCCGGCGCTGCTGGCCGCAGTCGGCAGGGTAATGGTGACCGCTCCAGAAGCGGCATTGGCCAAAATAACCACATCGGTACCGCTGACAATGGTGTAGTTGCTGGTTTTGGTAGCCGTCGCGGCGGTGCTGGCATCTCCCCACGCAGGAAGGCCGCTAGTGACCTTGAGGACTTTACCGTCTGCGCCGACCGCCAAACGGGTAAATATACCTGAAGAATTACGGTAATAAATATCGCCAGTTGCGCCCGATGCATCGTCGTAGAGGGCAACCTTTTTGCGAGTTGTGCCTGTGCTAACGGTAAAGTACAGCGCGTCGGTCAGGAATTCCAGCGCACCGACTTCGGCGGCGGTCATAAGTGCACCCGATGTCAGTTTGACGGGTGCCGTTCCGGCAGCGGTAGTGCCGGCTTTGACGGTGATTGTCTGGTGTCCGCCGTTGGCGGCATTGTTGGTGTCGTCGTTAAAGTGTTCCTTCATCAGGAACTGACGAAGGATATCACCCCAGACAGCGTCGTCGCTGTTAACTATCGGCAGGCGTTGCGGGGTAGGCATAGGCTACGCCTTACATCCCAAAACGCGAAGAGCCAAAGCCATGCCGCTCGTTAGGATCACTAGTTGTGGTAGAGGATGCCCCGTGCGTAAAGCGAGTTACCAAAGCTAAGAAGTTATTGAGCCCCAAAAGGGCAATCAAAGCCGTTCCAGTAAACTGGAGGAATTCTTTTCGTGTTACTTCTTTTTCGAGCAGTTGGCTAAGCGCTTTACTCATATTTTTTTCCGGGGGTTATTTCCCCCTAAGTATACATAAGCGTCAACCTTATTACAACGGGGTTATGCTTCGGGTTTGCGGGGTATTTTACTTCTTACGATTGAGAAGATTTTGCGGATCGAGGCACCCACTCCAAAGAAGAGGAGTAAGGCGACCGCTAGCATGCCTAACAAAATCTTCCACGGGATGACCCAGAAACTGACCTCTGACATAATCGGTACGTCGCGGTGGCCGTCGTTGTAAACGGCGACGAGCTTAGCGGTGTAGCGACCAAGGCGAAAGTCGGGGATTTTCGACCACTCCCAAATGGTTTTCCTGCTGGTTTTTCCATTGCTATCGACAGTGGTTTCGTAGCGGGGGAAACCCTTATTCCACTCGGTGGTAAGTGTGCGCGTGGTGCCAGGTAAAATGTAGCCCCGGTTTTCGTTAACCCGTAGTGTATCGAGGGGTTCTAGATCCTTGGCGCCGCGCTGTATGTAGATATCACCGTAAGGTTGTACGATGCTATTGCCAGTGTTCTTGATCTTTACATGTAATGTTGCTGGTACGTACTCGTAAAAGCCCCGAGACGTCGTAAGGCTGGCCGTATCAAGTTTTCGCGTTGCGCCCGGCCTATCGACATTTAAGAGTGTAAAAACAGCCACGGAGCCTTTAAGCAGACGACTGCCCGCGACAGCCTTTGGCTCGTCCTTGCGGCTAATAAGCAGGGCGAACGAGTAGCTAAAACCGGCATCTTTCGGCAAAGCAACCCTCACGTTTTGCGTAAACCATTCGCCGGGACGAATCGTGAAGGTCGGATTACTAAAACTTACCCACTGGGCAATATCTGGTGGTATAGAGTCGCCAAGCTTCACCTTTTCGCTGGTATCTTCCACGCTAAAACTACGAGGTTCAATCTTGAGGGTTTCGGCTTTGGTGCCGCCGTTGCGTATCTTTAACTCGAGTTGTGTAGGTATACCCGGTTTGAGTGTCTCGAACAAAGGAGAAGGGCTGACTTGCAATGAAAAGTCATCTGCAGCAAGTGCGGGTCTGGCAGGCAAGAGTGTTGTGGCCAAAAAAAGCGCGGCAAGCAGAACCAGTAAGGTTTTTTTTGCAATCTTGCGTCGCGGGCTAGCTAAAGTCATGGTGTTCGGTTTTTCGTGATGCGAGGGCACGACGGACGGCCTTTTGGGTTCTGCGCTTGTTGCGCCAGTGGCCAAAGTACCAGAGGGCGGCAAGAGCAAAAATGATTAAAATTATTGTCTTCCATGGGATCACCCAAAAACTGACCTCTGCCTCAATTGGTACGTCTCGTTGACCGTCATTGTAAACGGCTACCAACTTTGCGGTGTATCGTCCGATACGAAAATGAGAGATATGTTCGAAATTCCAGGCAAGTTTTTGGCTACTACCACCATTGCTGTTTGGGGTCGTTTGGAAAGCCGGAAAGCCATCGTTCCACGATGATTCGAGGGTACGGCTGCTGCCGGGCAGAATATAAGCACGGGTTTCATTGACGGGCAGGGTAGTAATCGGGTTTTTGTCTTTGCTGGAGCGTTGGATATAAACGTTACCATAGGGTTGTACGATGGTGTTGCCGGCGTTTTTAAACTCTAGGTTGAAGCTTGCCGGCAAAAACTCGTAAATGCCGTGAGAGGCCTTAAAACTAGGGACTTCGAGCTTTCGTGTCGCACCGGGTCTATCAACGTTTACAAGCGAGAAGACAGCCACAGAACCCTTGAGTAACCGGCCGCCTTCTGTGGGGCTCGGGTTATTTTGACGGCTGATGAGCAAAGCAAACGAATAGCTAAAACCGCTTTCTTTGGGCAGATTAATACGAACTTTTTGCGTGTACCACTCGCCAGGCTTAACTGAAAAGGTAGCCGCGCTAAAACTCAACCACGGCGCTATGTCGGGAGATATAGTGTCACGAAGTTTTACATCGCCACTCTTGCTGTCGAATGTAAAACTGCGGGCTTCTATTTTGAGTTGCTCGGTCGCGGAACTGGCGTTACGGATTTTGAGGTCAACTTCTTTAAACACGCCCGGTTTGACTGTAGTAACAAGTGGAGAAGGGGTAACTTGTAGCGAAAACTCATTGGCCGCATATGCCCGTGGAGATAGGGCCGTTACTGACAGTGTCAGTAATAAACAAGCAAAAAGTGCTGCAATGATTCGGTTACGTTTCATTACAGCACAGTATAGCAAGCTTGATGGCTTTTTGGTTTAGAACAGGCCAGCACCAATGACGGTGATAGTATCCGTATAGTCAGATGCAGCAGCCTGAGTTGGGCTGATCGATACATTGTTCTTGAGGGTCAAGACAGCGGTGTCAGCAGTACCGGTTGAGGTTGCTAATGGACGAAGCGAAGTGTCCAATCCGCCACCTTGTCCTGCACCGGTTCCAACGAATGCAGTAGCAACAGTGATGGTACCGCCACCACCGACTTGTGAACTGGTGATGCCGGTGTTGTAGCCGTTAGTACCAGAAGTCAGGGTGCTGTTTGTGCCAGGTGTTCGTGATGCAATTGTCGACGATGCTGTTGCTGAGGTAAGGCCAGTGTTGAGGTCCTTAGCCCATACCATCCAACCATTCTTGGCGTTGGTGTTAACGGTCGCAGTACGGGGTGTTGGGCTAGTAACAACAGAAGCCGAGCTAAGTGTGCCCAGGGGGTCAGTGTTGCCGCTGAGGGCAAAAGAGAAAACAGAAGGAACGGTGGCTGTAACGACAATCTGGTCGTCGGTGATGCTGGCGGTCGAGTAGCCCTCGGTGTCAATATCAGCAGGCGCCGAAGTTTGTGTAGTCACGCTACCAGTGTTCGAAGAAGTAGCACTTGATTTGACGGTAACAGCCGTCGGGTCGTCCCAGTTAAAACAATAAAGTGTTCCGGGTGTAAGGTCACCGCTGGTAAAGGTCACATCTTGACCGGAAACAGTCGTGGCGGTGCTAATGCTAGGCCATGCAGTTCCACCTGTTGGCCATGCCAAGTTTGTTGTGGTCACGGTAAATGTTGCTGCAATTCCCAGCGTATAACCAGTTGGGAAGGTGACTTTTACCTTGCCTTCTGTAGCCGTAGAGGTTGGCTTAGCACATACCGTACCGGTAGTACCTTGGCTGATTTTCATACGGTCAAAACGAACCGCAACTTCGCTTAGAGCTGCTGCTCGCGCTGAGTTAACTAATGCAATAGGTGCGACTAACGCTAGGAGTAGCAAACCTATAACAAATGGACTTGTGAACTTTTGGTGTTTTTCAATATACATTGTTTATTCCTTATATATGTTTCATTTACGCTTACGGTATATTGTATTGCACAAATTCTATTTGGCAAGTAAAACATGAGCATTTTAAACCCAAAAAGGGTATAAATTGTGTGATATTTTGCACATTACCGACGATTATCCTTGGAGCGACGCCTTTTGGGCATTGGCACCAGCACGGGCACGGGCCGCACCCGCCGCAGTAATTGCTCGTAGCGCCAGAACAAGAGCATCATCAAAAACAGTGAAATATAGAGCACGTACATCCATAGCGTTAGTGAAGGCCCGGACGAAATAGTACCTACACCAGTTGGTGGGTGGTTAAAAGTAGCAGGGCTGATAGCTGCAATAACACGCGTGACGCTTTGGCCACCACTATCACTAACCCTTACCGTTACCCGATAGGATTTGAGGCGATTGTAATGGTGACTAAAGGCTTGTTTGTCGGCGCTGCGGTTAATAAACGCATCTTGCGAGCCGTCACCCCAGTCGATACTTACGCGGTACGGTGGCGTGCCGCCAGCAAAGCTCCCCCGCCATATCGCGTCGGTCGTGGCACCGAAAACAATAAATGGTGTGTCGCTGAGGATCTCTAGGGTCGCAGGTGAGGGGGGAGCCACGGGGCCACCCTTTGCGGGCGTGCCCGAATTTTTGGTTGGCGTAGTGGAGCTAGCGGGGACTATTGGCGCCGAATATGTGATGGTAATTGGTTGGCTCGACTGGCCTGTCCCACCAGTGATTGTGGTAACAGTCGCCGTAATATGATGTACCCCCGGGCTCAGGGTGATGGGGATGTTAAATGAACCGTCGGCGGCACACTCTTGTGATCCAAGAAAACTGGTGTCATCATTGAGCGTAATAATAATAGGCGGGGATACGACGGGGCAGGTACCACTCACGGTTGCGGCGGGGGTCGGAATGGTGGTGCCATCCGGAGGAGCCGTAATCACCGGAGCGCCGCTGGGTATCGGGGCTGGAACAGTCGCCGTTACCACGTAGTCGGCCGCCTTAGCTGCATTGCCCAGGAACACCATAAATATCCCGGCCAATCCGAGAATGAGAAACAGAGCATGGTAAGAAGTGTGCCTGTGGTGGAGCACCTTGCCGGTGTGTTTATGAGGATGGAGCTGAAGCAATTGCCGCATTATTGTTTTGTTTTGTGTTATTCAAGGAAATTGTACAACAACGCTCATGCTTGCGCCAGTTTAACATCGGTGGCATTATTAACCTTTATGACTGTTGAAACGTTCGCAAGCCCTGACGAAAATGACGATAACGAAGTGGTTGTGTTTGACGCTGACGAAGCAAACACCGATGAACGAGCAGGAAGTATAGTCTTCAGCGCCGATCCCGTCCGAGATTACCTAAGGCGCATAGGCGGAACGCCACTTATCAATGCCGAACAAGAGGTCGAGTTATCTAAGAGAATAGAAGTAGGGCTATTCGCGGCATCTATATTAATCGGTGAACCAGACGGTAGCAAAGCTGCTGCCAAGCGTGAAGAATTATTGTGGCTCAAAACGGACGGCGAGCAAGCCAAGGATCACCTCATGCGAGCTAATCTTCGCTTAGTTGTAAGTCTTGCCAAACGCTATACTGGTCGTGGCATGCTGTTTCTGGATGTCATTCAAGAGGGAAATCTGGGACTTAATCGTGCTGTCGAAAAGTTTGATTATAAAAAAGGTTATAAATTTTCGACCTATGCCACCTGGTGGATCCGCCAAGCCATTACACGCTCGCTCGCAGACCAGTCTAGAACCATACGCATACCGGTCCATGCTGTCGAAAAGATCAATAAGTATGAAAGTACTCGAAGAAACATGACAGTAATGTTGGGTCGTGATCCAAGTGTCGATGAAATTGCTAGCGAAATCGGAGTAGATTCGAAAGAGGTACAGAGCATAATCGGCTATATCCGCCAAGCTCCAATCAGCCTTAGCCTCCCTATTGGCGCAACGGGTGGTCAGGGTCAAGCCGACTCAGAACTCGGCGATATTATTGAAGACAAAACCTCACCAACGCTCGATGAACAAGTAAACATTACGTTGCTAAAAGAAGAGATAAATAAAGTTCTCGATATGTTCAGTGAGCGAGAAGCAGGTGTTATTAGGATGCGATTTGGTCTTGATGGATCTGACCCAGCCACTCTTGATGCAATCGGTAAAGTATACGGCGTTACGCGTGAGCGCATACGGCAGCTTGAGCATAAGGCAATGAATCGATTGCGTCGCCCTGGTGTGGTGGATCACTTAAAAGACTATCTGTAGTCGGTGTAGGCTATACTTATACCTATGAGTGAGCCCGCGGAGACTAAGCGCAAAAAACTGGTGATTATTGATGGTAAAAGCGTGTTTTACCGTGGGTATTACGCCATGCCCAATTTGGCAACCAAAGAGGGCACGCCGACTGGTGGTGTGTACGGCTTTGCGACCATGGCGCTCGAAGTTATCAAACGGCTCAAACCAGATTACGTGGCAGTTGCGTGGGACAAACCCAAAACCAATATCCGCAAGCGTCTTGAGCTCTATCCAGAATACAAAGCTGGCCGCAAGCCCGCTCCCCCCGATTTTTATGCGCAGGTGCCCATACTGCACGAACTGCTGGCTGCTTTTGGCTGGCCGCTGTATGAACTCGACGATTACGAAGCCGATGACATTATGGGAACACTCGCTGCTCAGGCAACCGCCAAGGATATCGAGACGCTGCTCGTTACCTCTGATATGGACATGTTGCAGCTGATTGATGGCCACGTGCATGTTTACGCGCTCAAGACTGGCCTGAGCAACATCGAACTGTATTCGCCAAAGAGTTTCGAAGCCAAGTACGGCATCGCGGTTGATCAATTCTTGGACCTGAAAGCCCTCAAAGGCGATAGCTCGGATAATATTCCCGGCGTACCCGGCATCGGCGAAAAGGGTGCCGTACAACTGTTGCAAGAACACAAAACACTCGACGGTGTCTACGAAAACCTGGGGCTCCTGAAGGACTCGACGCGCCGCAAACTGGAAGCCGGCAAAGACTTGGCATACCTGAGCAAACAGCTGGCATCTATCTGGATCGATGCGCCTCTCAAACTCGACCTCGACGAAGTCGATGGCCGAAAAGCCGACCCGGCAAAGATACAACACCTGCTCCAAAAACTCGAGTTTCGCACGCTAGCGCGCCAATTGCCAGATATTATGCAGGTACCGGCCGAAGCCATGCCAGCAACGGGCAATACGATTGTAACCCCGACAAAAGTCGTTGAGATTTCAAAAGATGCCGATCTCGCTAAGCTCAGTTTTGATGGCGTAAAAGAATTAATTGTTACCGGGCGCTCGGCAGGGAAGCATGGAAAACGCCCTCTTTGTGTGGTGCTTAGTCATAACGCCAACACGAGCTATGTGCTGCGGGTATCAAAACTTTCGAAGACAGCAGTCAAAGAGGCTATAGGCGGCGTGTTCACCGACCCGGATGTCGCCAAAGTTGGCTACGATCTGAAGTCTGTCATCAAGATTGGGTACGAGCTAGGCCTGGACTTTGGGGGCATCGGCCACGATGTGCAAGTGGCGGCGTTTGTGCTGAACTGTCTGCGCCGTGAACAAACACTGCATGATTTAGCGGCCAGCGAACTTGGCTATGATGGCTCGTCGCTCGACGAGCTCGACGACGACGAATTTTGTGCCCGGGCGGGTGAAATCGTGGCCGTCATTCGTGCGCTGACCAAACAGCAAAGAACTGAACTGAAAGCCGTACCTAAGTTCCCTAGTCTAGTGAGTGATATCGAGTGGCCGGTTATCCCGGTACTGGCGCACATGGAGTACGAAGGTATCCAACTCGATAGTGAATACTTAAAACAATTCAGCGTCGAAATCAAAGATGCTATTTCGGACTTCGAGCAACAAATTTACGGCTATGCCGACCAAGAATTCAATATTGCTAGTCCATCGCAGCTGGCCGAAATACTTTTTGAAAAATTAGATCTGCCAAAGCAGGGAATCAAAAAAGGTAAGACTGGCTATAGCACCGCGGCGAGCGAGCTCGACAAGCTGCGCGGTAAACATCCGATTATCGACCTTATCACCCAGTACCGCGAAGTCGCTAAACTCAAGAACACCTACGTCGATACCTTGCCAACACAGGTCGACGAAAACTCACGGTTGCATACGACGTTTAACCTGGTGACTGCCCAGACCGGGCGCCTCAGCAGCAACGACCCGAACTTGCAGAACATCCCGACCCGTACCGATCTTGGCCGTCGTATCCGTACGGCATTTGTCGCCGGTAAGGGGAATAAGCTGGTCAGTGCCGACTACAGCCAGTTCGAACTACGGCTAGCCGCCGTACTCGCCAAAGACACCGAGCTTATCGATATGTTCAACCGTGGTGTTGATGTCCATACTGCCACGGCGGCACAGGTGCACGGCCGGGAACTAGAAGATGTGACAAAACAAATGCGCCGGGCCGCTAAAGTAATCAACTTCGGTATTTTGTATGGTATGAGCCCGCATGGCCTGGCCGTTGCCGCCAACATGAACTACGAACAAGCCACGAACTTTATCGAGAAATACAAAGAACTCCGCAAACCGTTGTTCGACTACATGGACAGCATCAAGGAGTTTGCTCGCAAAGAAGGCTATGTCGAGACGTTATTTGGCCGCCGCCGCCCAATGCCCGATATACATTCCACAAACTTCATGGTCCGTGCGGGCGCTGAGCGCGCCGCCATTAACATGCCCATCCAGGGCACCGAAGCCGACCTAATGAAGCTGGCTATGGCCGAAGTCGACAAGCAGCTCAAAGCCCAACACAACAATTGCCAGCAATTATTGCAGATTCATGACTCTATCCTGGTTGAGTGTCCGGCAGAAGTCGCTGACCGTGTCGCCAAACTCCTGCAGGATGTCATGGAAAACATCTACGAACTACCCGTAAAGCTTACTGTCGATACCACCATCGGCGACAACTGGGGCGAACTGTAGCCCTGTATACCAGTTGGATGAATTTTGACGTGGAGAATTTTACAGCCAGAACATGAGCTTTTTGGCATACTTTAAGGTGTAAAAGCACAAGGAGCACGTTATGAATGGACCAGAAAAAGCCCGACGACGATTACTTAATCCGCGGCACCGGGGCAGGGCATTAATAGGTTCACCGGGTCTCAACAATGAAACATCGAACCCAGCAGATATTTCGACTGAACAAACCACAGGTGGCAAAGAGCAAGAACTTCGCCTCACAGATGCCGCCAAAGAAGCAGGCCAGCATTCGGTAGCACACACAATTGCTCCTCCTGTTCAGCAAGGGTCCGAAGAGTTTCACGGCTAACGCGTAAGCATTATTACAGACCTTTTACTACTTGCGCGCCATAATAATACAAGACGCACAGAGACGCGTGTACTTCCAATTATCTGGTCTCTCGGATGAGTAAGACTAGATAAAGGGGGTATAACTATGGAAACGTTACAGCGAACTCCAGATGATGAGGATAATCTTGATAATGTGCTCGATCGTGCCGAGGCACACGCTATAGGCATAGACATTTTGGATGTGTCAGGTGGTATTGCTCATCTGGAACATGACGCTAACTTCCCGTATTCAATGCTTCCCGCGGCCGGATATTTAGCACTACGTGGCAGTATGCCACCCTTTAATCGACCACTTTAGCCTCGTTTCCTGTACCATAGCTATATCTAACAGGAAATAAGTTATGGATGAAAAACTAGCTCGCAAAATTAATCGTCAACTCCGCGCTATCAAGGTGATGCTTGGCTTCTTCACGCTACTCATGATTACGACGTTAGTAATTTTAGGGTTCATTGCCTGGAAGGTCGTGACCTTTACGCACGATGTGAACACAAAAATAACTAATATCGAGACAAGCACCCAGCAAAAACTCGATATAAAGTCGCAGCTTTGCGACAATGCTGACCAAAATGCGCTAACTAGCTCTTTCTGTAACTAATGGCACACATGCTCTATCAAGTTGGAGTAAAGGCGCTCGTAACAGATAGCGAGGGCAAAATTTTGCTACTCAAGGCTGCCAAGGGCTTTCATGACGCACATTGGGATTTGCCCGGTGGGCGGATTGAAGACACGCAAACCCCCGACGAGGCCTTACGGCGCGAAATCGAAGAAGAAATCGGTATAGCCGAGGTCTCGAACATCAAATTCCATTCCGGTTGTATATCGAATTTTGAAATGCATTTTGATGAACTTGGAACCATTGGCTTGGTGCTGATGGCCTACGAGTTAAAAATCCCAGATAGTGAGAGCATACAATTAAGCGACGAGCACACTGATTATGAATGGGTCGATCGCTCGGAACTTCCGGAACGACTCAAAGAAAAGTATCCCAAAGAGTTTACAGACGGTCTTTTGGCTCGGTAAGAATCGGGCGTTTGCGTGTTCGCGATGATGCGTGAGGGCGTGGGCCAGCTGCAACGATACGGCCGCCATTGGCACGCATGAGGCGCCAAGCCAGCAAGATAACCCAGGCTGCAAGTGCTAAGTCGATGACACTGGTAATAAGCCCCAATGTGTTAGGAAAGTGCTTAGCATTGAACAGGGAAATGAGCAGGTTAAAACCCTCGGCACCTATAAGGAATTGTGCCAGGCGTTTGCTGCGCTTGTCCTGCGCGGCATAGCCGAGTGCCGAGATAAAGCCTAACCAAATAGCAACGAGTATTACTAGTATCAGGGACACGAGCGAGTTACTGACGCAGTCGCCATCGTGCTTAACGCATGTCGTGATGATAGATGTCATCTGGTTGATAAAGGCCAATATAGTCACGGCCGCAAACTGAATAAGGGTAGCGGTGCCGGTTTCGTAGCGGAGTCTCATGCATGAAATTGTAATCGCTGCTGCAGATTCTGCCTAGGGGCATTACAATAAGAGAATGATACGTGCGGTTATTTTTGATTGCTTTGGGGTCTTAACCACAGATGGCTGGCTGCCATTCAAGCGCAAATATTTTAGCGATAACGCAAAGCTCGAAGCCGAAGCCACTGATTTGAACAAGCAAGTCGATGCCGGGCTGGCCAGTTATGAAGAATTTATATCGTCAATTGCACAGCTTGCCCAGGTACCACGTCGCGAAGCGCATAAAGCTATCGAAGATAATGTAGCCGACGAAGAACTATTCGAATACATTGCCCGCGACCTGAAGCCGAACTATAAATTGGGACTCCTCAGCAATGCTGGCGCAAATTGGCTCGATAAACTCTTTACCGAGGCCCAAGTTAAACTTTTTGACGCTGTTTCACTCAGCTATCAAACTGGGTTTGTGAAACCCGATTTGCGTGCCTACCAGATGATTGCCGACCAGCTTGGGGTTGATCCACAGGAGTGCATTTTTATTGATGATCAAGAACGATACTGTAGCGCTGCCCGCGAAGTAGGGATGCAAGCGTTGGTATATACATCGTTCAAGCAACTACAAGCTGATCTTTCGCCCCTGTTGCAAGAAGCTTAAACTTATTGCAATTACGCCTCTAATATGCTATTATATGGCTGTTAGAGACAAAATCTTATGAATTTACGTTACCTCATCGGCTTTTTAGGCATCATTGCACTCATCATCTTGGTGATTGTATTAATCGTGCGCGCCGGCGGCGGCTCGACAGTTGGCCCAAAGGCGATTGATCTGGCCGATTACATCACTAATTCCTCAGAGGTAAGTTTGACTATCGATGGTCCTGTTTCTGCCGACCAAACGCACCACAGTATTCACATTACCGTTGATGAAAATCGGGCAACAGCTGAGCTTATCAAGGGCTACGAAGGCCAGATCGAAGACAGCAAGTCATACGCCACCAACGAAAACTCTTACGCCAATTTCATCCTAGCACTCAAGCATGCTGGTTTTACCGTCGGTAACACCGGTGACAGTCTTAAAGATGAGCGCGGGTATTGTGCAACTGGTGTGCGCTACGTGTATCAGCTTAAGGATAATGGCAAAGAAGTTCGTCGTTTCTGGAACACTTCGTGTGGCCGCGATGGCACCTACAAGGGGATGGGCGAGCTGACCCGTACACTGTTTCAGCAGCAAATCCCTGATTACGACGAGCTAGCAAGCCCGAGCGGTTTCTAAATTCCTAGCGAATACGTAAGATAAGTCGCTTCTCCGTAGAGGCGGCTTTTTTCATTTGGATCTGGTGCATACGGAGTGTGCCAGCCAGGGCAGCACTCGGTGCTTCGATGATAATATCGCGCTCACGTACGGTCACGGCTACTTGTTCTTTAAAGTTGTCGAAAACATATTTTTTAATGGCAATACTCTCGGCAGGTTCGTCGAAATTTTTGTCTTTTAAGATATCAAACAGTGAATTGGCCATCACCCCAGTATAATAGGTGCATGCCAGAACTCCCAGAGGTTGAGACGGTCCGTAGTGGCCTGGCGCGACTACTGCCCAATCGGCAGTTTGCTGCTGTCTCGCACGATACCCCCAAAAGCTTTCCAAATGCTCCCGAAGACGTCGAGCAATTTTTAGTCGGCGCCCAAGTAACCGATGTGCGCCGTCGTGCGAAAGTGTTACTTATTGATCTATCGAGTGATTACACACTGGTGATACATCTAAAAATGACCGGCCAGCTGGTGTTTCATAGCCCAGAAGTACATTTTGGAGCGGGGCATCCGAGCGGCTCGCTCGTTAATCAGTTACCCGATAAATCGACCCGGGTCGATCTGACGTTCAAAGATGGCAGTAAACTATTCTTTAACGACCAACGAAAGTTTGGTTGGATGCGACTGTTGCCGACTGTTGAAGTGCCAAACATCGATTTTATGAAGCGTGTTGGGCCCGAGCCGCTTGAAGCCGATTTTACCTGGCAGCTTATGAAAGAGCGCTTGCTGAGGCGCAAAAACACCAATATCAAAGCTGCAGTGCTCGATCAATCCGTCATTGCGGGCGTAGGCAACATCTATGCCGATGAAAGTCTATGGGGCGCCAAAGTGCACCCGAGTACACTCGTAAAAAACCTGACTGACGCGCAGTTTAAGGATTTGCATCGTGCACTTGTCGACGTGCTAAAACTCAGCATTGCAAAAGGTGGCTCATCGAACCACACCTACGTCGATGCTGAAGGTAAAAAGGGAAGTTATATGAGCTTCGCCAATGTCTTTCGTCGCGAGGGGCAGCCATGCCCACGCTGCGGTACCATAATCGAAAAAACACGCGTTGCCGGGCGCGGCACCCACCTGTGTCCGTATTGCCAAAAGTAGACCCCGCGTCATATCTTTATCTCTGTTACGAGCAAAGATATGGCCCGGGTTCAGTGTAGTTTTTTGAGTAGTTCGAGCACATCGGCGACATTGTTGGCGCGGTAGCGGGCAGCCGTGCGGCCACGACCCACTTTTATAGTGTAGGCCCGGGCGGGCATCGATGAGAACATATCTTCGTCGGTAAAATCGTCACCGATTGCCAGGATAAATTCCGTATGTTCTTTGAGCTGTTTGGCGGTTGCTGCGCCCTTATGGATATTTTGCGGTCGGACCTCGAGGATCATGTTACCTTGTTGAACGCTCAAGTCATGTCTTTTTGCAACTGGTGCCAGCAGTTTTTTTAAGATTACCAGATGCTTTTGAGCGTAGTACGTACTAGCCCGGCGATAATGCCAGACCAGTGAAAATTCTTTTTCTTCTACAAACCCACCAGGAGTGTTGGCGGCGTACTTTTCGAGGGTAAGAAGTACTTGGTCTTTCCAGGATAGGTCGTTGTCGGCGCGCACCCAGCGTTTCTTGCCGGACTCACGGGTGTAAGCACCGTGTTCGGCAATGAGGGACACGGGCAGATCTCCCAGCCATTCTTGCAGATCGGTGTGGCTACGGCCGCTGACGATAACAACTTTTGTTCTAGGCGTGAGTTTTTTCAGGATCGATAGTAGCTCTTTGCTCGGCTTTGCCTTGCTAGGGTTGTCATTAAATGGGGTGAGCACGCCGTCGTAATCCAGAAATAACACGCGGCTGTCGGCCGCTCGGAAAGCAGCAACCAAGGCTCTACGTCGAGCGGGATTAAGTGAAGGCGTACGGATGGCCTCGAGTCCTTGTGGCTGCTTGAGTGATTTGATAAACCCACCCGCCCAGTTTTGGACAGTCGAAGTTGCCAGCAAATCTTGCATACTACCGACACGGGCTTTTAATTCTTTTTCGGGCATAGTGAGTGCACGGGTTAGCCCATTTACGAGGGTGTGTGGTTTGCTCGGGTCTACCTGAATGGCATCCTTGAGCTCTTGGGCGGCACCGGCTGTTTTACTCAGCACGAGTACGCCGTTTCGCTTGGGCTTACTAGCCAGGTACTCTTTGGCGACGAGGTTCATGCCATCGCGAAGGGGTACGATAAATGCCACGTCGGCGCGTTGATACAGTGCTGCCAACTGCTCGAACGGCATTGATTGGTACAAGTAATCGATTGGTTGCCAGTGTCGATTGCCAAATGTCGCATTAATCTCCTCGACTAATGCCTCGAGCTTAATGCGCAGTTTTTTGTACTCGTCGATATCGGTGCGTGACGGTACCGCCAACATCACCATCACAACTTTGCCACGCAGCCGGGGGTTCTGCACCAAGAACTCTTTGTACGCTGCCGCACGTTCAACCAGACCTTTCGTAGGATCGAGCCGGTCGACGGTCAAGATTACCTTCATGCCGAGGTATTTTAGGCGGAACTTTGTCAGCTCGTTCTTTACGGCCCTGGCTTTGCTGGCACGCACATATTTTTCATAATCTATGCCCATCGGGAAATCAGTAACGCGTGCCACGCGACCCTGCAAGATGACTTCTTTATTACCGATAACACCGACATCGTAGTGGCTACAACTATCTAAAAAGTCCTGCACATAATTTTTGGTGTGGAAACCGAGCAGGTCAGCACCGAGCATTCCCGCCAAAAGCGCCTCACCGTCACGTAGCCCAGTAAACGCTTTGTGAGCAGGAAAAGGAATGTGCAAAAAGAAACCGATTTTGTCATCGGGACGTTCTTTGCGTAGCAGGGCGGGCAAAAGTAGCAGCTGGTAGTCATGCACCCAAATGCGGCTGCCTTTGGTACTGAGCGCCAATGTTGCGTCGGCAAAAGCTGCGTTTACTTTGCGGTAAGCTTTCCAGTATTCGTCTTGGTTTTTTAGCACTGTCGCCGAGACATGGACGTCATGAAACAGGGGCCACAGGATGCTGTTGCTGTAGCCGTTATAGTACTCACCCACTTGCTTACGCGTGAGAAATACAGGATAACAATTGTGCTTGCGGAGTTCCGCCGTAATCTCTTGTTTCTCGGCGTCGGTCACTTCTTCGCTGGCAACACCTGGCCAGCCAATCCATTTATTGCGCTTATTGGTTGCATAACTTGCGAGGCCGGTGGCGAGGCCACCGATACTGGGGTAGAACTCCAGCTTGTCGTCGGTTTTTTTGACGCTCACCGGCAGGCGATTTGAAACAATAATTAAACTAGGGCTCATAAGTCTACCACTGTTTGTACCATATTTTGCCAGCTAACGGCTAACGAATATTTAACAAGGGTTCATCCCGTATAATAGAGGGAATGGTTATTACGCTCACGGGAGAGAACTGGTTTGGGCTGGCTACGACTTTAAAAAAGTTCGTTACTGAGTTTGTAGCAGAACATGGCGACATGGCGCTCGAGCAACTAGATGGTGAATCAGCCGATGTTGCGCGTATTAACGAGGCCGTGCAGTCGGCACCGTTTCTGGCGAGTAAAAAATTAGTGGTGCTCCGTAACCCCGGTAACAACAAACAATTTACCGAAGAAGTCGAAAAAGTGCTCAGTAATGTCAGTGAAGCAACCGATGTCATTATCGTTGAACAAAAATTAGATAAACGTCTTACGTATTACAAATATCTCAAGAAGGCTACAGATTTCCGTGACTTTCCGCCGCTCGACGAGCGAGCACTGGCCCATTGGCTCATCGATGCTGTCAAAGAGCGAGGCGGTCAGCTCAGGGCGGCTGATGCCAGTTATCTGGTGGAACGTGTCGGTAACGATCAGCAGCTGTTGTCGCACGAACTCGAAAAGTTGCTGCTATATAAATCTGAAATTACCAAGGACACGATTAATCTGCTAACCGACCCGACGGTGCAGAGCACGATATTCCAACTGCTCGATGCAGCCTTTGCTGGTAACAAAAAGCGGGCCATCCATCTATACGAAGAACAACGAGCCCAAAAGGTCGACCCGCTCGCCATCATCGCCATGCTTACCTGGCAACTGCATATTTTGGCCTTACTAGTCTATGCCGGCGACCGTTCGGCGGACGAGATTGCGCGCGAGGCCAAAGTCAGCCCGTACACCGTCAAAAAAAGCCAGAACGTGGCCCGCAAACTCAACCGTGCCGACATAAAACGCTACGTTGCAGAGCTGTTGGATATTGATAAGCGTGCCCGTCGGGAAGCAATCGACATGGACGAAGCCCTGCAGCTGTATTTACTGGAACTTTAATTTGTTCCCTCGGTGGGAACCCACCTCGTGTTCTTGCAACCAAGAACCAAGTTCATACTTTTGGCTTGAACCAAAAGTATGCAAAAGTTCAAGGCCTAGTCAGTCTATCTCGGTATACTGTTGTCAATCCGAACAATGCACTCGACAACTCGCCCATTGCGACGGGCTCAAACACGTCTCGCTTATATATTGTTCGATTACAACAGCCTAGCCGGGAAGCCTGCCTCTAAGGCCACTAACAGCAGATAAGCCGCGGGCTTCTATTCATTAATGGTTCGCCACCGGCGAACGCAGTGGTAGCTTTTGGCCCTCTCGGACGTTCCCGGCGGACATGTTCTGTAAAACTGACAACTTCCGTCAGGCGATGCAAGGTGTCTGACGATTGTAGGTATGCCGGTGGCATACCGTAATGAGGAGTTCTTGCATGGGTTGTCAGGCTTTACAACTTAGACACGAGAACAGGGAGAGCCGGGCTTGAACTTTTGGTTACTTTGCTTTTAAGAGAAAAGTAACTGGCCGGTTCTCGCCAGAGGGAACATGTGAAATGCAGGGCTCAACAAAAGTATGGACCTGATTTTTGGGCCATCAGGATATAGACAATTCCAGGGAAACAAAAAACCGCCCCAGAAGAGCGGTAATTGTTGGCTACAAGAAAGATTATTTTTTCTTAGGTGCGGCTTTTTTAGCGGGAGCCTTTTTGGCTACGGGCTTTTTAGCAGGCGCTTTTGCGGCTGCTTTTTTAACAGGTGCAGCCTTCTTAACAGCTGGCTTTGCGGCAGCTTTTTTGGTGCCAGTGTGCTTAACACCATCGGCCTTAGCCTTAGCAGCAAGCTGCTTCTTGATACGTGCGGCTTTATTCTTGTGCATCACACCCTTTTTAACGGCTTTGTCGACGTTACTCTGTGCGGCGCTGTGTGATTTTGGAGAGGCTTTCTTAGCGAATGCCTTTAGAGCGCTTTTTAATGTGCGCTTAGTCTTGCTGTTACGAACAGCGGCTTTGTTTGAAGTTTTGACCCGCTTCTTAGCAGATTTGATGATTGGCATTTGAGGATTTATCCTTTTAATTTAGTAGTAATCTCGACAATGAATTATAGGGAGCAGGCATGGGTTTGTAAAGCGGTGGCACAATGTGCGCTGTGCTAAATAGCACACCCTCTATCGTAGTAAAACATTTATGGCTATAATCACTATTAATATAGGCCAGTCTAACGGATAGAGTAAGCAGTTTTTGATGGATATTCGAACCCGTATCGCCGTCTTCTACACAAACCACAAAAAAGAATTACAAGTGGCTACTTTGCCAATGATTGCCATAGTTGCTGTCGGCAGCTTTATGCTATTTACGCATGCCGCCGGCTCAGTTGTTTCGGGTGAAGCGGAATCTGGCACTAAAAGTACGCAGGCCAAGCAGGTTGCAGATGCGACCGCTTCTGGTGGTCAAGCAGTGAAGTTTGCAGCGCCTGTTGTTTCTGGTGGAACCGATTTTTGTAGTACATCTCCAGCGCTTCCAAGCGTCAAACCAACTGCCGCGAACACGGGCGTGCCTGCCGGTACCACACTATCGGCGAGTGGAACTATTACCGTCACCACACCGGGAACTGTTATTGACGGCAAGGACGTTACGGGAAGTATTAAAGTGAATGCAAACAATGTGACAATCAAAAATAGCAAAATCCATACCAGCGGAGGCTACTGGGCGATATTTAGTGATATTGACCCGACTGGGACAAAAATCATCAATAATGAAATATATTCACCGAGTGGTTTTTATACCGGTATCACATTAAATAATGTCTTTATTTGCGGTAATTATATTCATGGTTTTGACAACATGATTACAGGGGGTGACAACATGACCATTCAGGCAAACTACATGGATAAATTTGAAAGCGTCGACCCTAGCCCACACTTCGATGGCATCGAAATCTATTGGGGCAACAATACCAAAGTCTGGGGCAACAATATACTCATGCAGGATGTAAGTGGAAATTGGCTGGGTGACACCGGCGCTATTAACCTGACAACCGAAAACAGTAACATCGACAATGTCGACATTCGCGGCAACTGGATTGGTGGCGGAAGTTACACTTTGTATGTCGTACGCTCGACAGACCATCCCACCAATAGGTATACCAATATATCAGTAGTCAACAATCGTTGGTATGGCTCGGCACCAAATGGGTATGCCATGTGGGGACCGGTGAGCAGCGACGACCCGATCACGACCTGGTCTGGCAATGTCTGGGACGCTACCGGCCAAATCATTCCGTAGTAGCTGAATTCACTAGGTGATGAGTTGGTGTAATGCTTATGGCTGAACTATAATTGGCTAAAGACATCTATGGCAAACTCAGTATCTGCACGGCAGACATTACGAAAAATTACCTTCTTTAGTATCAGCCTACTGATGCTATGGGGGGCTGCTTCGCCAGCATTTGCGGTTACGAACGCTTACAGCCGGAGCGTGACTCTCGGCAGCTCACAGCCTAGTGCAACTGGCGTATCTTATCATGTGGCTCTTACGGCAGACAGTGGCTACTCGCTCAGGACGATTGTCATTGATTTTTGTAGTAATTCGCCTCTGGCTGGCCAGACGTGTACAGCTCCTACGGGTTTTAGCGTGGGAGCACCCACGGCTGCAAACCTGCTCGTAAATGGTTCGACACCGGGCGGAACATGGACACCCAGCTCGCAAAACAGCGGCCGGACATTTGTATATACTGGCAGCGCCACTACAGCCGTGAGCGCTGGCAACACCATAAGTTTTGACATCACCAGTGTGACTAACCCAAGTACGACCGGCAGTTTTTATGGTCGTATATTTATGTATACAACCGCTTCACCAACATATTCGGCGACGAGCACCGATATATTTGCCGAAACGGGAAGTGTGGCGCTCAGCACGGCATCGGGCATCGGCTTTATTTTCCAGGTGCCGGAAAGTTTGCAATTTTGTGTCTACAAAACTGCCTGTGGCGACGCGCCAAATGTAGCGCTGGGGCACGGCCCACAAACGATACTCGATCCTTCACAGGTTGATACGGACACTGCAAAATTTTCTGTATCAACAAACGCTGTTAATGGCATAACCGTGATAGGGAGCTCGACACCTCTTGCCATTCCATCGCATATCTTTGCAGGTATTAGCCCTAATTACACCCCCTTGTCCTTACCGGCAGGTACGGAAGCGTGGGGTCTGCGGGTAGATCCAGCGTTCGGTAGTCTTGCAGCAGATTTCAACCTTTGGGACCCGGGAAGTGCAGGCCTACTCAGCTACGCGAACTGCCTGTATACTAACGAATTTTCTTACACAGGCGGATGCCCAATTACTCGCCAAGACACAGCTGGCCCCGTGAACAACGAAGAGCTAACTATAACCTTTGGTGCCACAACCAGCCCTACGACGCCATCTGGCGAATACACGGCAAAAATGATACTCGTGGCAGTTGGCTCGTTCTAGCCGCCAGCGCGTCGCGTAATTTGTCACACGTAGTTGCAAGCGTAATCAGAATTAGTTACGATGTAGTTCTTAGTACTTGTCACAATAATACAAGAGTATGAAAGCCAGACTTATACGCAAGCCAATAACTTTTTACTCCGCACACCGGAGTAATCTTGCTATCGCACTTGTGGCAGTTGGAGCCATCGTGGTGGTCGGGGCGATTCTACTCGGTGTGCGTGCAGCTGGCTCTGTTGTGCCCAAGGAAGCAGAGTCCGGCACCCGAGCCACCAATGCCGCTTTAATCGCCGATACCTCTGCATCGGGCGGTAGCGCAATAAAGTTTACTGCGCCGGTTGTTCAGGGCGCCTGTGCATCCGCTACGCCGAAGGTAGCAGGGGGCGCCGACCTATGGGGTGGCTGTTTCCCGGGAGCGACTACCACCGGTGTTCCAACCGGAACGACGCTTACAAGCTACAGTGGCCCTTGTACCATCACAACCGCAAATACTGTTATTGATGCCAAAAATATAACATGTGATATCGAAGTGCGCGCCAGTGGCGTACAGATCAAACGCTCCAAAATCACCGGCATTATCTGGATCGACCAGGTCGCCTATCCTTCGGCCTATCTGACAATAAGTGATACCGAAATTAATGCCGGTAACAATGCCGGGACAGCGCTGTCGCAAGGTAACTTCACCGCCATACGTGTTCACTTATATGGGGGGAACCGTTCGTCGTACTGCGACAATAATTGCACCATCCAAGATTCGTACGTGCACGGGCAATTTTGGGATAACAGCGGTAGCTATCATGAGTCTGGTATTCGCATGGGGCAGTTTACTACTGTTATTCACAACTCCGTCAGGTGTGATGCGCCGCAAATTCCACCAGATGGAGGTTGTTCGGCGGGTCTGACGGGGTACGGCGACTGGGCTCCCATTACAAATAATCTCATCAAGCGGAATCTCTTTATTGAGGGGACTGGTGCATTCTGTGCCTATGGCGGCTCGTCACCAGGCAAGGCATTTTCTAATGCGGCTCACGACATTTCGTTTATCGATAATATTTTCCAGAAGGGTCCAAGCGGCAACTGTGCAATCTACGACTCGCACGATGCATTCTGTACCTTTAGTAACGGTGTATACACACGACCCCCAGGCAATGTCTGGACCAACAACTTGTGGGATGACGGCAGCGTAGTGCCTGATTGTCCGCCCAACTGGTAGCCAGAGTGCTGCTGCCCACACATTTTTGCTCGACAAGCATGAGCATATATGGTATTTTCGAGGTAAGCCTAAATTCAAAATAAAAAACCATGAATGAACAAAAACAACAGCTGGTAGAAAAGCTCAAGTCCGCCAACAATATTTTGGTGACGGTTCGCAATAACCCAACTGTGGATCTCTTGAGTGCCTGTATTGGGTTGACGATTATTCTCAATAAGCTCGACAAGCACGCCACTGCTGTCTTTAGCGGCGATATTCCGTCGACTATGGAGTTCTTGAAACCCGAAGAAACGCTCGAAAAGAACACCGATAGCCTACGCGATTTCATCATTGCTCTCGATAAATCCAAAGCTGACAAACTGCGCTACAAAGTCGAGGACAAATCAGTCCGCATTTTTATTACCCCGTACAAAACCTCGATCAGCCAGGACGATCTGGAGTTCTCGCAGGGGGACTTCAATGTTGATGTTGTTGTAGCGCTTGGCGCGCACGAACAGCAAGAGCTGGACCAGGCAATTACCGAGCACGGTCGTATCTTGCACGACGCCACCGTTACAAGTATTAATAACGCCAACAATGGCAATTTGGGCAGTATCAACTGGCAGGACACTAATGCGAGCAGTATTTCGGAACTCGTCGCAGTACTAGCGAAAGATTTGGCAAAAGACAAAGACAAACCGCTCCTCGACGAGCAAATTGCCACAGCGTTGCTGACTGGTATCGTCGCCGAGACCGATCGCTTTAGTAACTCACACACCACGTCAAATACTATGAGTATCAGTGCCGAACTCATGGCCGCCGGTGCCAACCAACAACTAGTGGCAACTAAACTTCAGGAAACACCCGCCCAACTACCCTCTGTAGACACAAGCGCTCCGTTGCCCGAACAACCTAAAGACGATAATGGCACACTCGAAATTGCGCACGAGGCGAGCCGCGAGGATGCTCCCAGTGGACAACCCTCCGACGGACAAGGGCCATCAGACACGCCATTGTTATCTGCGGATGATCATAAAACCATCCAGCCTCCAGCCGAACTAGACAAGCCGTATGATTTTAACGCTGCCTTGGAACCTAAACTTCCAAATTTGCCCGAAGAGGAAGAGCACGATTTGCCACAAATTACGCAGTTACATGAACACGACAGCATGTTGGCGTCTGCACCAGAAGCAGTCGGACCCGAAGCTGCCGAAATGACCGGGATAGGCTACGCGGCGGACCAGAATGGTAACCTTACTGCAAACACCAAGCCCGAGGCCCTCGACGGCCCTATCGAATCACTCACAGCTCCTGGCTCAAACAGTCAGCAGCTGCTTAGCCACGACTATGAACACAAAGATGACACGCCTGCCGAACCCGCAATGCCTGCTCCCGAAGACCAGCCGGCCGCGCCCGTTGTTTCGCCACTCGGCGAAGCAGAGCTTACGACGCAAACACCTGCGTCAAACCCAACGTTCGAGCCATTCACCCCGCCGTCCACCCCAACACCTTCGTTCGCTGCTCCAGCCTCTGAAACTGACGAGGGTAAAACTCTCTCCGAAATTGAACAAGATGTGCACAGCCCACATGCCGCACCAGAGCTCGGAGAAGATATTGATTCTGCCCGCGATGAAGTACTAAAGGCGCTGCAAGAATCACCGGCCACCCCCGAAGCAATTGTGGCGCTGAACGCACAGCCGGGGCTCGATATCCAGCACGATACCGCTCCAACACCTCCCGATGCGCCAGCTCCAAGCACCGAACTGCACCTCGATGCAAACGGCAATCTTCAATTGCCGTCGTATCCGCCAGCATCTGTGAACGAGCCCGCTCCAAATCCGCTCTCGCCGGCCGACCAACCGCTCGACATGCCGCTGCCTCCCATGAGCGGTTTGCAGGTGCCACCACCACAGGTTATGCCACCCACCAACACTCAGAATCAAAATCCCAACTCGCCGCCGCCAGTTCCACCTCCAATGATGCCACCATTGCCGCAGTGAAAGGCATAGCCGCTTGCGGATAAGGCCTTTCCGAGGCAATAAGGCATATGAACATATGCCACCCTCGCAGATGTAATCAAGAATTCACTTTTTGATCGGAACCTCCGTTATGTTCTTGCGACCAAGAACCAAGTTCATACTTTTGGCTTGAACCAAAAGTATGCAAAAGTTCAAGGCCCGACTCTTTAGTTCTCGGCAGACATGTAGTCAAATACGACAACTGGCTGCGGAACTCGCTCGCTAGCGCTTCGCTCACACAATCCTCGCCAATGAAGCTCGTTGTCGATTTACTACAGTCTGGCCGGGAACGTCGAGAGGGCCGGGGAGCTGCAAGCAATGTTGAAAATTGCAGAAAAAGTACTATAATATGCAAATTGACCAAATCGGCCAATGCAAGACAAAGAGAGAGGGTATGGTGTCGCCATGCCACAAGAAGTTGACCCACAGCAGGCAGCCCGGCAGCAGCGCATGAAGGATCACGCGCGGAACGCGTCGGCCAACTCCGACCCCCACAAGGGTCGCCAGCAGCAGCCTATTCGCCCCGTCGACTGAGAGGAGTGATCACCATGTGGCCATTCTGGCTTTTTAGAAGGCGCAGTACGGTTTCGTACTTTCAGCCGTGGCACCATGTTCCGGCAACTTCTGCGGAGCCGATGCCAGCGATGGACACCTCATTTGTAATCGGACAAATCATCACCGATTTCGAGTACTTCGTCGCGTCACCGCCGTCAGAAGGAGTCTTTTTTGGCGATTTTGCCGACTACTCCTGCAACAGCCAGCAGGACCGTGCCGAATACGGGGTGACCATTTACCTCAACCGGAAGATGCCCGATGTATCGATGCCGGAAGTGGTGAACATCATCGCTCATGCACTCGAGATGAAAGGTTTTCGACCGGTGTTGCGGCGCGTCGACCAAGGAGACCCCGAGATCCGGGTTCCGTACGCGCTTCGCAACATGCACCCGCGCTAGACTCACGAAGGAGGCGATCATGGACGCAGCACAGCTCGCCGAGCAACTTCTGGGCGACTGGGCAAACAACCACGTCGTTCCGAGGGTGGAAGTGTTCCTGACCGAATACTCTTTCGCGATCGTGACAGTCGCAGGGAATTTTGGGAAGGTCCAGATCGGCAGAAACCGGTGGGGCAAGCCCTACGTCAGCTACACCAACCCGCTGGCCGGACCAGCCATCAAAAAGGCCCTCGACCAGCATTACCACGTCACTGATGGTGGTAAAGACGGAAAGAAGTTCGTTCTTCTCGTCATGCCGAAGGCTTGAGCACCAACGAGGAAGGGGCGCGGAAGGCGTGCAACACTTGCGCCGACTGCGCCCCACCTCAGCCCCACACTCCCCACTCCCCACTCTCTTTGTCTTAACCCGTTCTACGACTACTTAAAAACGTCGTACTGACGAGCTGGGAACAGCGAAAACGGTATACTGATACAGATGCAAGGAATTTTACTGGTTGATAAGCCCAAAGATTGGACCTCGTTCGACGTGGTCAATTATGTGCGTCGGATTGTCGCTACCATTGAGGGTAAAAAGCCCAAGAACTGCAAGGTAGGCCACACCGGCACACTCGACCCGCAGGCAACGGGGTTACTGGTAATCCTGGTGGGGAAGGAATATACCCGTAAAGCCACGAGTCTTAGCAAACACGACAAAACCTACGAAGTGACCATGAAACTCGGCGAGACCAGCACGACCGGTGACGTCGAGGGCGAAAAAATAGCCGTATCGAGTACTGCTCCGCCCGAAAAGGCCGTCCTAGAGGCGCTACGGAGCCTACAGGGGCACATTATGCAGGTCCCACCGAAGTACAGCGCCATGAAAATTAACGGTGTCCGGGCCTATAAACTCGCCCGCGAGGGCAAAGAAGTCGAGCTGGAAGCCCGTCCAGCCATGATTTATAAAAATACGTTCACCAGCTACGACTACCCATACGTCACATTTACCAGCGAAGTTGGCAGCGGCACATATATCCGCAGCCTGGTCGAAGACCTGGGGAAGCTCCTAAAAACCGGTGCCTACATGTCTGACCTCCGCCGCACCGTGGTAGGAGAGTTTAACCTTGATGGGGCACAGCTCGTTACGGATCTGAATACCGAGTCGCTGGATACCTATCTATTGACAAACATTTAGCGCGGTTGTATACCGGAAGCATAAGCTCTTTTACGGCTATCGCCGTCCAGAAAAATTATCGTGCATCAAAAACTAACAACCACCGCACTCACCCCTGAAACAATTCTTCCCATGGTATTGACTTATGCAAAAGTATAAGGTATAATAATGCATAATTATTGCTGCAAATATCGCAGCCGATCAGAAGAGCATACATATGTCGTCAAATCTTGAATTCCGCTTTCACAAGGATGACCGCCAAGGCATCTTGGCAATCCAAGCACCTACTTTTTACGCCATGTTCCAAAAACATCCTGCAGCACCATTACTGGATAGCAGTGCAGGGCTCTATTCGTACGGCTTAATCAAAACTGAAAATACCGTAGATACTGCGCATGCCTGGACTCTTGATAGAACAGATAATGCTCGCCGTCTTGTGCCACATTCCCAAACGCGAGTTGAAACACAGATTTACGACACGACTCTGGTTGTTGCTGAAGACGATGTGGATGCCATTCTTTCTATGTTTCCAGTGTCTACAACAGAAGACTGGCCGCCATCGCGGTTTCCGGCCGAAAAGTTATTTCGTCGGGCGGGCGGTCAGCTACTGCACGGGCTCATCATAAATGGGTGTGCCACCTATAATCCCAATAGCGAAGTTGCGCGAGTAGCGTACGTGTCAGATATAGGCGGGTATGTCGTAGGACTTGCCGCTGCTACTGTCCCGACCGAAAAGCCAGGCGAATTCGAAGTGCCGTATATGTTGCTTGGGCAGTCTAGTGCGACAAATGATATTGACTCGGTACGCGTAGCATAGCAGGACAGATTAGCCTCACCTTATAAGGGATAATCTGATTATCCGACGCCCAACCCTCGCATCCACGCACCGCGAGACTAGCTAAAGCCTGCCGGAAAATTCAGTATCTGTAGCAGCAATGCCAGCTGACTTCACTAGACAAGAGGAGGACAGCCGAGTAAGATGCAGCATACAATGCCCAGAAAATTTACCCAAAAACACCCGAATACCGCTTGGCTTAGAAGAGTAAGTCGTGATTTATCGCGTTCACAGCCAGAACACGCAGTATTAGCCATGCCTAGCGAACGAGATAGCACTCAACATCCCGGTCGTGGGTTAATAATTGGGCGCCGATGTGTGAGCGAGGTAATTGCTGTACCAACTGATTTACAAAATGCCTTGAAATCTGTTAACGCGCAGTTTTATCCCGAAGGAGCCAGTCTGCGCTATGTCGCGACTGGTACTCTCAGTAAATATGCGGCGAATGTACTTATCGATCGCAAGCCAATCGATGATGCTATTAACGGCCTTGGTGCGTCTCGCCACATTCCCCTTAGCGTTACGCGTGAAGCAATAGATATAGTAAAAACCGGTGCGAAGAGTAATCGGGTTGAAGCATATGATGTGGTAGCGTTTCCTATCCGTGTCTTAGATGTCGATGCTTCCGAAACGACAGTGCATATCAAAGAAAAACGTATGATAGAGGGCAAACTTGGCATCCCTTCCCCAATCAGCGGCCCAAAACTTTGGTTAGGGTACCTGAGTGTTCCGATAGGGGAAGCAACGCAGCAAGAAATGTCCATGATATTCGATGAATGCATTGCCGACCGACTGCAAGTTGGCTCATTAGAAGCGTTTAGGCGCAAATAGCATAGGGTGGCCTTGCAACCCTGGTCATCATCTGTTAAAATACACGTTACATGATTACAAGTGAGAAAAAATCAGCCGCTATTAAAAGCGCGCAAGTACACGCTAAGGACACCGGTGGTTCTAGTGCTCAAGTTGCTGTTGCAACCGAGCGCATCAAGGAGCTTACCGAGCACCTCAAGGTCAACAAAAAAGACTTTATGGCTCGTCGCGGACTTCTGCAGCTCGTTGGTCGTCGTCGTCGTTTACTCAAGTACATCGCAGAGCGCGACTCTGACGGATACTTGGCGCTTATCAAGCAACTCGGCATTCGCCGCTAAAGTGTATAGACTGCCGGTCTCGAATTATCGAGGCCGCAAGCTTGTGCACATTAACGATCTTAAAGAGTGTTTTTTCGTAGGCAAAGATCAGATATAACTCCTGAGCTTAGCACAAGCGGGATGCTATATTTGCACCTTGCCTAAGATAATCTCTCACGAAAGGAAGGCCATTTTTGAGCCAAACAATTAATCCTTATGGAAAAGATGTCGTAACAGTTGAAACCGACTTTTGCGGCCAAAAACTAACCCTAGAAGTCAACCGCGTTGGCTTCCGTACATCCGCTTCTGTCCTGGTACGCTACGGTGACACCGTCGTGCTCGGTACGGCTATGGTGAGCCCACGAACTGTTCAGGGCATGGACTATTTCCCCCTGAGCATCGACTACGAAGAAAAAATGTATGCAGCCGGCAAGATTTCTGGCTCTCGTTTTATTAAGCGTGAGGGTCGCCCCAGCGACGACGCTATCCTGATTGGTCGCCTTATCGACCGTCCAATTCGTCCACTGTGGCCCAAGGGTTACCGCCACGAAGTGCAGGGCGTTGCCTCTGTGCTATCAATGGACCCGCAATTCCGTCCTGACATGATCGCTATGATTGCTATGAGCGCCGCATTTATGCTCACGGGCGCACCGTTCGATGGCCCCGTTGCTGGTGTTCGTGTCGGCATGAACGACAAGGGTGAATACCAGGCGTTTATGACCGCCAAAGAACTCAACGATGGCAAGCTCGACCTGGTTGTTGCCGGTACCGCCGATGCCATTATGATGGTCGAAGCTGGTGCCCGCGAAGCGACCGAAGAAGAAATCGCTGGTGCACTCGAATTCGCACAAAAGGCACTCAAGCCCGCTGTCGAACTGCAAAATGAACTGGTCAAGAAAGTCGGTGTCACTGCTCAAGAATACGAATTACAGAAACCAAAGGAAGAAGTCCAAGCCAAAGTCGACGCCTGGCTCGAAGGCAAACTTGGTGCGACTATTCGTGCCGCGTACCCAGAGCGCAACGCAATTGTTAAGACACTCCACGAGTCAATGCACGATGATTTTGCTGCCGAAGTTGGCGAAGAAGCCTATGCTGACGTGCGCAATCACTACGCCGAAGCGTTTGAAATGGCGCTGCACAAAGATGTCCGCAAGGGGATTGTCGAAGATAATGTGCGTCCCGATGGCCGCAAACTCGACGAAATCCGTCAGCTATCTAGCGAAGTTGGCTTTTTGCCACGCGCCCACGGCTCCAGCCTGTTTACCCGCGGTATGACGCAGGGTATGAATATTGTTACCCTCGCACCACTCAGCTATTCCCAGATGGTCGACACCATGGAGCAAAACGACGGCCTGCGCCGCTACATGCACCACTACAACGCTCCAGGCTACACAGTTGGTGAAGTTCGCCGCTTGGGTTCGCCCGGACGCCGCGAAATCGGCCACGGTTACCTCGCAGAGCGGGCGCTCATGGCTGTCCTGCCAGACGAAGCTGACTTTCCGTACGCTATCCGCTCGGTCACCGAAATTATGTCTCAGAACGGCTCGACCTCTATGGCGGCAACCTGCAGCAGCTGTCTTGCTCTTATGGACGCCGGTGTACCACTAAAGGCACCCGTCAGTGGTATTGCTATGGGCCTGATGGTCGACGGCAAGAAGACCTATATCCTCAGTGACATCGCCGATGCCGAAGACTTTGCAGGCGACATGGACTTTAAAGTAACGGGAACCAGCAATGGTATTACCGCACTACAGATGGACATGAAAGTCCACGGCCTGCCCGTCAGTGTCCTCGCCGAAGCTCTGCAAAAGGGTAAGATCGGTCGAGCGCACATCCTGGAGCACATGCTGACCACACTTGCCGAGCCTCGTACCGAGATGAGCCCGTACGCACCACGCGTCGAAGCGATTCAGATTAACCCTGACAAAATCCGCGAAATCATCGGTAAGGGCGGCGAAACCATCCAGCGCATTACCGCCGAAACCGGCACCGAAATTGACATTAAAGACGACGGTACCGTTATGATTGCTAGCCCTGATGGTGATAGTATCGCCAAGGCAAAACAGTGGATTATGGACATCGTGGCCGAGCCAGAAGTGGGAAAGATCTATATCGACAAACCCGTCGTATCGGTTATGGACTTCGGTGCATTCGTACAGATTATGCCGGGCAAAGACGGCTTGGTACACATCAGCGAACTCGCCGACGAGCGCGTCGAAAAGACCAGCGATGTTGTCAAAGAAGGCCAGCTGGTGACCGTCAAGCTCTTGGCTATCGACGACCGCGGCCGCTTGCAGCTTTCCATGAAGGCCGCCAAGCACGAACAAGAAGGCAAGAAGTAGGAGAGAGTAGGTATGTCCAGAGACTTGGAACCACAGGTAGGTAACCAAATAGAGAGCATGGCTGCGGCAGAAGTGCCCGTGGATGTCACGGTACATCGTCCGGTTGAAATTGGCCGATACGGGAGAGTAGCTCTGACACGCACCAAAATTACGCTTTCTACGCGTGGCACTGCTGAGAGACAAGATGATAATCCCGATCAGGTGACAATCGACGGTTCAGTATCGCGAACGGGCCCAACATCTTTTCGTATACATCTGGATCCATCGAGCCTTAACGAGCCTATTGGTATTGAGATGCCTGAGCCCAAGCAGATTGAGGGTGGAGAGAAATAGTGAAAGCACTCGACACATGGCACAAGACACGGACGGGGTTGTTCGTGTTTGCCATTGTCGAGTTGCTGCTCGCCTACGGTGCGGCAAGCTGGGCAATCGACTCCGGAAATTTGTTCGGCTACGTGCTCACCCTGTTATTACTAGGTGGCAGTGTACAAAATTTTGTAAAACTAATCATTAGTCTTATTCATGGCAATCGATCCAAAACAAGCAAAGCTTGACGCAATCAAACAGGAAATCCTGGACAAGAATGTTTGTCCGGAGCTCGCCACCACGGCTACCCAACTAGTGTTTGGCGACGGCAATATCAATGCTGACATGGTATTTATTGGCGAAGCACCCGGCAAGAACGAAGATATCCAGGGTATTCCGTTTGTGGGAGCGGCTGGAAAGTTTTTAAACGAAATGCTGGAAATGATTGGCCTAAAGAGGCAAGATATATATATCACCAATATCGTCAAATATCGTCCTCCTAACAACCGCGATCCACTCCCCGATGAAAAAGCTGCGTTTTTACCCTACCTAATCGAACAACTAAAGACTATTAACCCAAAACTCATTGTCACCCTAGGCAGGCACAGCATGGATGTGTTGCTGCCCGGGCTGAAAATCAGTCAAGTGCATGGCACGCCGATGCAAGTTAGAGAGCATGTGTATTTACCGCTTTTTCACCCGGCAGCAGCCTTGTACAACGGGGGACTTCGGCAGACGCTTATAGACGATTTTGCCAGCATCCCCGCAATCCTTAAGAAAATTTAAATTATTTCTCGAAAAGAAAGGAAATAACAATTAATGGAACCAACTAATAACAACAATCAAAACCGTCCTCCAAGACGCCCAAGCAATGGCGCTAAACCCCGCGCTGCACGCCCGCAAAATGGTCAACGACCGGCTGCAAACAACGACGCACCTCGTGGTGCATCGCGTGGCCAAGCGGTCCGTGCGCTCAAGCGTACGCAAATGGATGCGCAACGCATCGCCAACCAGTACCAATCAGCCGCAGCCATGAAGCCACGACGTGCAAACGTTATCGACGACACCCCACGTCTAAAAATCATCGGTCTTGGGGGTATGGATGGTGGTGGATCAAAGAACATGATCCTGGTCGAATACGTCAACGACGCCGTTATCCTCGACTGTGGTAACGACCTCGGTGTCGATTTGCCCGGTATTAACTACGGTATTGCCGACACCGCCTACCTCGACACTATCAAGCACAAGATTCGTGCCTACATCATCACTCACGGTCACCTTGACCACATCGGTGGTTTGCCGCACATCGTGCCAAAGTTCCCAGCGCCAATTTATGGCTCGAAATTTACTATTGGCCGCGTCGAAGAAATCTTCGAAAACTTTGGTCTACCAATGCCCGAAGGCTTTGAACTTCGTACCGTGACTATGAACGAGAACACCCACGAACGCCTTAAAATCGGTGAATTCTTCGTGGAGCTTGTGCGCGTGACGCACTCTATCCCCGGCAGTACTGTCATCGTGCTTGATACGCCAGTCGGCCGTATCATCAACACCGGCGACTTCCGCCTCGACCCCAACCCGCTCGACCACGAGCGTACCGATGTCGAGCGTCTCCAGGAGCTCGGCAAAGAAGGCGTATTGGCGCTATTGTCAGAGTCTACCACCGTCGAACGTATGGGGCGCACCCCCAGCGAGAGCACTATCGAACAAAGCTTTATCGATATTATGGATCAAGCACCCGGCCGTATCTTTGTTGGTCTGTTTAGTACCAACATGAACCGTGTGCAGATGATCATCAACGCCGCCGTGCACCACAACAAGAAAGTGGCCATGGACGGTCGCAGCATGGTTTCTACGCTAGAAATGGCTGTTCGTCACGGATTCATGCATGTACCAAAAGGTACATTTGTGCCAATCGCTTCTGCAGCAACCATGAAAGACACCGACCTAGTTGTGGTTTGTACCGGTAGCCAGGGTGAGCCAAGCTCGGCCTTGCAACGTATGGCCAACGGCGAGCACCGTCACGTGAAGATGAAAGAGCAAGACACCGTTATCCTATCGAGCACGCCTATCCCCGAAAGTGGTAACGACGCGCTAGTAGGCACGATGGTGGATGGGCTCGTTAAAAGAGGTGTACACGTGTTCGAGGCTCGTAATCATGAACTCGACGGCGTGGGACCACTCCATGTATCCGGACATGCCAGCCGCGACGAATACGCCGACATGATCAACTTTACCAAGCCAAAATTCTTCATTCCTATCTACGGCGCGTACCGCGTCAAGCAACGTCACGTCGAGCTCGCTATCGAGCAGGGCATCCCGCGTGCTAATTGTGCCAATGTTGGTAACGGCGAAGTCATCGCCCTGACCGAAAACACCATGGTTGTCGAAGGTGAAGTGCCAAATGGTACGATTCTGGTCGACCAAACCGGCGCAATTGTTAGTAACGTGGTCGTCAAAGACCGTGTGCTGCTCAGCGAAGAAGGCCTGGTTGCCATCGTCCTGACTGTCGACAAAAAGAGCGGCAACTTGCTGACTAGCCCTGACATCATCAGCCGTGGCTTTATCTACATGCGTGACAACGAAGAAATCATGAATGGCCTGCGGGTTGAGCTACGTCGTGCAGTAGGGCAGCGCTTTAAGCGAGTCGAACTCGATCGCTTCAAGGCAGAGCTAAAAGACCACATCGGCCACTTCTTGTTCGAGCACACTCAACGTAGCCCGATTGTCATCCCCGTGGTCAATGTTGTCGGTGCCAAAGGTGAGGTAAAAACAGTCACGGAGGGTGGCCGCACCAAGTCGAGCGAAGACATTGCTGCTGATCAGCAAAAACGTTTCCAACAGATGCGTGCCCGCTTGCTGACCCAAGATCCCCGCGTCGACTAGTGCTAAATCGCACACTCTTTAAACCGCTCGTGCTGTTGTGGCATTGAGCGGTTTTTAGTAGCATAAGGATAAATAGAGGATACTTTGTGAATATTAAGGACCGTATTAGCGCCTACTATGTCGCCCACAAAGGGGTTACGCAGATTGCTGGTGTATTTGCGGGCGTGATTGTTGTAGTGGGTAGCTTGCTTACTATGAGCAAGGCAGCCGGTTCAGTTGCTTCGACCGAAGTCGAATCGGGCACTAAAAGCGCCCAGGCTACACAAGTCGCAGACACAACGGCGTCGGGTAGCCAAGCAGTGAAGTTTGGCAGCGCGGTTGTTACGCCCAGTAGTTGGCCCGATAGTACAAACACTGGTTACCTGAACGCTCCGGGTTACCCCGGAAGCTTACATGCCTGCGCGACACCCATTGTCAGCAATACTACGTATCAATATTGTGATTTCAGCCAAATAAAGGTTGGCGACGAAACAACGACAGTTTCCAACGTAAGCTTTTACGGCTGCCGTTTTAAAGTCACTGCCCCTGGCGAAGCCATGGTGCGCGTATATGGCAACAACATTACCTTCGACTACACCACTTTCCAGCCGGATGTTACGGCTCCCCCTGTAACGTATAACCAGTCATACCAGTACGCCATCATTGCCGACGGGGGCTATTCGACTCATGTCGGCGCGATGACTGTTGACCACTCTAATTTCTGGGGTTTTCACGATGCTATTCCGCTAGCAGGTAGCACGGGCAATCCACTACGAACCATCAAGAACTCGTGGTTTCACGATACGGCCGACACTGGTGGTATCGCACACGTCGATGGTATAGGCGATCTCGATACGCACGGTGCGTGGGGCAATGTGACTATCGACCACAACCGGCTGGATCACCAGGCCAACTCGTCTGTCATATCGTTTCAGTACGGCCCGTATAACAACATCCGCGTTACGAACAATTACATTGCTGGTGGTGGCGGTTATGCGGTAGAAATCGGTGGCACAGGTACCCAGACTAGCATCACCTTTACCGATAACACCTACGCTACTCAACGTACTGGTTATGGGCCACTGTATCCAACGAACTTCTGGAGCGGCAACGGTAACCTCTGGCGCCGCAACAAGTGGCTGGTGCCTGCTGGTGCTGCCTGGGGCAATCCAACCCACAGTGGCTGGTTCTGGATGCCAGTCAGCCAAGATGCTTCGAGCGCCGGGACCAACGACGGCCCGTTTGTCAGCCAGACCGACTACAACGGCTAGAAACGCTGCTTTAACTGTGGTAGAGTAGGCGATTATGACTAAATCCTACGAATATCCAGAAGAATTTCACGACCCGCGCACTTTTATCGATCCAGAGAATTTCTTTGTGGCAGCTCCCGAGAGAACAAAGCATCCACGTGATGAGGCGGACGAAGAAGCCGAATGGAAATCAAGAGTAGCGTTTTTTCTCAAGGAAGACATTGTCGTATTCCACGAGCAAGAAGGCTAAAACCAGGCGCGTAACATTGACAAATGATGTAATTTTTGCTATAGTTTGCTTATGACTCCAGAACAAAAACCACCATCAAATCCTGATAATTCGCAACAATACAGCGGTGCGCAATACGGTGATATTCGAGATCCTGCTCGTCTTGATGAAGGATTTTCTGATGCATTAGATGCGGTAGAGAGTGCAAGCGCTAGCGATAACAACGAAGAAGATATATTAGATACTCCTGAATTTGAAGCAAGCATGGCGTATTTAAACCTCGACACTTTACTCGATCGATGGATGTCATTTCATCCGGACGCTCGCCCTGAAGATGTCGAAAATGCTCTCCAGACATTTTGGGAAGCGATTATTAAACGGGATGGCCCGAGTTCCAGCTCTAGACCGGAGTAAACAAAAGCGTTAAAATAAAAAAACAGTTATGGCAAAAAAGAAACAAACTAGAAAAAGAAAAGCAGCACCAGAGCCAGTAGTGGAGCGTTCACCGTTCTGGGGCCACGCCGGTGGCATACTATTGTGCTTAACGGCCCTCTTTGTACTGCTGGGTGGCTTCGGTACTGGCGGCCCTTTGCCCGTAAACCTCTTTAAGGGTGCTTATGCCGTTTTCGGCTGGGCAGCATATATTACTCCTTTTGCGCTCGCTTACTGGGGTATCAATAAATTTATGAGCGAAGAACGTAAATTGCCCCTTGGCAAACTCGTGAGTGTCTTCTGTGTGCTGCTCTTTTCAGCTGGTTGGCTATTTGTCACCTTTGCGCAACGCGATGGCGGCGGCTCCTGGGCTGGCGGTCATGGTGGGGCAGCCGGAAAAATCGTTGGCGGCATGGTGCTCAGTGCTCTCGATACCGTACCAGCCGGCATATTATTCTTTGTGCTTACAGCCTTGTCGCTGTTCTTTGCGCTTGGTATTTCCCTCAAAGTTATTCTTAATCTATTCAACATCTTTCAACGCGAAGAGGTCGACGGCGAAATCGGTGACCTGGCTACCCTCAAAGCGCGGGCCAGCGAAGGCTTTAAGATGAACGAGGGCGTGCCCGTTGAGCACCACAGTGCCCGCGAGAATGCACGTCTGAGTTCCATGAAGAATAGCGCTCAAAAGCTCACCGGCACCGAAAATCACGAAGCACTAACACTGGCTAGCGATCCAAATTGGCAGCTACCCTCAGTCGATCTTCTGAATCAAAAACAAGACAAGGCTGACGCCGGCGATGTCGAAGGCAATGCCGCGATTATTCACGACACGTTTGCCAACTTTAGCATCGATGTCGAGATGGAAGGTGCCAACATCGGCCCGCGGGTGACACAGTTTACTATGAAGCCACCAACAGGGGTAAAACTCACTAAAATTACCGCTCTCGAGAATAACCTGGCGCTCGACCTGGCCGCACATTCTATTCGTATGGAAGCGCCCATCCCCGGTAAACGCGCGGTGGGTATCGAAGTGCCGAACATCAAACCAGCTGTCGTGCGTGTTAGCTCGCTGCTGCAATCACGCGAGTGGGCAGCCGTTAAAGGCCCGCTTGGTTTTGTAATCGGTAAAGATATTTCTGGACAGCCAATTGTTGCCGACCTATCGAAGATGCCGCACATGCTCGTCGCTGGTCAAACCGGCTCCGGTAAGTCCGTTATGATCAACACGTTCTTGACCAGCTTGCTCTATCGCAATAGCCCGAGCGACCTGAAGCTGATATTGGTTGACCCAAAACAAGTTGAAATGGCACCATATGCCGACATTCCACACCTGTTAACGCCCGTTATTAATGAACCAGAGAAGTGTATTAGTGCACTAAAGTGGGCCGTGGCCGAGATGGAGCGCCGATTGCGCACCATGGCAGAAATCGGTACGCGTGACATTGCCAGTTATAATGCTGCCAAAAAAGAAGAGGGCATGCCATACATCGTGATTGTTATCGACGAGCTGGCTGACCTGATGATGATGGCCGCCCGCGACGTCGAAGCTCTGATTGTTCGCCTGGCACAAAAAGCTCGTGCCGCTGGTATCCACCTGGTACTGGCAACGCAGCGCCCGTCTGTTGACGTTATTACCGGCCTTATTAAGGCTAACGTACCGGCTCGTATCGCCTTTACAGTGGCCAGCCAAGTCGACAGTCGCACGATTATCGACCAGATGGGTGCCGAAAAGCTCCTGGGTCGTGGTGACATGCTACTCCTGACATCTGATATGCCCAAGCCTAAGCGTGTCCAGGCAGCACTTATTGAAGACGCCGAGACTGCCAAAGTCATGGACTTTATCCGTATGCAACGCCCACCAGCCTATGATGACGAAGTGGTCAGCCAACCAGTTGTGCTTAACGGTAAGGGCGGCATCGTGGCCGATATGGGCCCTGGTGGCGATGGCGATGATGATATGTGGCAGGATGCTGTGCGCGTGGTTATCGAAGGCCGCAAAGCCTCGACCTCGCTGTTGCAGCGTCGCCTGCGCATTGGTTACGGCCGTGCAGCCCGCCTTATTGAGCAAATGGAAGAACAGGGCATTGTGGGCCACGCCGATGGCTCCCGCCCGCGTGAAGTGCTTGTAAGCAGCCTCGATGAAGTCTTCGGCAACGCCGGAACACCTGGCGAGCAACCCGCCGAAGACGACGAATTCGCCAACGTATAATTGACAAACAAAGCTATGAGTATAAAATAGTTACCATTGTCGCAAAGCGCGATGATAGAGGGTAGCTACGGCTATCTTTTTTTGATACCACGGAGGTGGTAGCAATGCAAGTTGTTGACACAGTGACCGACAAGCAGGTCATCAAGCGATTCAACGAGCTGGTGCACACCAAGCTCCACGAGGCCGAGCAGCTCCCGGACGCCGTCCAGGGCTGGCACTGTTCAGGAGGACACGACACCGCATCGTTCGTGCTGGACGCAGGGCCGCTGGCCGTCAAGGTCGCACACGACTCCGACGGTCATCACCGGATGAGCTTCGCCGGCTTCAAGGGCGAAGATCGTCTCCCGGCCTACGAGCTCTACGTCAAGAAGGACGAGGGCCTCGTCGTGGAGTTCGGCGGCGACAAGGCCGAGGCGCCGACCATGAGCGAGATGCTCGCGCAGGTGGCCCCCATGCCGGTGACGCTCAACGAGCGTGTGCCGTACGGCTGGGTCGAGAACGACACCATCACCATGGTGATGTTCTGCGGCGACTTCGACCTGTTCGAGCTGTCAGGTACCGAGGTGAACATCTTCGGCCTCGACGCGTTCGTTCTGCAGGACCAGCAGCTGCCGGCGCAGCTCAAGATGGAGCTCGACAGGCACACCGAGTGGATCGCCGCGGTCTGGGAGCAGATCAATGCCGGCCGGCTCGTACGCCTCTCCGACAGGATCAACTCCCTCGAGGGCAAGGCCTTCGCCCGCAGTGACGGCACCGACATGGGCTACATCGAGTTCGACGGCACCGACGGTCAGACACCGGCGTTCGTCGTCGGCAAGCCCTACGTCCACTGGCACCCACGGGAGAACTTCCCGGGAGAGCTCATGCAGCGCTGGGACGACGAGGAGGGTCAGAAGCCCTACAAGCGGCACCTGGCGGGCTGGTTCAGCTGAGCTCATCACATCGTCGGCGGGGCGCGATACCAAAAGCCCCGAAGAGGTGAGCTGCTAGGCGGTTAGACTAGAAATCCATCTATATCTAATCGCCAGCAGCCTCCCTCGACCTTTTCTCTACGAATGTGTGTTCGTACCGACGAGTCCAAAAGGACGAAAGAGAAGTAGATTTATAAAACCCTTGCCAAAAAGCGTAAGGGTTTTTATTATGAGCGTAGAACAAACATAAGGGGAAAAGCATATGAGAGTGCTCCGGACGTTCATAGGGATTCACAAGATTCCGTGCGTGCCAGCAGTATTGTATGCACCAACTAAAAATCCCGGGTTAATAGCCCGGGATTTTTAGTTGGCCAAGAAAGGATCGACTATGCCAGGTTTTCTGACCACTCCGGTTGATATCCTCACTGGGGTACCATTGCCACTCATGCCAGTGGAGGGGCTGCCACCCGTACCTCAAGATAAGCAGATCAACCGTGAAAGAGTTGCCGATTGGCATCATCCTTTTCATCCGCGGTCGCAATTTTTGCATGCTGGTGCAGGCATGACGGCTCTACGAAACTCACGCGTGCAGTGGGCCTACTACGAACATCATCACGACGAATTTCCCGGATATCATTCGATATATAGAGGTCCCGACTTGCCCGAAACAGAATACGAGCAATTTCGGACTGTCGTTTTTGCAACAGCCGGTTACATACCGCGCAAAGGATTGGCCTTTACTGAATCTGGCGAGCGCCAAGTTGAGCTGACTGAAGAACAGCGCGCCTGGCTATGGAAAAGTGGACAGATTAAGATTGATAAACCGATTCCGGTGCGAGATTTTTTAATCGACTATACGATGAGCCGTAACTTTGTGGATACTACCGGAAGCATTGTCGACGAGCTGGTGAATTCCACAAATTCGACGCATAAAGAGCAATTATGCAACAGACTATTACGAATTGCCGCCTATGAAGCAGCGGCCGAATTGAATACATCATATAGCCACGCCAAACGGGCAGAGCTGCTGCCCCAAAATGCGGCCCGTTGCGCCGGCCAATTTGTGATGAAAGTAATGGCGACCGACACAGCACGCAAATATGCACAAAGAGCGCTTATTGAGCGGGTAACGCCGGCCGCATAGTTGACGAACAGGGGTGAGTAGAGTACAATAGACCTACTATTAGCTCAGCTTGCAGTCCTTTTAACAAAGTGTACGTGCAGGCTTAACCCAAAGGAGAAACCTCGTGAATCAATACGAAGTAGCTGTTTTGTATCATCCTGATCTAGAAATCGATCTAGATAAGGCTAGCAAACGCGTGGAAAAGATCTTTGCCGACAACGGCGGTAAGATCAAGAACACCGATAACTGGGGCAAGCGCAAGCTTGCATACGCAATCAAGAAGAACGAACACGCCGTGTACGTTATATATACGATTGATTTCCCGCCAGCCAATGTTGCCAAGGTAGAAAGCACCCTCAACATCACTGACGAAGTTATTCGGTTCCTCATCACACGTCCCGACCTCAAGGCAATCGCCAAGGCAGAAACTGCCAAGGCCGAGAAGCTCAAGAAGGCGGCCGAGCGTGGTGACTCGTCTGATACAGACGACAAAGAAGAAGAGTAAACAACTCGCTTGACGAACTACTCGGCGACGAGTAGCCTGAAATATACATTAACCAAGACATAGTTCTTATAAGGAGGGTAGCCAATATGGCACGAAGCGTAAACCAAGTAATTTTGATGGGTAATCTTACCCGCGACCCAGAACTCCGTAATACACCGAATGGCCAGAGCGTTTGCAGCTTTAGCCTCGCACTGAACCGCAGCTACAAAGATGCGAGTGGCGAATGGCAAGAAGCAACCGACTACATAGATGTAACCGCCTGGGGACCACTGGGTGAGCGCGTGAGCCAATATCTGACCAAAGGTCGTCGTTGCCTCGTGCAGGGTCGCTTGCAGTCACGCAGCTGGGAACAAGAAGGCGTTAAGCGCAGCAAAGTAGAAGTGCTGGCCAACGACGTAACGTTCCTAGACGGCCGCGGTGGTTCTGATGACGGAAGTGGCATGATAGCTGGCGGTTCGGACAATGGTGGAAGCAGCAAACCTGCGCCAAGTAAGAAGAAAGATGATGTTGTCATCGAAGATATTGGTGATGAGCCGATCAACCTCGACGACATTCCTTTCTAAGGATATAAACCATGAACGAACGACTTACTTCTGAACAAATTAGAGACAAGAAGTATCCCTCGTTCTTTCGCTGGAGCGCACGTGTTGCACAGTTCCGAAAGGATGCCGCACCGTATGTGCGCGAACAGCCAATTGATGTACCATTCGCTGACCAAAGCCAGCCGCCGCGTATGTGGTTGCCGGGCGTACTCACGCAAAGTGGACTCGTAAAACGAGCAGAAGCCTACGAACGAGCACAAGAAATTTTACAGATTAAAGGAGAAGAATTAAATGGCTAAGATTTTTAAACACCGCACCGACGTTGCGTTTTTCGACTACAAGGACTTTAAGACTTTGCAGCGCTACGTTAACATGTATGGACAGATTGAATCTCGTAAGAAGACCGGTCTGACCGAAGCACAACAGCGTCGTTTGAGCACCGCTATCAAGCGAGCTCGTCACATCGCATTGCTGCCGTTTGTTGCCAGCAACTAAATGTAAGGAGGCTTTCGCCTATGACAACCTTAAAAAAAGGGCCGCATGAATGGTTGCGCCTGCGAGTTGTGTGGCCATCTTCTGATACGGACCCCGCCGACCATGCTGAAGCAATTTCATCTGACGTTTTCGATGCTGACTTTGCGTGGGAAGAACAAAATCGGGTTTCGATTGCACGAGTAGTGGGTGGCGTAGTATTGCGTGATGGTCATATTCTAGAGGCTCATGGCAATACCAAGGCACATAACGGAGAAGAACTTGAGAAAAGTTTGTCAGATTTGGCGCTACTCGAAGACGGAGAATAGTGCCATCGAATCACACAGTTCGCCATTTGTACTGACTACACAGCTCGTAACGCACTTAAAAGGCACCTTGTCAGCAATCGATATCTATCAGTTGCCAGCAGAGGAGCGTAAAATTGTGACCGATTTGCGGCAGCAGTTGGTCGACGCCCGGCTCGATACTCGCGACTACGAACTCAGCGAGACCCGTGCCGAGCAAATACAAAATGCCACTCAGGCAAAAAAACGCCTCCGAAAAGTCCGCAAGGACATTTTGGCAGCCAGCGAATACAATATTTTTAGTAGTATCGATGTCGCGCACCTGACCGCCAACATTGAGCAGATAATCGAAAGATTAGAGTAGGAGAATTTATGGCATTAAGCATTACCGACCTCAAGAAAGGTACGCTGTTCCAGCTGGAAGGGCAACCGTTTCGTGTGGTCGATTACAACCAAAAAGTGATGGGCCGCGGTGGCTCGATTGTTAACGTACGTATCAAAAGTTTGATTGACGGTAAGGTGCTCGAGAAGACCTTTAAGGGCAACGAACAATTGCAGTACGCTGACATTACAAACCAAACAGTACAATATCTGTACTCCGATGGGTCGACGTTTTATTTTATGAATGAAGATACCTTTGAGCAGTTTGAGGTGTCAGCCGATCTGATGGGTGATGGGGCCGGCTATATTAAAGAGGGCGACAAAGTATCACTCCAATTCTTTAACGACAAACCGATTAATGTAGAACTACCAAAGAACGTGCCACTACTGGTTACGTACACCGAAGACGCCGTAAAGGGCGACACCAGCAGCAGTATCACCAAAGACGCAACGCTCGAGACGGGCATCACCATAAAAGTGCCGGCCTTTATCAAAAAAGGTGCGCTTATCTCGGTGGACACTGCCACTGGTGCGTACCGCGAACGCGTCAAGGAATAATATGAAGCAGCGGCTCGACCAGACTTTAGTGGTACGAGGGCTGGTTTCCACACGTAGCCAGGCTGAGAGTTTTGTGAAACTCGGTGATGTCAAAGTAAATGGTAAAGTCGTTACCAAGGCCGGCTGTTTAGTGGGCGAAACAGACGATATCGCAGTAACTTCAACCGAACGATATGTCAGCCGGGCCGGGCTCAAGCTAGCCAGTGTTGCTCAGACGCTTGGTGTGGATTTTAAGGATAAAACTGTGCTGGATGTCGGGTCTTCGACAGGCGGTTTTACGGACTATGCATTGCAGCATGGCGCCCGAAAAGTTTTGGCGGTAGAAGTTGGTACTAACCAACTCCACCCGTCTTTACATGGTGATGTGCGTATCGAACTGCACGAAAAAACCGACATTCGTGACTTTAAAACAGCCGAACACATTGATATTGCGGTAGCGGATGTTTCGTTTATTTCACTTCGTGAAATCTTGCCGAGTGTGGCCAAAATGGTGAACAAAAACACTCAGCTGGTCATGATGGTAAAACCACAGTTCGAGGCCGGACAGAGTAGCCTAAAGCACAAGGGTGTTATCAAAAACGATAAGATGCGCCGTGATATTTTGAATGATTTCGAGATGTGGGCTCGCCAAAAATTTGTCATTATCGACAAAGCTGACAGTGACGTAGCCGGCGCCAAAGGGAACCGCGAGAGATTTTACCTGCTAAAAGTTCAGTAGACTGGAGTGTGATTTTTGTCCAAGCGTAAGCGCTAAGATGGTAGACTAACAAAAGGATGAATACATCAACAACACGGGCAGGGTTTCTTAGTGTACTTTGCATCTAGAGTCCAAGCCGGCCGCATGTTGGCCAACCGAATCGTCCCGCAATACCGTTATGAAAACTGTATTGTATTGGCACTAAGCGATGGCGGAGCCATGGTTGGCGCCCAAATTGCCATGGCGTTGCACTGTGCTATGGAATTACTTATTACCGAAGATATCGAACTACCCAATGAGCCCGATGCGCTCGGTGGAATTGCCGAGGACGGTTCATTTTCGTTTAACCCGTTTTACTCACCAGGTGTGATTGATGAATTTGTTTCGGAATATTTTCAGTTCATAGAAGCCGAGAAAATGACGAAGCTACAAAAAATGCACCGCCAGATCGGCGAAACAATTACCCTCAAGAAGAGTCTACTTAAAGGCCATAATGTCATATTAGTTTCCGATGGATTAAAATCGGGGTTTGCGCTTGATATTGCCGCATCGTTTTTAAAACCGATCGCTATCGAAAAGATGATTATTGCTACGCCGCTCGCCAGCGTAAAAGCGGTCGACCGCATGCACGCGGTGGCGGACGAACTATACGTACTGAGCGTAATTGACGAGTATATATCCACCGAGCACTACTACGACATAGAAGATGTGCCGGAGCACAAGGCGGTGGTGGATACGGTGCAGCGCATTATTATGAACTGGCACTAACCGCCCTCCACACCAGCTCGCCTGCTCAGCGGCGTAGCCACTGACCCGCGAGCTTATGCTGCACTATGCACAATTTTTCTCTCCGATGCTCCCTCTCGGTACTTTTGTACCGTTCGGTCTGCTTCTCGACAAGAAATTGCGCCTATCACGACACTAGCGAAAAGCGACGGGCTCGACGGTGCTCAATTTTAGTGGTTGTGCGTCAGGAAGGCTTCGAGGGCGGGGACATCTTTGAGCAAGATTTGTGATTGCTGATTTACGAGCAAACCTTTGCGCTCTAGTGCGGATAACTCGCGGCTCGTGGTCTCGCGGCTAGAATTAATAGAACTGGCAATGTCTTGGTGTTTGAGCGGGAGACCAATCATAACGCCCCCGTCGCTGGGGTGACCGAAGCGGTGCGACATAGTGAGCAAAAACGATATAAGTCGTTCGCGGACGCTGCGATACTCGAGGTTTATGATGCGTTCGCTGTGCAAACGGTACATCTCGATGGTCATATCGAGTAGCGGTGCTAAGGCATCGGGTTTTTCTTTGATAAATTCTAGAAAAGCCTCACGGCTAATCTGCAGTAGTGTTGTGGGTGCCAGCGCTTCATAGATTACCTGGCGTTCTTGGCCGGTGAGGGCCCAAATAAGGGGGAATAGCTCGTGTTCTTTACGAATAATCAGCAGGTTTTCATCACCATATTTGGTGATATCGTAGGCCTTGACGATGCCTTCAGAGATATAAAAAACGCCCGGCGGAAAATCACCAGGGCGGATTATGAAATCACCTTTGCGGTAGGTGACCTTACGTCCGGCAGTATGGAAGAGTTCGACTAGTTCGGCCGTTTGTTTCAACGTAGCTAGCATAGGCATAGTATGACATAACCTGATAAATATAGCTAGATTGTGATATTAATCTCAACTTATTCGTGAGCTATTTTACCGATATTTTAAGAAATCTTGCTTATGATAGAGATACCAGCAGAGTAAGCGGAGGAAAAAAACACTATGGTCAGCTACCAAAAAGTACATGCTCAGTTTAAGGCTCTCCAAATGAACCCTGACGGTTGGGGCCATACCGAAGTCAAAGAACTCTGCAACATCCTTACCCCAGACGAAGTCGTCGAGTCCGCCGTGAACGGCTATTACGAAGCTGGTTTTGCGCTCCTGGTAGCCACTAAAAACCGGGTTCTGATTGTCGATAAAAAACCGCTCAACTACCTGACAGTCGAAGACATGCGCTTCGACATGATTAACGAATTCGATTACCAACACCGTCTGCTCGGTGCCCAGATCAAAATTAGCTCGGGGAGCAAGGTGCTGCATTTTACCAGCCTTAACCAGGTGCGACTCCGTCGTGTGATGAGCTATGTGCAACACCGCATGACCGAAATGAAGCAAGAGCAAGTGACGCAACAAGAAACACAGCAGCGTCACCTGGAGCAAATGAACAAGCAACTCGAAATGTACCTGCAGTTGCAGCAAGTGCAGCAGCAGCGGGCTTATTATGGTCAGCAACCGCAGTATATCGAGCAGCCTGATTATCTTGTGAGGCAGGATGAACGGGGGACCGAATCAATTTCGCCGGCCCGTATGAGCGTCAACGCCATGAAACGCGTTGTACCCGTTATCGGCGCCTACACCCGCCTGCCACTTATCAGCCAGCAACGCCGCTACAATACCGGGCAGTCATCATCTGTTAACTACCCCTCAACAAACAGTTAGCTATTTAGAAACGTTAAAACGAAACTCGACGACATCACCCCTAGAAGCAATCTATTTGACAAAACAGCAATTGACTAGCAAAATTCCTACATAGTTTAGGGAGTGCTAATCATGAGTGAACGATTATTACAGGGGAGAGTTGAGCGTGCTGTTGTGGTGGCAATGGTATCATCAGTTGCATTAGTTGGGGCGTGCTCTGCCGAATCTTCAGAACTCGATACGACGACCACCACCATGGGGAGTAGGACCAGTTCAGAGTCGCCTACACCAAGTATGACGTTGGAAAATGCTGTACCAACCACGGGTGCGCATGACAAGGTTTACAACTATAATATTCCATGTCATCAGTCCCAGCGGGGTGATGTAATTGCCGAATGTCAGGCGACAGAAACGGGTGTCTACAATTTGTACAAGGGTTCGTACAAAAAACCAGGCAATGAGCCCTTGGCCTCGGTGATTGTGCAAGCAAAAGGCGGCAATGTGAGTCTGGTACCTCGCGGGGCATACACCGCTGAGTGTACGCAGGCATATGTGACATTTTTACCGCTGCCCAAAGACGGCACGGGCAAGGAATACGAAATTTTTAAATTTGATATTTGCGGTCCGGTCAATATTCCTGGCAAAGAGCCCAGCGTAACGCCTACATTTCGCTATATGTAGCGGTCTTATTTACTGACGTTGAATCTGAACTCGACGATGTCGCCAGGTTGCATGACGTAGGTTTTACCTTCGGTACGGACCTTGCCGGCGGCTTTGGCGGCTTGCTCGGAGCCGGCTGCGATTAGGTCGTCGTAGTCGACGATCTGGGCCGCAATAAAACCTTTTTCGAAATCACCATGGATAACACCGGCCGCTTGTGGAGCGGTGGCGCCTTGGGCAATTGTCCAGGCGCGGACTTCTGGCTCGCCAGCGGTCAGGTAACTTTGTAACCCCAGGGTGTCGTAAGCGGCGTGGATGAGCTGCACCAGCCCAGATTCTTGTACCCCGTAACTCTCAAGCAGTTCAGATGCGTCACTTTCGTCCAGGCCGCGCAGTTCGCTCTCCAGCTTGGCGCAGACAAACAGGGCAGTGGCAGGTACAACCAGGTCGCGCAATTTTTGTTTGCGCGCGTCGCCCGATAGCCCATTTTCGTCCAGGTTGAATACATAAATAATTGGCTTTGCGGTCAGCAGCTGCAAATCGGCAATGTGTTCACGATTAATGCTGTCGTCGTTCCAGACTGGTTTGCCGCTATCCAGGAGTTGTCGTACCTGTTCTAGGGTGTCGGCGATAGGCTGTAACTTGGGATTGGCGCGAGCTTCTTTTTCGAATTTAGCTTTACGATTGGTAACGGTTTGCAAGTCTGCTAAAACAAGCTCGGTGTTGATAACATCGATATCTTTGGCAGGGTTGTGCTCGTCGTCGACATGGATAACATTGTCATCATCAAAGGCACGCACGACGTGAACGATGGCATTGGTGCTGCGGATGTGGCTGAGGAACTGGTTGCCCAAGCCTTCGCCCTTGCTGGCGCCAGCCACGAGCCCGGCGATGTCCACAAACGTGACGGTGGCAGGCACTATCTTCTTTGTTTTATAGAGGTCGGCTAGCCTTGCGAGGCGTGGGTCGGGAACGGGGACGATACCGGTGTTGGGTTCGATGGTAGCAAACGGATAGTTGGCAGCCAGCGCACCAGCGTCGGTGAGAGCGTTAAACAGGGTAGATTTGCCGACATTTGGCAGGCCGACGATGCCGATGGAAAGACTCATTAGTATATTTTAACAGAGGTGGTTCAATCAGTCCAGCTAAATAACAGGGGTGAAAGATAAGCATTTTATTGACAAAACACTAGTTTTTTGGTACTATAGTCTAGCAATTTTGGAGTAAGAGGTGTTTTGGCGCCGTTCGTCTGAACGATGACGCCGTTACGTCTCTCCAGGGTTCGCACTTTGACATGTCAGATTGCAAACATATTCGTATTTTATGTGTCTTTACCTCTCGAATCGACGTAGCAACGCCATAGTACTGCAGCCAGTACATACGCACTTAGTTGTGTGTTGACTGCAGTACTAGTAGGCATTACGCGCGTATGCCTAATTAGGTAAGACCCTCTACTTTTGCACACCCGTGCGTAAAGAGAGGTTGTTCGAGAGGGAACCGCATGAAACTCAACAACGGACCGCGTCAGGTCCAACTCGGCTGGAAGTCAGTAGCGTCATTCGCTGCTGCTCTCGTGCTGATGGTGTTCGGTGGGCTGACCGTCCTCGTAGGGCCTGCTTCGGCAACCTCTTCGAGTGGGCCTGTCATCACGAACATCACGGCATCCTGCACCGGCACCGGCACCATCACGGTGACCAACCCGGTGGAGGGCGCGACGATCGTGTTGAAGCTGACCTACCACGTCCCGGCAGACTCGGTGTTCCACGACACCAGCCCGCTCCAGACGACCACGGTCACGCTGCACGCCGGTCAGACGTCCTACCCATACACCATCAACGTCACCGACGGCTACCCGGACACTGCCAATACGCTCCGCGTGGAGGTCGCCAGCACCACCGGTGCTGACTTCGGCAGCAGCGTCAACACCAAGTCGCCGAGCTTCGGCCCGTGCGGCGCGACCAGCAGCACGACCTCGTCGTCGAGCTCGACCAGTTCCACGTCTTCGACCTCGAGCAGCTCGAGCACCACTTCAACCGCCAAGCTCGGGCTCGACCTCAGCGTGGTGGGATGCATCGGAGGCGAGACCAGTGGTCTCATCAACGGTGAGATCAGCAACATGGTCGACGGCGTCAACTACTCGGTTGCAGGCGTGAACCCTGATGGAGATGCGGTACCAACACCGGGTCTCGTCGACAACACGTTCTCGATCGTTGCCGACGTGCCGGGTGTCTACCACGTCACCGTCACCGGTGACAACGAGACCAGCGCCAGCGCGAGTGCTGAGGTCAAGGTGTGTACCAGCACATCGACCACGTCGACCACGAGCAGCTCGAGCACCAGCTCCAGCAGCACCACGTCGACGGGGACGAAGACCACCTCGACTGGACACCCGTCCACGTCGCACCCGAGCAAGACCACCAAGCCGGCGCCATCCACCACGACCAAGCACAGCTACCCGGTCGCGGCACACACGGGTGGTTCCGGAGACAACAACTCCAACCAGATGCGGCTCGGTCTCGCGGCCATCGCGGCATCGCTCCTCATCCTGGCCTGGATGTCCCGCGGTGTCATCGTCGCCACGATCCGTCCGACGCGTCGCTACTAGGCGGCGAGTTCGGACCTATGTTCTAGTCGGGGTGCTGGCGTTGGTTGGTGTTTCTCTTGTCGGTTTGAGCGTTGTGCACTACGCACGCGAGCGAGCTGCAATTGATTCATTGGCTACGCCAGCACCCGTGCCGTCGGCGATGTCGACAACGACGTCAGCGTCGCCGACGGCTACGGCTAGCAAGACGATGGTTTCATCCACGAAATCCTCGCCTAAAACAACGTCGCCCAAGCCAGCGAACGTTGTAAGCCCGTTTGTCCCAGCACACATCTGGATTCCTGCTGTCGGCATCAACACGTCGATTGTGCCCAAGGGTTCTGTGTATGCCTGGGATGCTCATCTTGGCAAAAACGTCTGGCAGTTCGGTGTTCCTACCGGATCAAAGGCGATGTACCAAGTAGCTTGGTGGTCCGATGGACCTCGAGCAGGTGAGCACAAGGACGGGCAGATTCCCATTCTGCTCGGGCACACTCAGATTAATGGCTACGGCGTCTTCAATGACATCGGAAACCTCAAATCTGGGCAAATCCTGACCATCGCTGCGGCTGACCCCCACAAGGTTCAGCGCTACAAGGTGCTCGGGAAGCCAATCGGCAAAATCCGCAAGGACGACGCTACGGCGCTTCTGAACGTGCTGCAACATGCACCCAAAGAAGCTGACTTAGCAGTCATCACCTGTAGCGGAGGCGTGGATGCATCTATCGTGTCCCACAAGGACAACACGGTGGTGTTTTTCACGCTTATTGGTAGCTAAGGGAAGTGAGTGCCTCGGCCCTCATTACGGTATACCTCTCGAGGTATGCGCTCACTCCCTTGGCTCCGGCCAAGTGTACGAACAATGTCTCCGCTACCTTTTGGTAGCAACGCAATCTGACATGTCCTTACACTCTAATATTTTGAGACAACAAAATGATTTTGTTTTCGATTAACTATTTGAGCGGACATATCTCACAAACAAGCCTATTCTCATTGTGCTTGTGGTTTTGCTATACTGAAGCCAATCATGGCAGATAAAGATGTGGGTAGCAAAGTAGTCGTTAGTGGCAGTAAAGACCAGGCCCCTGTATTTGCTATAAAAAAAATCGCTACAGTAGTCGGTGTCATTATCATAGTAATCTGTTTGCTGTACGCACTACCGTTTACACGCCCTGTGGTAAATCGATACCTAGGCATTGCATCGCCACAAACCACTGGCCCATGCAGCGGCAACACAAAACTCCTCGACAGTTATAGTTCTACAGTGAAGCAAAAAGGTGCTAATCAGATTGATGCTATCGCTAAGGAGGTCCGGTCTAAGGCGAGCTATGCAAGTGATCCGAGCTGTGTGTATATCTCGATGGTAGGGTATTACGGGGCAGGGATGTCACAAGATGCTCTTAAGGAGTACGAGCAACTCATGAATTTGAAGACACATGGCAAGTCACCGGCAAGTCGGATTGTGGATGGAATCAATCTAAAACAACTGCACGACACGCTAAAAGCAGATACGAAGAAACCGGAGAATCCTTATGGTCAGGGTTAACATCCAAAGCAGACACCAAAAATCGATGTTTGCAATTAGTATTTTTGCGATGCTAAGTTTGCTATGTGTATATTCGCCGACTGTGCATGCGGCCGGAGTTACTCGTGCCGGAAAAAACACCACCGAAACGAACCGTGCAGCGCTTTGTTATTCCACTGCTCCTGCCAATATCAACGTAACAACGTTTGGAGCTGTGTGGGTGAATGACACACCTACAGCTGACCTAACTAATGCTCGTTGGGATGAAAATATGACGGTCGCATGGAATGCGACAACCGTTTCTGCGACCATGTGGACGACGGCGTATAACTGTCCTGTTTCGCAGGGAGGTACGTCGTTTTCGAGTGCTAAAATCTTTAACCTGAAAGCCGCTGCCGGTGGACAGGTTCCCATATCTTTTCCTTCTGGGACAACTATCAACCGCGGAACTGGCACAACAAACCCCGGGCAGTTTACTGATCCACCTGGTGCGCTTCGGGTAACACTAAATGTAACAGGTAAAGGTGTTGCTGGTTCTGGCCCGACTTGTTACTCGGTTGCATATTCCGGCCAATATTCGGATAGCCGTGGCACTGGACTTACTAATACGTACTTTACGAGTGTGTGTATTACACGCCAGGCTGTGCCAAAAGCTACACTCGATGGAGTAAAAATAGACGATCAAGGTTACGACGCGACGACTCGGCCATATGGTGGATTTACGGCAGTACCCGCAAGCGCTGCGGTGCCATTTAGTACAAAGAATACGGCTGTCTCCGGAACCGGAAATGATGCACGTAACGCTTTTTATTATAATGGTGCACCTGGTAATGCTCCGGCGATACCTATCGGAGCCACTGGCGTATCAGCGCATACAGTTACCATCGATACCAGCGCACTCCCGACGTATAAACTTGTTGGTTACAGTATCTGTTATACGGGGCAGGCTAACTGCACTAGTGCTGGCTTAGCCTATGGTGGGTCTGGTGGTACGCATGTCATGCTCCCGGTCGGCACAACTAGTTTCTCTTATAATTTTGTTGCTGGCCGTGCGTATCATATGCGGTGGATATTTAAATTAGCAGTTGGAGTGGATTGCGGATCATTTAGTACTACACCTACAGTATTCGATAGCCGAACCAGGTTTAAGGCCGCTGCAACAGTGGAGTTTTCAGTGCCGTACACGCCAAGTGCTCCTACTATGCAGCTATCGATTGCTCCCTTGGTTAACTTTAATGGCAATCCATCTTCAGTAACACCCGTTATTACTACTGCCGGCGGGGCGTCGATCGCCACCGGCTCGTTTGGAGCTAACGCTTCTCAGCTTGGACCGACACTTGCTACGGGAACGTACACTGCAACGTGGGCCTATGATGACGCGGGTCTGCCGCAACTAGTGTGTAACGAGACCTTTACTGTTTCCAACCAGCCCTATCTGCATGTATACGGCGGAGATGTGTCAGCGGGTGTTTCGGTAGTGGGGACAACAACCGACGCGAGCCAGTCATGTATCACGAATGATGAGGCTCGCGTGTACAGCTGGAATAACCGAGATGCGGGCTTTACGGGGGCGGGTGCGCAGTACGCAGTATTGGCTCTGAATCAAATTCTTGATTTCTCGAGTGCTTCGGAACTCCCAGCGGGCTCCGGCGGCACGCCGACAGGATTGAGTTTTGCGAATACTGGTTTATCGACGACGTCACAACTCGATCCGACGCAAGGTTTGTTTGGTGGTTCGTTTGGTGGCACGAGTGGCACGTGTGACTTTACGAGCGATATCCCCACAGGACCTACTAATACAACGAGCGATGAAACCATTGTTCATAATATTGCCGCGCCATTGTTGGCTGGGACTCAAGAAGTACATTATGTCGTCGGGCATGATGTCTATATAACGGGTACTGGTATCGCTTACGGTGGAACAGGTGGCTGGGCTTCGCTCGATCAAATACCGTACTTCAAATTAGTAGTTGTAGGCGGTAATATCTTCATTGATAAGGATGTTACACAACTCGATGGCATATATGTCGCCGAGCAAGCCGACGATGGCGCCGGTAATATGTCAGGCGGCACTATTTACACCTGCGCAACGGGCATACGAGCACAAGCAAACCCACTCAATGCTGGCTATTACAATCTCTGCAAACAAAAACTGACAATCCATGGCGCCTTCGCGGCCCAACAAATCCAATTCCTGCGGACACCCGGCACAGTTGGCGCCGCGCCTGGGGACACATGGCGCGTGAACAATGCCGCCGAAGTGTTCGACTATTCGCCAGAGGTTTGGCTACCACGTGCTTCGACAGCAAAAATAGGAAACAATTATGATGCAATCACCGGCTTGCCCCCAGTTCTGTAACACCGAACCATTTCATAAAAATACGCTTGTACTATACTACAGCGCTTATGCTATAATTCGACTAATATGAGTTTACTGAGTGGGGTATCGGCTTTCTTTGGACTAGACATCGGCAGTACTGCGGTACGGCTGGTGGAACTCCATGGCACGGGTGCGCAAAAAACCCTGGTAAAGTACGCGTACATGCCTATCGACAGCAAGATAGCACTCAGCGATAGCAAAAACGACCAACAACGGCTTGGCCAGGCAATCGCCCAGCTTATTGCTCAAGCTAAACTGACTACCCGGAATGTTGCAGTTGGTGTTCCGTCATCGCGAGTATTCACCACAGTGGCTGATATCGACCGTCTATCCGAAGCAGAGCTTGCCAAAGCAATTCGTTATCAAGCCGACGCATTAATTCCGACACCTCTCAGCGAATCTAAAATGGACTGGGCACTGCTTGGCGACTCCCCAAAGGACAAAACCAAAGTAGAGGTGTTGCTCACCAGTGTTCCTAATAGCTTTATAGAACAGCGCCTCGATATGCTCGAAGCTATCGGACTCAACGTGATTGCTTTTGAGCCAGACAACCTCGCCCTCAGTCGTGCACTCGTGCCCACAGATGCCAGCACACCACAGATGGTGCTTGATATCGGCAACAAGAGCACTGACCTTGTGATAATCATGGGCGGCACCGCTCGTTTAACGCGCGCTATCCCGACAGGGATGGAAGCTATATTGCGCTCGGCAATGCAGAACCTGAATGTCGACGAAAAACAAGCCGAACAATTTGTACTCAAGTTTGGTCTAGGCAAAGATAAACTCGACGGGCAAGTGTATCAAGCCATCATCGGTACCGTTGATTTACTTATTGGTGAAATCGACAAATCGATCAAGTTCTTTCAAGCTCGCTATCCTGAAGTAAAGTTAGAACGAATCGTCGTGACAGGCGGAGCTTCTGTGCTACCGGAATTCCCACTGCATCTTGCAAACAAATTTGGCGTAAATGTTGAAATCGGTAACGCATGGCGTAATGTGGCAATTTCGGGCGATCGACAAAACGAGTTGCTGGCTATTTCTAACCAATTTGGCGTGGCTGTTGGCCTCGCGGAGCGCGCAGAATGATTTTTCCTATATTAATAAATAGAATGCTGCCAGGAGGCGAAGCCTCATGATTCAGTTTAACCTTTTACCCGATGTAAAACTCGAATACATCAAGACTGAGCGCACCAAGCGTATGGTGATTGGTTTTTCGTTGCTTGCTAGTGCTGTTTCGCTCGCTATCTTTGTCTTTTTAGTACTCACTGTCGATGTTGCGCAAAAAGCGTACATTAGTGGGCTCACAAACGAAATAAAAGAAAAGGGTACGACGCTCCAACAAACACCCAACCTCTCCAAGATGTTGACAGTGCAGAACCAACTCCGCCAACTAACAGGTCTGCACGAAGCCAAGCCTGCGTCCTCGCGCATGTTCGACTACCTCAGCCAGCTGACGCCTACCAATGTATCTATTGCCCAGATGTCACTCGACCTTACGGCGAAAACGGTCGTGATAACTGGCGAGGCAACCAACATTGAAGCCGTAAATGCGTTCGTAGATGGACTTAAATTCACGACTTATAAGACAAGTGATGGTACGCAGGAAAGCAAGAGTGCATTTGATAGTGTGGTGCTGACGAGTCTGTCGCGATCTGACAAAAGTGCGACGTACACCGTAAACATGAATGTTGACACCACCATTTTTGACAATAAGCAGGATGTTAAGCTGACCGTAAGTAATACAGCCGCCGCCAAGGCAGCGTCAGTAATTTTTAAAAGGTAATCCACCATGGCTCAAACAGGAAAATCAATCAAACGCAATCTCATCAGCAAAGCAAACACAACTATTGTGATTGTTACTGCCGGGGCATGTTTTGTGGTAGTGTTCAGCCTGATTGCCTCGATTACCCTGGTAGGTCAGTTTAAATATCAGAACAAGGTGATTAGCGCCAAGCGAGAAGCTCGCGATACGGTTAAAAAAGATATCGAAGCAGCTAAGCAACTCACCAGCAGCTACCAAGCCTTCACTAGCACTAGTCAGAATGTTCTTGGTGGCGATCCGAATGGGACTGGATCGCAGGATGGCGATAACGCCAAAATTATCCTCGATGCACTCCCCGCAAAGTACGATTTCCCGGCCATGGCCACTAGTCTCGAAAAAATCCTAAGCAACCAGTCGGTGACTATTCGTAGTATTGCTGGAACAGACGATGTCCTAAACACTGCTAACGCCTCAACAAGCGCATCACCCCAAGCTATCGCAATGCCATTCAAAATCAGTGTCACTGGCAATTACGACAGTGTGCATAATGTGCTGAAGGCATTGGAAAGCTCAATACGCCCCATGGATATACAGATAGTATCACTGTCAGGATCCCAGGCCGAAATCAGTATGGAAGTCACTGCGCAGACCTACTATCAGCCCGGCAAAGACCTAAAAATCAGCACAAAGATTGTTCAGTCAGGTAAGACGACCACTAAAACCACTGCAAAGGTAGCCCAATGAAACAAAAAGACATAGCACTCATCATTATTATCGCTGCAATCAGCGGCTTTGCATCCTACTTTATTTCGCATCTTATTTTTGCTACCCCGGACAACCGTCAGCAGAAGGTCGAAGTTGTCGATGTTATTACGCCAGATTTCCCCACGCCGAGTGCCAAGTACTTCAACAGCAATGCGATTGATCCAGCGCAAGTGATTCAGGTGGGCGACGGGAACAACCCGACCCCATTTAAGGGAGCGCAGTAAATACTGCGAAGTAACCTCACATGAGTGTTTTATCTGCAGCCAGCCAGCAGCAGGTTGAGGACGATCTCGTCAAAGACGGCGTACTTAACGCAGAGCAGCTAAAAACCCTAAAAGACAAGGCGACGAAAAGCTCGACGCCGTTGCTCGGTTTGCTGGTAAGTGATGGTGCGGTAACAAATGAACAGCTTACCAAGGCCATCGCCAAGGTCGCCAAGGTACCCTATGTAAACCTTGGCAGTGCCCATGTTGAACCGGCCGTCTTAGACCTGTTGCCACAAGATGTTGCCGAACGCTACATGGCTGTCCCACTCGGCGAAATGCAGCACCGTTTGGTGGTTGCGATGCTCGATGCTGACAACGTCCAGGCCGTGGACTTTTTGAGTAACAAAATTGGTCGCCCGCTCAAGGTATATTCGGCTTCGGAAGAGGGAATTCGTAACGTCCTCAAGCAGTATACCGCCGATATTTCGGACTCAGTTGCCGATGATATCCAAAAACTAACTGGTGATATCAAGCTTGACCCCACATTAAGCGACCCCAAATCTCCTGCCTCCATCAAAGCTGCCGACAAGGCCGCCGCTGACAAAAATATCAAGACACTCGTGCAGGACTCGCCCATCAGCAAGGCGCTGTCGACAATCCTAGAGTTTGCGGCCAAGAACCACGCCAGTGACGTACACATCGAGCCACTGCCGGATGCGCTTAAGATTCGTTGCCGTATCGATGGTATCTTGCGCGAAGTCATGAAATTACCCAAAAGTACCGAGCCACCGCTGGTATCACGTATTAAAATTCTGGCAAACCTCAAGATTGATGAACACCGCACACCGCAGGATGGCGAGTTTACGATTCAGGTAGCCGGTCGTGACATCGACCTTCGTATTGCGATTTCCCCAGTTATCTGGGGAGAGCAGGTGGTTATTCGTCTGCTCGACAAAACTGGCACCAGCCTAAAGCTCGAGGACATGGGGTACCATGGGCGCAGTTTGCGTACGATACGCGAAGGGCTCAAACAGAACAACGGCATGATTCTTACGTCTGGACCAACCGGTTCTGGTAAGTCGACCTCGCTGTACGCGCTGATTCAGGAAATCAAAGACGATTCTATCAACATCGTGACTCTCGAAGATCCTGTGGAATACAAAATGGGCGGAATCAACCAGATCCAGGTTAACGCCGATGTGGGATTGACGTTCGCGACTGGTCTGCGCTCTATCCTGCGTCAGGACCCCGATGTCGTGATGGTAGGGGAAATTCGTGACAAAGAAACGGCTGAACTAGCCGTGCAGGCTGCTCTGACAGGGCACCTGGTGTTCAGTACGCTCCACACTAACAGCGCCGCCGGCATTTTGCCTCGTCTGCTCGACATGGGGATTGAACCGTTCCTGATTGCCTCAACCGTTAAAACGGTGATTGGTCAGCGTCTGGTGCGCCGGATTGCCAGCGAAGGCAAGGAAACCTACGACAGTAATGCTATCGAAACGGAGTCGATAAAGAAGACACTCGGCAAGTTCTTGGCGACTGATAAAGCAAAAATCAAAGAAGTTTCGGAAGACTTGGGCTACGATAACTTGCCTCTAAGCGACCAAAACGCTTATACTTTAACCAAGGGCAAGGATAGTCCGGGCTCACCAGGAGGCTACAGCGGCCGAATGGGCATATACGAAGTCTTCGCCGTAACGGAAGAGATTCAGAAACTGATTCTCCAACGTTCGACAAGTACCGAAATTCAAAAGGCAGCGCAGGCTGGGGGAATGGTCACAATGCGTGAAGACGGCTATCTGAAAGCCTTAAATGGCTATACAACATTAAACGAAATTAACCGCGTCGCAGCCGCGGAAGTGGAATAAGAGAGAGGGTGGAACCATGCAGGGGCAACCGCGAATCGAAGTATTACTCGAAGAAGTCGTAAAGAAGAAGGCTTCTGACCTTCACTTGCAAGTTGGTCTGCCACCTATGCTCCGCGTGGACGGAGCGTTATTGCCCGTCAGTGGGGCAGATATTCTCACCGACGAAGCCGTCGAGACCCTTATTTTTGCTGTTTTGGACGAAGACCAAAAGCAAATCCTGCTCAAAGATAAAGAATTTGACTTTAGTTTTGCCTTTGGTGACCTAGGCCGTTTCCGTGTAAATGCTTTCCACGAACGGGGAAACCTGGCCGCGGCCTTGCGTCTCATTACCAACGAAATTCTTTCGGTCGAACAACTGGGTCTGCCCCAGATTGTCACGAAGTTTGCCGACTATCCACGCGGGCTGGTGCTCGTTACCGGTCCAACGGGCTCTGGTAAGTCGACCTCGCTGGCCGCCTTGGTCCACAAGATCAACATGGAGCAGGCCAAGCACATCATCACCATCGAAGACCCCATCGAATATACGCACACCTCTCGCAAATCGGTCATTGTCCAACGTGAAGTCCACTACGACACCTACAGCTTTAGCGCAGCGCTGCGAAGTGCGCTCCGCGAAGACCCCGATGTCGTGTTGATTGGAGAAATGCGTGACCTCGAAACGATTGCTTCGGCTATTACTATCGCCGAGACAGGGCACCTTGTGCTCGCCACACTGCACACTAACAGCGCAGCTCAGAGTATCGATCGTATGATCGACGTATTCCCACCGCACCAACAGCCCCAGATTCGGGCCCAGCTGTCTAATATTTTGGTTGCTATCTGTAGCCAACGGCTCATCCCAGCCATTGGTGGTGGACGAATTGCGGCTGCAGAGATCCTTATCGGTACCCCAGCTGTCCGTAACATTATTCGCGAAGGCAAATCTCACCAGCTCGACGCGGTCATCCAGACCGGTGCCGAGTTCGGTATGCAGTCTATGGACAAAACATTGGCCAGCCTGATTCACGAAGGGACCATTACCTACGACGAAGCCCGTAACGTTGCTGTCGATATCGATGAACTCGATAGGATGATGAGGAGCTAAACAGATGCTGACCTATAATTACGTCGCCCGCGATCCTGTCAGTGGCCGTCAGGTCAAGGCAGGGGTGCAGGCAGATAGCGAATCGTCGGCCGCAAAACTTATCCGGGCCGAGGGCCTGGTTCCCGTAGATATTAGTGTAAGTCGTGCTGGTGGCAACCCGCTTACTGCTCGCTTCAACAAGGTGAAGACTAAGGACAAGATTCTTTTCTCTAGGCAATTGTCGACCTTGCTCAATGCCGGTCTGCCACTGCTACAAAGTCTGCGAAGTGTGAATGCCCAAACCCAGAGTAAGCCACTCCGAGTCATTATTTCCGAGATAATTGCCGACGTCGAAGGTGGTTCGGCGCTTGCGGCGTCTATGGGTAAGCATCCCGATGTGTTTAATCAGGTGTATCTAAGCCTCATCGCAGCCGGCGAAACATCTGGTACGCTCGATTCTGCACTAGAACGTCTGGCGAATCAGCAAGAAAAAGATGCTGATATTCTCGCTAAAATTAAAGGTGCAATGATCTATCCGTTGATTATCTTGGTAGTCATGGCGGTCGTTGTGGGCTTTATGCTCGTAAAAGTGCTGCCTCAGGTAAAAGAACTCTATAGCGAGGTCGGGGGCGGGGCGAGCTTACCACTGGTGACCCGTATACTCATGGGCGTATCTGATTTGTTGATTCACCAATGGTGGATAATGCTGATCGTGGTCGGGGTTATTGGTGTCTTTACATCGCGGTGGGTACGAACGCTCGGCGGTAAGTCAATTATTGATAAATTCAAGATGCGCGCGTGGCCATTTGGACCACTGTTTATGAAGCTCTACATGGCACGATTTTCGCGTACGTCTACGACGCTTGTTGGTAGCGGTGTGCCGCTCATTCAGGTCCTCGAAATCACGGCGCGGGCAATCGATAATGTGCATATTACCGGATCGCTCAATGCGGCTATCGAGAAAGTAAAGGGTGGTAAATCGCTCGGCGATGCACTTACCGGCGACCCGAATTTCCTCGAACTAGTACCAAATATGCTCAAGATCGGTGAGCAGTCAGGTTCACTCGAGCAAATGCTCGCCAAAGCGGCTGACTACTACGAAAAAGAGCTCGATCAAGAGGTTAAAAACATCCAGACCCTTATAGAACCAGTAATGATGGTGATAATGGGTATCGTGGCGTTCACGATTGTCGCGGCCGTATTGCTGCCTATCTACAGCTTGGCTGGCTCTGCAGGCAACGTTGTCTAGATAGCTGTGTCAAATATCACTTGCTTTTTAGCAGGGGTATATATAATATTCAATCATAAGCATTAACAGTTCGTAAAGGGGGCATTTACACATGCACAATCTTAAAAAACGTAATTCTGATAACCAAAAGGGTTTCACCATCATCGAAGTGATGATCGTCTTGGCTATCGCCGGACTTATCATGTTGATCGTGTTCCTGGCCGTTCCTGCATTACAACGTAACTCACGTAACACACAGTACAAGAACGACGCCGCAAGCATCCTCGCGGCTGCTAGTGAGTTTACGAACAATAACAACGGTACAATTCCTGTAACTGCAAACAACGGCGCTATAATGGCCCTTACAAAGACTAAGAGTATTACAGGCCTAGTAATTCAGACAGGCAGTGCCGCTAATATCTCTCCAACTTTCGACACGGCTACCATAGACACCGGTCGCAAGTGTAACGCTAACGTCGGTGGAACTGCATACAGTACGACTGCATCTGCAACGCGTGCAATGGTCATTGTCTACGCTGTCGAAGATTCCGCTGGTGCTGTAGTTGCCCAGTGTACTGAAAGCTAACCCTAGGGATACGCCTTCCAATTCAAGAACAGACCCGTTTATCGGGTCTGTTTTATTTTGTGGTACCATAAGCGGTAATGATTGTTGTCTTTATTGGAATACTCGGATTGTGTATTGGTAGCTTTGTCTGCGCCACTGTGTGGCGACTGCATGAGCAATCGCAGCTGTCAGGTAAAAAGAAACTTTCCGCAGCCGATAAATCGTACCAAAAAGAGCTGTCGATACGTACCGGCCGTTCGATGTGCTCGCATTGCAAGCATCCGCTTGCTGCACGTGACCTAATACCGCTGTTTAGCTGGTTGTACCTGCGCGGAAAGTGCCGCTACTGCCACCAGCCGATTGGCTGGTTAGAACCGCTTGCAGAGGCCGCTACGGCGCTGTTATTTGTAGCCTCCTACGTTTTTTGGCCTATGCCATGGAGCGGACAGGGGATATTTGATTTTATAGTCTGGTTGGTACTCTTGGCCGGCTTCGTGGCTTTGAGCATTTATGACTTTAAATGGTTTTTGCTGCCCGACAAGATTGTTCTGCCACTGACGGTAATAACCGCTGCGAAGGTACTAATTGACGCCACGGTATTTCACGGTGGCGTTTCGGGCCTTATGGGCTCTGTCTGGGGCGCCCTGGTCATCGGTGGCATGTTTTATGGCCTGTTTGCATTCAGCAATGGTCGGTGGATCGGTGGCGGAGACGTGAAGATCGCCATTATGTTGGGTCTTTTGGCGGCCAGCCCCCTAAAGGCACTGTTTGTTATCTTCTTTTCCTCGGTACTTGGCATGCTCGTAAGTCTCCCGCTTATGCTTAGAGGCAAAGCCTCGCGGAGTTCGCATATTCCGTTTGGTCCATTCTTGCTGCTGGCCACCGTGCTGGTGGTACTTTTTGGGGACACAATCGTCCATGCCTACGAAGTGCTATTTGTCATAAACTGATACAGTACCGAATACGCTTATGGTATACTTGAGCCCATGAAGGGTGAGACAAATTCGGCCGGTTTCACAATAGTTGAAACGCTGTTGGTATTAGGGGTCACCAGCTTGTTATTCGTAATGGTTATGATCACGCTCGGCGGCAAGCAAAACAAAGCCCAATTTCAACAATCTGTGCGGGATATCCAGACCAAAGTACAGCAAACCATTAATGAAGTTTCGACAGGGTATTATCCTGATACTCAGGACTTTACTTGCGTGCAAGGATCAGATGTCTTGCTGGGGGGCAACATGCCCGTTATTGCTCCTGCGGCTGCAGGCACGGTAGGACAGGGCAAGAATGACCAGTGTGTGTTCCTGGGTAAAGTGCTGCAATTTAGCGTGAACGGCACTACTCCTGAGCAATACAATACCTACAGCATGGCAGGTCTACGAAGCGCTACGGACTGGCTGGGCGTCAAGCCTACTCCTATTGATGACACCGGTATCAATCCTGTCCCGCAAATCAATGTCACGACAAAAAATTTCCTCTCGTACGGCCTAGAGGCTGTCTCTATGAAGTATTTCGATGGTAGCGGTCCTCACGATACGAACGTGGTGGGCTTTTTGTCACAGGTAGGTGACCTGGGCAACTCTGGTTCGTACGAGTCTGGGGCAGTCGACCTTGTGGCAGTCCCGGGTCTTGGCTTAGGCAGCACGGAATCAGCGACGATAACCACCCTGCGGAACGGCCATTTACGCACGGCGGCTATTAATCCAGTGGGGGGTGTAGTGATTTGTTTTAAGAGCGGTACCACCAATGACACTGCGCTGCTCTCGATTGGTTCAAACGGACATAACTTGGCAGTAAAACTAGAGATCAAGGCCTGTTCGTAACCTATGAAACGCCCAACCTCCAACAAACATGCTGCCGGCTTTACCATCATAGAGCTACTGATTGCTACCACAGTTTTTTCGGTGATTATGCTAGTTATTACGGCCGGTATTCTTGGCTTTACCCGCCAGTATTATAAGGGGGTCGTTACATCCAATACGCAGACGACTGCTCGCCAAGTGATGTCCGAACTGACGCAAGCGATTCAATTTGGCAAGAGTATCACACTCGATTTACAAGACCCGGCAACCGGCACCTCTGGCTTTTGTGTAGATGACAAGCTGTACAGTTATCAGATCGGGCAGCAGGTAACCGACAAAAGCCCCGACAACACGCAGCACCAGGCTTACCATGGCCTGGTGGTCGATAACAGTGTCACCTCGTGTTCGTCCACGACGCCTTCATTATCGCCGCTGGCGCAACTCCCTGCCGGCCAAAGGGAAATGTTGGGTGATAAGATGCGTCTGTCGGCGCTCGATATCACTGATAATAGTGATTCGAGCTTTACAATACATCTGCGTATCATTTATGGCGATGATGATGTACTTAACCCCGATCCGTCATCTGGTACGCCTGCCTGGGATACAGAAAATTGCGAGCCGGAACGCACAAGCAACCAGTACTGTGCGATTACTGATTTGACAACAAAAGTACAGACGAGGTTACAATAACAACCATGACCACTAACAAATATCCCAATCAGGTCAGGAAATCAGAATCCGGCATGGTTGCTGTCATGGTGACGCTCATTATGATAATAGTTATCAGCCTCATAGTTATTGGCTTCGCCCAAGTCAGCCGGCGCACACAGCGCAGCTCGCTTGACACACAGCTTAGTACGCAGGCGTTCTATGCTGCAGAGAGTGGTCTTAACGACACGCTGGCAATCATGCGTAATGCGATTAACACCAATAATCCGATATTGCCAAAGGCGACATGTGCTAATGGTGGTATGTATGCCTCACTGACGGCAGCATCTGTAATAGGTAACGCGGCGGATAATGTGTCGTACACCTGCGTTATCGTTGACCCTGCTCCGACAAAGTTGAAGTTCAAGCTCGGCGCACCGTCTCTTGACACGTCTTCAACCGAAGTCATTAAGCTCAAGTCGTCGGGTGGACAGGCATTTAATACGATCACTTATTCGTGGGTGCCTGCACCAGGGCAAAGTGCTCAGCCACTCGCAAATTGTCCTGGTGCTGCCAGCCAGTATCCGGTTGCTACGGGTGCTGCCCCGTGGAACTGCAAATTCCCGGTACTTAGGACGGAGCTCACGCCTACCAATGTCTTGTCACGAGATGGCCTGATGGACAACACGCATGTTAACTTCCTAGAGCCGGTTAGAGCCGGTGGTGGCGGCAATTATGTCTGGGCAACGGATAATGCAAAATCTGTTGCTGCAAATTGTGCTGCTGTTTGTACAGCGACTGTCAACTTCAGTGGGGCAGGGGTCAATTCGTACTATCTGCGCATAAACACATTGTATCTAGGGACCTCGCTCACTATTTCCGCAAAAGATGCTCTCGGTGCAGACATTGGGTTCGCGGATGCTCAAGCACAGATAAGTGTCACCGGAAAAGCGCAGGATGTCTTACGACGAATTTTGGTAGCTGTTTCGCTCGACGCTGTTCCCAAAAGTTCTCCTTCTTCTGCGCTTATGAGTGGCGACAGTGTCTGTAAGCGCTTTATGGTGACTGCCGGTTCTTTCGATGGTCCAGCAACTGATATATTGGGCGCGCCAGGCAATCCTCTGTGTGATGCTGGTTCCTCGGGTACTCCGACGAATCCGTAGCTTGTAACTAGTCGTTGTTCTTGTGATGAAAACGTTCGTGGACGCTTTTGAGGTGCGGATCGGTTACGTGAGTATAAATTTGTGTCGTGCTGATATTGCTGTGGCCGAGCATCGCTTGCACAGAACGTAAATCGGCGCCATTCATCAGTAAATCGGTGGCAAAGCTGTGACGCATGGTGTGCGGGCTGACATGTTTTGTGATACCGGCCAGCAGGGCGTAGCGGGCAACGAGACGTTGAATACTTCGGGCGGTCAAACGGTGGTAGTTACCTGTTAAATCGACCTTTTTGGTACCGCTGTAACGCACAAACAGCGGTTTTGCGGTATCTTTGCGGTCTTTTAGGTAGCGTTCAATCCACTCGGCAGCTTCAGAGCTGATAAATATCGGTCGGTCCTTCTGGCCCTTACCACGCACCATGAACTCTCGGCGATTCAGGTTGATATGGTCGCGGTCGAGCCCGACCAGCTCGGAAACACGTAGGCCACTGCTGAATAAAAGTTCCAGGATAGCACGGTCGCGCATGCCAGGCAGGGTGTCGATTTTGGGTTCGGCAAACATTCGCTCCAGCTCTTCCTCGTTTAAGAAAGTGACTTGTTTGCGCACGGTGCGCGCGAGCTCGATCTTGTCGGCGGGGATGGCCGGAATGTTTCGTTTGGCGCAGAACTTGAGGAAGCTGCGTAGGGCAATCAGGTGATAATTCTGCGTAGACTTCTGCAATTCGTCAGATACGTTAGTGCCCAAGCGGTTAAGCCAGAGGCGCCATTTACGAATCAGCTCGGGGTCGATATCGGATACCTCGATATCGCCGGCAAAATCTACCAGACGGGTGAGGTAATGATCGTAATTGCTAATCGTTTTTTGCGAACGGTTTTGTTCAATCTCGAGGTACTCTAGAAAATCTGTTTTAGCTTTAGCGAATTGCATGTCCTCATTGTAGCGCTTTTGGGAGGGGAATGCCTGCTAGAAATGCGTCCTTACATCTGTTATAATTCGTTTAAATCAACAAAAATTTAATTGTAAGGAAGCCAGATGGAACGAACATTCGTTATTTTTAAACCAGATGCAGTCATGCGCGGAATCGTCGGCGAAGTCCTGACCCGTTTTGAGCGTGTCGGCCTGAAAATTGTTGGTGCCAAGATGCTCCAACCCGACTACGATCACTATTATGAACATTACGAAGGTATCGGTACTCTCAAAACTCGCAAGGGCGAGGAAATTTTTGAGCAGAACATGAACACTATGCAAACCGGTCCGGTTATTGCTATGGTGCTCGAAGGCGTCAATGCTGCCGAGCAAGTTCGCAAGATGGTAGGCGACACCGAGCCTAAAAGCGCTCAACCTGGCACCATTCGTGGCGACTACGCACACGTGAGTTATAGTCAAGCTTCTGAAGTTAACAAGGGCGTAGCCAACGTCATTCATGCATCTGCCGACGCCGAAGAAGCTGAGCAAGAGATTTCGCACTGGTTTAGCGATAGCGAACTCCACGACTACGAAAGTACTCACGAGCACTTCACGCAGCCAAAAAAGAAGTAACAGCATCACTTACAAGTAAAAAGCTCGCAAGTATTTGCGAGCTTTTTACTTTGGTGCCCCCGCCAGGAGTCGAACCTAGAGCTTCTCCTTAGGACGGAGTTGTTTTATCCATTGAACTACAGGGGCGATTGCTAACTGTTACAGCGCTGAAATCAGCATCGACACCCACCAGTATACCCCCAATAACAGATAAGACGAAGCTCACTTGGCTCTCCTCGGCCAACAGGGTACAATGTGCTCATGGTTGAAGATACTCAAACGGCGCCAAAGCCAAAATATTTTGAGGATCAATTTGACGACGAAGATGTACGGTATGTCTTTCGTCAGCACCCGATTGTGATGCGCAAAGGTCTCGTTTTCGGGATGCTTGGCCCGCTGATAGGTGTTATTCCGGCGGCAGTTAATCCTAACCTTGGTTTCGGATGGTTTTTTGGAGGCCTAGCCGGCGGCATTGTACTAGGGCTGCTTATTTTTGCTCTGCCTTGGGTCAGCTGGCACTTTAGCGTCTTTATACTTACTAATCAGCGGTTTATCCAGATTACCCAGAAAGGGTTCTTTCACCGTAGTGTAGCGGATATCAGCCTGCATCAGATTCAATCCATAAATTACGAGATTGATGGTCTTGAGCAGACACTGCTCGGGTTTGGTACAATAAAGATGCAAACCTATGTGGGTGATCTGATGTTGCATCATATCCACCATCCCGCGAAAACACAGCGTAAAATTGTAGAAATTTTGCGCCAGGAAGGGGTCACTGCAAATACGAACCCCATTAATGCCCGTGTCTACAATGAAACGTAAAAGAATAAACCTTAAACCAGCCATTAAATTACCGAAAGTGCCATTTCGGAAGTCTCGTGACGTCGAGAACGACGATTTGCCGCGTATTACAAATGACACGGTCGCCGCTCACCGCGAGGAAGTGCTCTCGAGTGCCCGTAAGTATATTTACCCGCTCCAACATTCTAAGCACCGCGTCGTAAAGATTTCGGTCAGCTTACTCATAGCGGCGATTATTGGCTTCTTTGTCTATTTTGGCCTCGCACTGTACAAATTCCAGTCTACCTCGGGGTTTGTGTATGCCGTGACGCAGGTTATTCCGTTTCCCGTAGCCAAAGCAGGCTCGTCGTACGTCTCATACAATAGTTACTTGTTCGAGCTGCGCCACTATATTCACTACTATCAGACACAACAACAAGTCGATTTTTCGTCCAAATCAGGTAAAGAACAGTTGGCGGAATTCAAGAAGCGCTCCATGAACAAAGTGCTCCAGGTCGCGTATGCCAAGCAGCTGGCAAAAGAACACGGTGTATCCGTAAGCAACAAAGAGGTTGATAACGAAATTGCACTTGTGCGCTCTCAAAACCGACTCGGTGGCAGTGATCAAGTATTTCGCGACGTGCTGAATGAGTTCTGGGGTTGGAGTGTAACTGATTTTCGTCGTGAATTACGAGACGAGTTGTTAGAACAGAAAGTGGTGACCACAATGGACACCAAAACACATGACAAAGCTAACGATGCCTATGCTGCGTTGCAGTCAGGTGCAGATTTTGGCGAGACCGCCAAAAAATACTCAGAAGATGTTTCGACCGCGCCTGCCGGGGGAGTGTACCCCATCTCAATCGACCGGACTAATCGCGACATCGCTCCGCAGCTTGTTTCTGCCTTATTTGTTCTTAACCAAAATGAGTATTCGCCGATTATTAATACCGGCTATCGATTAGAAATTGTCAAAGTTACACAGATTACTGGTGATAAAGTCCAAGCGGCGCATATTGCGGTAAATTTCAAAGATATCAGCTACTACACCGATCAGCAGCAGACCAACACCAAGCCTCGACGCTTTATATCCGTTTAGCGTTGCAATTCCGGAGCCAGTTTGCTATCATTACCTCTGTTGTTCAACGATTAATCGTTGTCGCAGCTTACCAAAAATTTAAAACATTCCAGTTTTGAAATTTTGAGAGGAGGCACGGCGCCAAGCTAGCGGGCTGAGGAGCATGAAACTTGTTTTCTGCTCGTCGGCCGGCTAGCTTCCCTAGCCGATGCCGACGAGGGCTCGTAGTGAAGTGGTTATCACGCCTCCCTGTCACGGAGGAGATCGCCGGTTCAATCCCGGTCGAGCCCGCCATAGAAAAAGACTCATGCCAAAGGTATGGGTCTTTTTCTATGGATGAGCATTGCTCATGATTGAACCGGAGTCGGCGTAGCCGCGGTTCAGTCGGCAAGGGCTCTCGCAGGAGCTAGCTCCGAGAAAGCCCGCAGTCGTGCGATTTCCGGTCGACTATGTTAGTGATAAAGGGCAAAGCCCGCTATCCCGGTCGAGCCCAATAAAAGCGAACACAAAAACAGTTCACGTGAAAATAACAGGTACAGTTAGCACGTCGAATACATAAAATATGTGAACGAAATCTGGCATTTCTTGTATTTCGGTGGTTCATGCATCCTTTGGTATAATTATCCTGTTCTTTTGATAGGAGATGCCATCTTAGCTCAGTTGGTAGAGCAGCTCACTCGTAACGAGCAGGTCGCCGGTTCGATCCCGGCAGATGGCTCCACGTCGCAATCATTTCCAACCCCACTTACTGCTTTGCAAACAAGTGGCAAAGCAGTAAGTGGGGCCTTCAATGTTGCTCCTCTCGCTCGGCAAACACTACGTTGGTTTACCTCGCGGGATTGCAGCGAGCCAATTTTGTAAACCAACGAAGTGTTTACGAAATTGAGAGGAGAAGCGTAGCTGCAAGTCGAAGCTTTTGCCGAAGCTCGGCAAAACAAGACAGCAGTGTACGCTTGGACGAGACGAGCGGGTATCGTATAGCGGCTATTATGTAGCCTTCCCAAGGCTGAGATCGGAGTTCGACTCTCCGTACCCGCACCAATATCTGTAATCCATATGGATTACAGATATTGGTCAAGAATCGAAAGAGGCGAACCCTCGTAGTGAGCGCAGCGAACGGGGTTCGATAGCAAGGAGCACGCGCAGATGCTTGCATCGAGCATACGACGCAGATATATGCGCGCATGCGCTATACTCTCCGGGCTCGCGAGTGAAATGATACAATACGTATAACTTATGACAATTCCTAAAAAATTCTTTCAAGATAAAATTATTCTTTTGCTGTTGAGCGTTAACGCCTTTCTAATGGCATTTGCGCTTATCCAGATTGCACTGCGAGTTGGATCAGGACATTCTGATTATATAGTTCAGTGCCGTGACTGCTCTAACCTGCAGTCGATTAGTCGCTTTACTAAGGGGAGCATCGCCCAAATTTTAGCATTCATGGTATTTGTGGTTGGCGTGATGGGCGTGCACTCGCTCCTCAGCGTCAAGCTGTATCACATTCATCGTCAACTCTCGATTGTCGTACTTGCTATGGGCAGTCTCTTGTTGCTGCTCGCGCTCCTCGTAAGTAATGCGCTTTTGATGCTGCGCTAACTATGACCGACATAGAGATACCTTACGAAAAAGACCGGCACGGTCACTATCGTTTCTTCGAGATATTGCCCGGTGCACTTTCGTATCTGCTGCTACTCTTGCCGTTTATTCTCAGCCTTATAAATGTCACGCTTGCCGCAGTTTTTGTACTGGCGTATATGCTCATCTATGTCGTGCGCGGCATGGGCGTGGCGCTTCGCGGCGTGCAGGCATACCGTGTTTTGCGGGAGCATCAAAAGTACGATTGGTCGCAATTGCTAGCAGACCTAGAAAAGGGCACGCTCAGCACAGGTGCACATGTGCCACGCTGGCACGCCGAAACACTGCATCGCCTGCAGTTAAAACCGACATTGCTCAAACCGAGCGATATGATCCATGCGGTTATTATTGCCACCTATAACGAAAGTCGAGAAGTGCTCGAGCCAACGATACAGTCGGTCCTAGCTTCGCATTACAATATGAAACAGGTAATTTTTATCCTGGCCTACGAGGAGCGTGGAGGCGCAGAGGTCGAGCAACAATCTAAAGCGCTCGTCGAAGAGTATAAAGGTAAGTTCCTTGACGCTATGGCGATTCGCCACCCCAAGAACATGCAAGGCGAAGTAATCGGCAAAGGCGGTAACGTAACCTATGCCGGCCGCGAACTCCAGAAATACCTCGAAAAGAAAGGCATCGACCCGGCACGCGTTATTGTTACCACGCTGGATTCGGACAATCGTCCCGATAAACAGTATTTGCCAGCATTAAGTTACGTCTATGCGGCATGCCCGGATCCAATCCGTGTTTCCGTCCAGCCAGTGACCATTTATAGCAACAATATTTGGGATGCGCCTGCGCCGATGCGCGTTATTGCTACCGGCAACTCGTTTTATAACATTGTGTTATCGCTGCGACCGCACATGTTGCGTAACTTCTCGGCACATGCGCAGAATATGAGGGCACTGATTGACATGGATTTTTGGAGCGTCCGCACTATCGTCGAAGACGGCCATCAGTTCTGGCGGTCGTACTTTCGCTATGACGGCAACTACCGAGTACTGCCGCTTTATATCCCGATTTATCAGGATGCGGTACTGACCGACAACTATCGCAAAACACTCAAGGCCCAGTTTATCCAACTGCGCCGCTGGACGTATGGCGCGTCGGACATTGCGTATGTAATCGACAAAGGTTTCTTTAAGCCAAATAAAGTTCCACTCGTCGATCTTATTGGCAAGACGCTGCGTCTTATCGAGGGACATGTCAGCTGGGCAGCAGCCCCAATACTCGTACTGTTCGCAGGTTACGTACCGGCGTTATTTCACCCTCAGAGCTATGCGGCTAACGAATTACCGCTGATCTTGAGTCGTATTCAGCGCTTTGCAATGCTCGGTGCAGTGGTGCTGATCTTTATTGCTCTCAAGACATTGCCGCCGAAACCGGAGCGTTACAAGCGTCGGCGCTCGTTATGGATGATTCTGCAGTGGGTGTATTTGCCCGTCACTACCATTGGTTATAACTCGACGGCAGCTTTTTATTCGCAGACCCGGCTTATGTTCCGCAAATATATCGATAAGTTCGATGTGACCGAAAAAGCAGTTGTCGACGAATCCGGTAAAAAGACTAGCTGATGAACCCATTTCATATCGTTGTCTCGGTTACGATCAAACCCGGCGGTACCAGGCACGCAGACCACTTGTCAGCGTAATCACCGTTACGCTTCCTCCCGTTCCACATGCCTGGCACTCACCAGCTTTGTTCTCACTATCCGAGAAAAGATATGAAATGGGTTCAATCCTTGTGAAAGGCGGCGTAGTGGACAGCTGCACTGGTATCAAAACGCTCAAGCACCAGTAAGGTGCTTTTTCGTAGAGAAACACGGTCGACAAGCCCGTTTGTAGATATAGAGGGTAACTTACCGAGTATCGTGTCGGTAAGCGCCGTTGCGTCTGCCACAGCGGTGGTGCGGTGCTGACAGCTGTTATACACACTTAGGAACAGTTTATCGCGCAAAAAGGGGCGGTAGGTTGGTTTTGGCCCTTTAGAAGCGATTACAAGGCCTTCTGACAGCGCCGCTGCTTCTATAGAGGTAAATGTTGCCCCACATGCCTCACAATGTCTTCGGCGCCATACTTTGTTATAACGCTTTTGAGGGCGAGAGTTAATAACGTCGGTTTTGTTGCCGCAATAGATGCATACCATGACTACATATTGTCATAACGCTATTAATTTGGCTAGTGTATAACCATCAGCATGCAGGGGATAAACAAAAAACACCTTAGGCATTGCCTAAGGTGTGATTGTGCGACATACGGTTATGATCGCTGTAAGATACTTGAATTAGTTGTTGCGAAGTCGACGGATTCGAGTTGTTGGTCGAACTGTAACCAGTTCTTCGTAAAACAACTGAAAAACGTCAAGCGCGCTGGCTTGTGTGGTACTCACCCAAAGTCCCTGTTTAACTCACCCATAGTACCGGCAATTAGCGTTATTGTCAATATGCCGGCGTGATAGGGGTAGACAAATAACAGGGGTAGAAGTGCAATTTCACCCTTGTTATTAAGGGCATTTTCCGCTATAGTCATTCAGGTACAATTCTACAATCCAAGGAACGAAAGTGACTGAATGTAGAATTGAAAGGAGGAACATAGCCCTCGATCGAAACTTTTGCCTCTGGCAAAATGAGATAAGGGCGTCGGTTCCGACGCGGGCTCTTAGCTCATTTGGCTAGAGCGCCGCATTGACGTTGCGGAGGTGAGAGGTTCGAATCCTCTAGAGCCCACCATTAAAAATACCCCTGTCTAACAGGGGTATTTTTAATGACAGCCCCGAGGGCCCGAACCGACAAGTGAGCAAAGCGAACGGGAGGTTCGGTGGAATGTCGACTCTCGCAGAAATATATTTCGAGAAAGACGACATGGAAAAGGGCTAAGCCCGCATCCTCTAGAGAAAGGTAAAGAACGAAGTCCGCTGTCCCCGAGAACGGCCATGTGAAGCACGATCCACTAGAGGTACTTATGAACACCATAAAAAGTATATCGGGAAACCACATAGCAGGGGTAACCATAACCAATATACTTTCTATGACGTCAATCCAAGAAGACTATCCACAGGTGCACATGTCAAAAAAACAATAAAATAAGGCTAGCCATATCGTACCAACTGCATTATATTAAGTGTTAGGTGAAGTTTTGCGATGTGTTACAATACCATCGAGTGGTGATACGGTCTAACCAACTGTTGAACTCCGTCGGCAGTCAGAGCGAACGATATCGCGCTGTCACAAGTGCCTAGACCGTTAAAAGTTTAGGAAGTCCGGTGGAACCGCCCGAATAGCATTTGCTAAAGGGTCCGAGACGCGCTTACTGATTAAATACCCTGCGAGAGTATTGAATCAGAAGGCGCGTCTTTTTGTTACCAGTAATATAACGGAGCACATAGTCTATGTCCCACAACGATACTAATGATTTACAGCCTATGCGTCATTCTTTGGCGCATATTATGGCCAATGCCGTGCAACACCTCTGGCCAGCGGCTAAGTTTGGCGTTGGACCAGTGGTAGAGCATGGTTTTTATTACGATATTGATATCCCAGAAGTTAGTTTGTCCAACGAGGATTTTGAGCGGATAGAGGCCGAGATGCACAATATCATCAAAGCCAACGAGCCTTTTGAACGTCTGACAATGTCTATTGGCGATGCCGTAACCTGGGCAGAGGACAACGATCAACCGTACAAGTTGGAGCTTCTGCACGATCTTCAGCGTGCCGGCACCACTGTTGCCAAGGATCTGGACGCTGAAGAGCTTGGTCTGGTGAGCGAAGGTGACAGTAAAGTCAGTGAAGTGTCATTCTATAGGAATGGTGATTTTACTGACCTCTGTCGTGGGCCACATGTTGAATCTACTGGCAAAGTAGGTGCCTTTAAGCTCATGCGTGTCTCCGGCGCCTACTGGCGTGGAAATGACAATGGTCCGCAGATGCAGCGCATCTACGGCGTAGCGTTTGCGACTCCTAAGGAGGTTCGCCAGCACCTGGACATGCTCGAAGAAGCCAAGAAGCGTGATCACCGCAAAATTGGTCAAGAACTAGATTTATTTACGTTTTCACCCCTGGTAGGATCGGGCTTGCCGCTGTTTACCCCCCGCGGCACCGTACTGCGGGAAGAACTGACCAACTTTGCCGAGTCACTTCGTAAAGCATCGGGCTTTCAGCGGGTTTCGATCCCCCATATTACCAAGATCGACCTCTATAAAACCTCTGGTCACTGGGACAAATTTGGCGACGAGTTGTTCCTAGTTAAGAGCCAAGAAACATCCGATGAGTTTGCGCTAAAGCCTATGAACTGCCCGCACCACAACCAGATTTATGCTTCGCAGCCGCGAAGTTACCGCGATCTCCCCGTTAAATACTTTGAAACGACCACTGTGTACCGCGACGAAAAGACCGGTGAGCTCGGTGGACTCAGTCGAGTACGTTCTATATCTCAAGACGATAGCCACGCTTATTGCCGCCAGGACCAACTCGAAGAAGTTGTTGCGGGACTAGTGACCGATGTAAAAACGGTCTACGGTACACTTGGGCTTGGGCTCCGGGCGCGGCTCAGTTTTCGCGACCAGAGCGATAAATACCTGGGCGAGCAAAATCTCTGGGAGCAGGCCCAATCAATCATTCACGATTTGGCCGAAAAGAATGAGCTGGAATACTTTGTAGCCGAAGGCGAAGCGGCGTTTTACGGGCCAAAAATTGACTTTATGGCAACCGATGCCTTGGGGCGGGAGCATCAAGTTGCAACGGTACAGCTCGATTTTGTACAGCCAGAACGTTTCGAACTCGATTACGTGGCCGAAGATGGCAGCCGACAACGTCCGGTGATGGTGCACTGCGCACTGCTTGGCTCCATCGAACGATTTTTGTCAGTGTACATTGAACACACCGCTGGTAAATTTCCCGTGTGGCTAGCCCCAGAACAGATACGTATCATAACGGTGAACCAAGAAGCAGCCACTGTGGCATTTGCTGCTGAACTTCTCGAGAAGGCAACTTCACTTGGTTTGCGGGTGAGTGTCGATAACGATAATGAATCGGTGGGTAAAAAGATTCGCAACGCCGAAGTCTGGAAGGTGCCGTACACCGTTGTCATTGGCCAAAAAGAGATTGAATCGAGTGAGCTTACGCCTCGCATCAGGGGTGACATGGCTGTCCTCGACTCCCCAAAGAGCTATACCGCCCAGGAGTTCTTGCAAACGGTGGCCAACGAGACTAAAATGCGCGTTACTAAGAGCTCGCTCTAGCTGTTAATAAGGAGTTTGTAATGGGTAAGCCCGTAATAGCTGTCGATATCGACGATGTTATCTTTCCTTTCGTCCCCGAGATAATTAAGCAATTTAATACTCGCATTGGGGCTGACTTAACTTTGGATGACTTCAAGGTCTATCATTTTAGCCAAGTTTGGGGCAGTACCGAGGAAGAGGCGAATGACATCGTTGCCGAATTTCTTACGCAGGACGTTGTTCACTTGCAACCTATATCTGGTGCGCAAGAAGCATTATCTATCCTGAGTCGTGATTTTCGTATTGTTTTAGTTACTGCACGAAACGGGCTGTTTGCCCCTAGCACGCAGCAGTGGCTCGAGGCGCATTTTAAGGACTTGTTTGAAGACGTTATTTTTGCAGGTAATCCGCACGACACTGTTGTTTACCGAGAAAAGGGCATGGTCTGCCAAGAGCTCGGTGCAGTGGTACTTATAGACGATAGCCCTAATAATCTTCAGTCTGCGCTTGATTATGGTATTGATGCGTTATTGTTTGGGGCTCATAACTGGAACCGAGAGCACAGTTTACCGGCACATATAGCTCGTTGCGAAACATGGGAAGAGACAGTTAAGTATATTCATGAAAACTACCTTGCTGCTCAGAAGAGCGATCAATAGATGGACGCAGAAGTAGATAGCAGCTTTGCGGACCGGGTAAATGCATTGGTGGCACAGATTCCGCGTGGGCGAATCATGACCTATGGGCAGATAGCGGGACTGTGTGGCAATGCTCGGGCAGCACGTATCGTGGGTGGCATCGCGCACTTTGGAGATCCTGATTTGCCATGGCAACGTGTTGTAAATAAGTCAGGTGGGCTAGCGGCAGGCTACCCCGGAGGTCGTGCCGAACACCGTGTAGCGCTGGAATCCGAAGGAATAATCGTGGACGACAATAACCAAGTTAATGTGATGGAACTGTTGTGGCGACCGTAACGGAATTACCGCCACTGCTGGTAATTGTGGGTGAAACTGCCAGCGGCAAGTCGCAGCTAGCGCTGGAGTTGGCCAAGAAATTTAACGGCGAAATTATCGCTGGCGACGCCCGGACTATGTACCGCGGTATGGATATTGGCACGGCAAAACCTTCACCCGAAGATCGTCTCCAGGTGCGCCATCATCTGCTGGACGAGCTTAACCCGAACGAGCCGATAACGGCCCACTTATTTAAACAGCGTGCTCAGCGAGCCATAAATGATATTAGCCAAAGAGGGAAGCTCCCGATACTGGTAGGTGGCAGCGGGCTCTATATCGACAGTTTACTGTATGACTATAGCTTTAATACTCCGGCGGATCCGGAAGAGCGAGCTCGCCTTGGTGGCTTATCTGTTGAGCAGCTCCAGGCGACGATTACAGGGCAAGGGTTAGCGCTCCCTGAAAATGATCAGAATCCTCGCCATCTCATACGAGTCATCGAGACAGCCGGCAAGGTAGCTCCAAAAAACGAACTGCGCACGCAGACATTAGTCCTGGGTGTCGGGGTAGATCGAGACGTGTTGCGTCAGCGTATCGCCGATCGGGTTGACCAGATGCTCGCCAACGGTCTGGAAAACGAAGTCCGAAGGCTCGTTTCCGTGTATGGTTGGGACGGGCAGTTAGGACAGACGATTGGCTACAAAGAGTTCAAAAACTACCTCGAAGGCGACGAAAATGTGGCCGATGTCCGGGCTGCCATAATTCGGGACACTTGTGCCTATGCCAAGCGTCAAAGGACATGGTTCAACCGTAATCAAGCTATCGTTTACCTCAGTAGTTTAGAGCAGTACGTAGATTTAGTTACAACATGGTTGAACAAATAGAAGTAGCTTTGTTTTTGTAATTTGTTACACTGTAAATATGATTGAACAACTGTTTGGGTCAAAGACGAGGGTAAAGTTGTTGCAGCTGTTTTATAGCAATCCAAACCGCTCTTTTTATGTGCGCGAAATTACTCGCAAGATCGATGAACAGATTAATTCTGTGCGTCGAGAACTCGCTAATTTGCTGAGCATTGGCATAATCGAATCGGATAACAATAACAATAAGTTGTATTACGAAGTGAATCAAACATACGACTTTTATCAACCACTCGAAGCAATATTTGGCGGTGACAAAAAGCAGGTAGCCGCCGAGCCTATCGTCGATACTGACCTAAAGAGTGACCTGAAGGCGCTAGGGCGAGTTGAGCTTGCACTCTATACTGGTCAGTTTACTCGCGACGAAAGCTCAGGGATTGATGCATTGTTTGTCGGCGATATTAATAACCACGCATTGCAGAAGTACATTGGTGAGCTTGAAGAAAAAGAAGGCAAGGAGATCCGATACACCGTCATGAGCCTCGAGGATTTCAAATACCGTCAACAGGTGAAAGATCGTTTTATTAATAATGTTATAGACGCAAAAAAACAGGTCATTATCGATACGCACGATCTGTTAACGGATAAGTAGGAGAACATATGGATTTACAGTATTTTGGTGCGAATTGTATTTTGCTAAGTAACCGCGATGTGCGTGTGGTGATTGATGACGATTTGGCAGCTCATGGTGGTAAAACAGTGGTCAAACCTGGTGACATAGCCCTGTTTACCGGTGACGTGCCTAGCAGCCTCCCAGCTACCAAGATCACTATCGATCGTCCAGGCGAGTACGAAGTCTCTAATATATCCATCACTGGTATACCTGTGCGAGCTCACATGGACGAGGTCGGCAAATATTCGGCTACAATGTACAAGGTCGAGGTCGGCGAGCTGAGTTTCCTATTTACGGGTCACGCATATCCAGAACTTACCGAAGACCAACTCGAAACGATTGGCCTGGTAGATGTTATGATCGTACCCGTAGGTGGCAACGGATACACTCTGGACGGTGTAGGCGCCCTCAAGCTCATTAAGGAAGTTGAACCAAAGTTAGTGATACCAACGCATTACGACGACAAGGGCCTCAAATTTGAAGTACCCCAGCAAACACTTGAACAAGCAATTCAGTCCCTTGGGATGGAAGTAAAAGAGACCACGCCAAAGCTCAAACTAAAGGCGACAGACCTGGGCGACGTAGCTGGGCTGGTAGTTATCGAAAAGTCGTAGACCCCGTACTCTACAAATAAAATACCCCTCGTTTGAGGGGTATTTTATTTTGTTGCTAGGTCTACTATTTGCCGGTCGCTGTAAGTAAGCCCTTTTTCTTGAGGGTACGGATTGCCTGGGTGCTAATCTTCATTGTTACCTTCTTACCGTCGACAATCATTGTCTTCTTCTGCAAGTTAGGCTTCCAGACCTTTTTGGTGTGGCGCTGAGAAAAGCTAACGTTGTTGCCGTATTGCTTTCCTTTGCCGGTGATTTCACATATCTGCATAAAACTATCCTTTAGATTCAGTCTATTACTCTACTGTAACAGCGTGAAAAAGTCAATGATGCTATAATTAGGACAACATAACTATGCAGTTTTCATTCGACGCTTTTACCCTGATTGTCACCCTTGTGAGCTTAATTATTGCAATTACGCTCCACGAAATGATGCACGCCTATGTCGGTTACCGCTTAGGTGATACCACAGCGCACGAAGCGGGCAGGATTAGCCTCAATCCACTTCGGCATGTTGACCCTTTTGCGACGATTGTGCTGCCAATCATCACGTTGCTTATATTTCATGCACCAATTTTGGCCGCAAAACCCGTGCCGTTTAACCCGTCACGGGTAAAATACGAGGAATTTGGTGCGGCCATGATAGCTGCTGCTGGCCCACTTACTAATCTGCTGTTGGCGGCTATTGGTGGCGTGTTGGCACGTCTGTTTGTTGGCAATCCCGATGTCTTCAATGTCCTAACCATCTTCGTGAGTCTTAATGTCGGGCTGTTCGTGTTTAACCTCATCCCGATTCCGCCCTTGGACGGCTCACGCGTGCTCTATGCCTTTGCGCCAGATGGGCTCAGGGGTCTTATGGAACAACTCGAGCAGTACGGTATTTTTATCGTATTTGCACTTGTACTCTTTGTGCCTGCTTTCACGGGCATCCTTATTAATCTCAATCGGGCTATATCCCTTTTCTTACTTTAGGTATAATAGGTGTATGGCCCTAAGGGTCTCGGCCGGTTTAATGATAATCTGAATACTTATCATTAGGGAGCTCAAGATGTTGCAGACCGTGGTCTAGTAATGAGGGCACCCACCTGGAATAAACGCCAGGTTGTCATGTCGGAAGTGAACCCGAGGGGCCTTTAAGAATACCTTTTTTCATAACACCTCGGGGTGTGGCGCAGTTGGTAGCGCGTACGGCTGGGGGCCGTGAGGTCGCAGGTTCAAGTCCTGTCACCCCGACCATGTATACTTTATAGAGATGAAAACAATAAAACTTGACCATGAACTTGCCGAGCAAGTAAAAAATGGCACCAAGCACAGCACCTGGCGGCTCTTTGACGAGAAGGATTTATCTGTCGATGACCGTATTGTTGTTGTCGATAAAGTAAATCGTGACCACAACAGCTGGGTGGCAACAGGGGAGGCAGAGATAACTCGTGTTGTCGAAAAGCATCTGGGCGAAATTGGTAAGGATGACTACGACGGGCACAACCCATACAGCTCGCCCGATAAAATGCTCAAGACGTTTCAGGGCTACTACGGAGACTCCGTAAGCTTTAAGACGCCAGTGAAGATTATCTACTTCCAGTTCTTCCCGTACGAGCACATGCAGCCAGTACCAGATATAAATATGACAACAACCGAGAAAATAACAGAGGTGAAGCTATTTACCGACGGTGGCTCCCGTGGAAACCCCGGGCCGTCGGCCAGTGGATTTGTGTTGTACGATATGCACGACAAGCCACTCGTAGACCACGGGGTGTACCTGGGCGTGACGACAAATAACCAGGCCGAGTACACCGCACTCAAGCTCGGGTTGGAAGAAGCCCGCAAAATGGGCGCCCGTACCGTCCATGTCTTTATGGATAGCTTATTGGTTATCAATCAGATGAAGGGTATATTTAAAATCAAAAACCGTGACCTGTGGCCTATAAATGGCGCCATAAAAGAGCTGGTAACCAGCTTTGAACACGTAGATTTTACGCATGTCCCACGAGAACTAAATAAAGCGGCCGACGCCGCTGTTAACCGGGCGATGGATGAAGCCCTAGGAGTAAAACATGACTGAATTTAGTAACGAACAATCAGAGTTGGGCAAACTTCTGGGCGAAGTGTGCGAAAAACAAGAGCTCCCCAAAGAATTACAGGCTGATCCAGGACTCGTCAGCGTACAGATTGAAGGTGACGATTTTTGTCCGTTAGCTCAATTTGTGCCAGAAAAAGACACCCTCGAGTTGTACCCTTATCTGTCGCAATCGTGGGCACTTGCGCGAGAAATTTACGGGGAGAAAGATGCCGATGCAATTTCGACCTTTACGGCTTTTGTAACGCCTCAGGAGCGATGGGCCGGTAGTACATGGTGGGATGTAGCTGTCAGCGACGAAGCGGCTACAGCATGGTCTCGACTGAAACCGGAAATTGAAACTACCTTTCGTGAACTTAATAGTGGCAACTAAGACCAGTTTCATCTGTTATAATAGCTTTCGTCAGGTTATTGGCTAATCGCTGGCCCGTTAAACGGTCAGAGGAAAGTCCGGACAGCGCAGGGAAGGACAGTTGCTAACGGCAACCGGGGGTAACCCTAGGGAAAGTGCCACAGAAACGAAACCGCCCACTTCGGTGGGTAAGGGTGAAACGAGCAAGGTAAGAGCTTGTAACGACCAGTGGTGACACTGGAAGATGGTAAACCCTGTCTGCTGCAAGGAGATGAGTCCTTTGAGGCTTAAACCTCGAAGTACCCGCTAAGGATTCGTCATAAGAACCGCGCGAGCTTGCCGGCAACGACAAGCCTAGATAGATGATTGGCCTCGACAAAATCCGGCTTACAGATAACCTGGCACTACGATATCAAAAACGCCTCGGAAACGAGGCGTTTTTGTGTGAAAGGAGTATCGAGAACTACTTAGAGGCAGCTTTGACGACTGCTTCGAAGGCTTTTGGCTCGTTTACGGCCAGTTCGCTGAGGACTTTACGGTCCAGCGTGATGTTGGCGCCCTTAAGCGCGGCAATCAGCTTGCTGTAAGTGGTGCCGTTAAGGCGAGCGGCTGCGTTAATACGCGCATTCCACAGTTGGCGGAAGGTACGCTTGCGGTCGCGGCGGTCGCGGTAGGCGAACTGCAGGGACTTGGTAACTGCTTGGCGGCCACGTTTGATGCTCACACGGTTAGGGTGAGACATACCTCTGGTTGCTTTGCGAATTTTCTGGTGCTTCTTGTGGCTAGCAACGCCTCGTTTTACGCGCATCCTACGCTCCTAGTTTCCTTTTAAGTGTCTTGCTCTGCGTACCAGTTGTAGTCGTAAGACCACTAAGGCTGCGCTTGCGAGAACCGCTCTTCTTCTGCAAGAAGTGGTTCATGTTTGGGTGGCCGATGCGTACTTTACCGTTTTTAGACAGTTTTACGCGATCTTTGGTGCCACTATGCGTCTTTAGCTTTGGCATTCTGATTGCTCCTTATCACAAAATTTAACTGTTTGCCCGCGAATTGCGGCGCTTGGTCGACTACTATTGTATCACCGAAATCAGCGATAACCTTATCGGCAAGTTTAAACCCGATTTCTCGGTGGGCTAGCTCGCGGCCACGGTAGAAAATGGTGATTTTTACCTTGTGACCAGTTTCGAGAAAGCCGGTAACCTTACTCATTTTTACCCCAAGGTCGTGCGGGCTAATCTTGAGCCCGAAACGCATCTGCTTTAGCTCGAGAGCTTTGGCGTTACGCTTGTTCTTTTGCTGCTGCTTTGTCTTCTGGTAATTGAACTTGCCCCAATCGACAATTTTTGCGACTGGTGGCTTTGCATCGGGCGAGATTTCTACAAGGTCGAGACCTTGTTCTTCGGCAAGTTGCAAAGCTTCGCTCTTCGTGAGAACGCCAAGTTGTTTACCGTCTGCATCGATAACACGCAGCTGGGAAGCCTGAATCGCACCATTCAGGCGAGTAGTCTTACTGATAAAGTAGTCTCCTTACTCACATTGATATTGTAGGTGCACGTATTGTAACAGATGTAGCAACAGAGGTCAACAAGCGCTTTACAGCGTACGGGCCGGTTGGCGATATTGTAGAGCTTCGGCGAGGTGTTCGGGGCTAATCGTGGGGCTCTCGGCCAAATCGGCGATGGTACGGGCAATTTTGATAGTCCGCATGTAGCTGCGAGCAGAGATATCGAGCTTTTCGGCTGCGGCGTCCAGGAGCGCCTTGGCCTCGGGAGTGATATGACCGAGCTGTTTGATCTGATTGTTGCTCATGGCGCTGTTGAGGTGGCGCTGGTCTTATAGCGCTGGTGCTGGAGTTTTCGTGCCCTATTAACGCGGTCTTGAACTAGTGTGTCTTCATCTTTAGTAGCAGTATGCGTAATGAGCTTGGCGTGCTCCACGTCGCTGACATTAGCATAGAGGTCGATACGGTCCATGATAGGGCCGGACAGCTTCTGTTGGTAGCGTTGTATCTGGTGTGCCTGGCAGCTGCAGGCCTTGCTGGTGCCAAAATAGCCGCAGGGGCAGGGATTGGCAGTAGCAACAAGGATAAAATCTGCTGGATATTCGACGGTATTTTTTGCCCGGGCGACGGTGATAGTGCGATCTTCGAGCGGTTGGCGCAATGCTTCGAGCGTCATACGGCTAAACTCGGGTAATTCATCGAAGAACAGGATTCCGCGATGGCTGAGGCTGATTTCGCCTGGCCGAAGGGTGTGGCCACCGCCGATGACGGCGACGTGGCTGGCGCTGTGATGCGGCGAACGAAAGGGGCGAGTAGTTACAACGGTGTCATAGGCTTGTCCGCTTAGGCTGTGCATATGCGTCACCTCGAGCATCTCCTCGTGGGTCAGTGCGGGCAGGATAGAGGGCAGGGCCCGCGCCAGCATGCTTTTACCGGTGCCAGGAGGGCCACTAAGGAAGACATTGTGGCCGCCAGCGGCCGCAATCTCGAGGGCGCGCTTGGCGTGAGGTTGTCCAACGATGTCGCTCAGGCGAGTGTGCTCGGGTTTTTGTTCTGTAACAGAGGTAATAAAAATGCCCGCTTCGGTACGAACAGGGGTAATGAGTGAATTGCCGGCGAGATGATCGTACAGCTGACGGAGCGACGATACAGGGAAGAGGGTAATGTTCGGTACGAGTCCTGCTTGTTCGAGGTTCTTCTCGGGAATATAAAAATGACTCAGGCCTTGGTTACGGCCAGCCAGGAGCTTGCCAATAATCCCGCGGACAGCACGTGTTGAGCCGTCCAGGCCCAGCTCGCCCACAAACGCTATGGTTTTACCGGCTGCTGCCATAGCAGGATTGCTGGCCAAAAGTATTGCCGCGGCAATGCCCAGGTCAAAACCGCTATCGTCTTTTGGGACGTCCGCGGGTGCGAGATTGATCGTGATTCGCTTGCGCGGCATTTGCAAGTTGCTGGTCGCAAACGCGCCGCGCAGCCGCTCTTTGGACTCGTCGACGGCTTTTGTAGCGCTGCCCACAATTACAATATTTGGGAGGCTGTTAGAAACATGACATTCAATATCAACAATAAGCCCACTCGCACCTACATTAATAAGGCTTTGAACTTTCCCGTGCATGCCGCCATTGTAAACCTAAATCTCAAAAAGAAAACACCCCAGCTATTTTTGGCTGAGGTGTAATGCTTGTCTGTTGTCTTTAAAGTAGTTGGGACCACAGTTTGCGAGAAGCTGTGGTCCCTATAATGTCTTTTTTGTTTTTGAGCACTTTTTTTATTCAAGTGCTACGCCTATCTTATAAATTAGTAATAACCATGTCAATAACAATTATGAGAATATTTTACAAAGCTGTGTATAACTATAAGCACTATGGTAAGCATAATCGGGTTGACTTTTTGCGCTTTTTGCGCTAACATATTTTTAGTAAGTCAAAAACAAAAACGTTCTACTTACAAAAAACTCTACGGGACGGGAACCCGATATCGCTCTGAGCGCGTACACGCGTAAAGAGCGGTCAGTCAGCCAGCAGCCGGTAAGCGCCTAATAGTTTAATATTTTCAGCGGATTTACCGGCCTGGCACAATGTATTCCTACACTATCGCGCAGACCAAGTACGTAAAGGCTGCGCGATTTTTGCTACTATGATGCATATGAACAAAACCAAAACCCTTGCCATCCTACATAAGTATCGTCGTTATGTGTTACTTGGAGTAATCGACAGTGCCTTTTTTGGGTTGCTATCGCCAAATACAAGCGCATTTGTGATAATTCCAGCTTTTATACTGATTATTGTGACTATTTTTGCGATTTTGACGCTAATCGTGACTTATATTGGCAAAATGTTTGTCGTAAAGCCCAAAAATCAAAAAAGAATCGTTATTATGCTCACCGCGACCCTTGGGATCATCATTGCGCTTCAATCTATCGGCCAGCTGACCGTCCGCGATGTCGTAACGATTGTGCCGCTAATACTAGTCTTATATTTATATATGTCATACACCAAGTCCCGCCGCGTTTAGTTGCTAGGCGTTCAGGGCAGAGAAGTTGTATAATTGTAGGTAATGGAAGAGCAGACGAATAATGTTGGTGGGCAGTCTATGGGCATGGCAAATTCTGGGCCAGGTCCCGTTCAAAACGACCATGTGCCGCAACCATTTTTTGGTGCCCCGGGGGCGCCAGCGCCGGCTAATCTTGACGCCCAAAACCAGCCCCCAGCCAACCACGCTGCACCGCATACGGCAGGGCAACCCGGTGGACAACAGCTCGTTTCTGCTAGCGATCAAAACAACAACGATGTATCTAATACAACTACTCCCAGCAACGCTGACGATAGCGATTTAATAGAGAAAGAATGGGTAGAAAAGGCCAAGGCTATTGTAGAAAAAACACGACGCGATCCTTTCCAGCAGAGCCAAGAACTCAATCGCTTCAAGAACGAGTATTTGCAAAAACGTTACGGCAAAAACGTTGGATCGGACGGTGAATAAATCATGGTAGTTTTGATAATTTTCTTGGTCATTTTAGCAATCGCTGCGGTCGTCGTTCCTGTGGTTTTCATGCACTCACGACGGCTATTTCGTGAGCAGAAAAATTACGAACGAGGCCTCAAAATGGTGCCGTTGCTTATACATTTACCACCCCCCAGTGACGATATTGATGGTGGCGGTCGTGACCGTCGTGACGTCGTCGACGAGAATATTTCGAAGGCACAAGTCATTTACAATATCATCGCTAGCACCGTTCAGAAGGGTTTTAAAAGCCAGTTCTATGGTCAAAGGCACTTTGCTTTCGAAATCGTAGGTGTTAAAGGTTTTGTGTACTTCTACGCGGCTGTACCGATAGCCCTGGTAGATGTCGTAAGGCAAGGTATCGTCAGTGCGTACCCGACCGCTCGTCTTGAAGAAGTATCCGATCATAACATCTTCAGCCCTGTAGGGAAGATAAATGGTACCCTCGGTGGCGAACTAGTCCTTAAAGAGTCGTATGCCTACCCAATTGCCACCTATCAGGACCTAAAGCGCGACACCATGCAGTCGCTGTTAAATGCTCTCTCTACACTGGATAAAGAAGATGGCGCGGCAATTCAGATATTAATGCGTCCCGCTAACCCTAATTGGCGTAAAACGGCGAATAGTATCGCTAGCGGCAAGCGCAAAGGCAATGATTCGAAGAAAGGCATGGGCATTGCAAGCTCAATCGGCAAAGAATTGCTGATGGCGGCAGTGCGACCCCCTGAAGACAAAAAGGATGAGCCCGCTAAAAAAGAGCTTTCGAACCTGGAGCAGAATGTCCTAGATGCAATCGATGAAAAGACGCGATACCCGGGTTACGAGGTCATGATTCGGTTAGTAGTTTCGTCTAATATATCGCAGCGGGCACAAACAATACTCAGTAATATGGTCGCCACATTCTCGCTTTTTGATGCTCCCGGCAAAAATGGCTTCAAATATACACCGGCAAAAGACATTGAAAGTTTTACAACGAATTATATCCTTAGATTCTTCCCGCAAAACAAAAACAAGACGATTTTAAACTCTATAGAATTGGCTACTTTGTTCCATTTTCCGGACCAAAGCAACGTTCCGACGTCGCAACTGACGCGCCAGGACTCTAAACAAGTTGATGGCCCGCGTAATATTCCCGACCAAGGCTTGTTGCTGGGCTACAACATATTCCGTGGCGTCAAAAAAGCCATTCGTTTGGACCTCCAGGATCGTCAACGACATATGTATGTTGTGGGGCAGACCGGTACCGGTAAATCCACATTCTTAGAAAACCTGGCGTTGCAAGATATGTTAAGCGGCAATGGTTTTGCGTTTGTTGACCCGCACGGTGATACGGCCGAAAAGCTGCTGGCCATGGTTCCCAAGGAACGTACCGAAGACCTGATTTATTTCTCGCCGGCTGATATGGAATTTCCCATGGGGCTCAACCTGTTTGAGTTCCACGATAAGGACCAAAAAGACTTCCTGATTCAGGAGACGCTCAACATGCTCCAGAAGCTTTATGACCCAACTCATCAAGGAATCATGGGCCCACGCTATGAACACATTTTTCGCAATGCTGCGTTGGCGGTCATGGCCGACCCTGCAGGTGGCACGTTTGTGGAGATACCGAAGCTTTTCCGAGATCCGGCATTTTTGAAGCAAAAGCTTAGCCATGTTAAAGACCAGACTGTTATAGATTACTGGACCAAGGAATATCCAGCGTCGCAACGATCGAATGAAGCCGGTGAGGTTACTGCGTGGTTCGTGAGCAAGTTCGGTGCCTTTATGTCGAACGAGATGATGCGAAACATTATCGGGCAGACAAAAAGTGCGTTCGACTTGCGCCAAATTATGGACAACAAGAAGATCCTGATTGTTAACCTGAGCAAGGGGCGTACCGGCGACTTGAACTCTAAACTGCTCGGCATGATTTTCGTTATGAAGTTCCAGGCGGCAGCCATGAGCCGGGCCGACATACCCGAAAGCGAACGTCAGGACTTTTCGCTGTATGTCGATGAGTTCCAGAACTTCTCGACCGATTCGTTTGCGACGATTATGTCAGAAGCCCGCAAGTTCCACCTAAACCTGATAGTTGCTAACCAGTTTACGAGCCAGTTGACTGACGAAATTCGCGATGCGGTATTCGGAAACATGGGTACGATTGTGTCGTTCCGTGTCGGGCAAAACGATGTTGATGCTTTGACACGTTACTTTCAGCCGGTATTTAATGCCGATGATCTGTTGCGAGTACCGAACTACAACACCATTATACGAACGCTGGTAGGTGGCGTGCCGACTCAGCCATTTAGTATGGCTACCTTGCCGCCACTGGGAAACCCAAATCCGCGCCTGGCTGAAGCCCTCAAGAAACTGGCTGCTATAAAATATGGCAAACCCCGCATTAATGTCGAGAAAGATATATTTGCCCGCATGGCCATCAAAGAAGCACCTGCACCAGCATTTCCTTCGGGACCAGCAAACAATAGCTTTGCCCCGCCAAAGACTAGCTGGAGTCCTTCTGATGTGTCGCAGCCAGCACCGGCGCGCCCCGCAGCACCTGCTAGCCCCGCACCCGGTGCAGCAGGTGGGGGATCATTCCTGGACGAATGGCTAAGCAAAAAGCGTCAACCGGCAGCACCACGTCCTGCTGCGGCACCACCGGCACCACAGACGCCATCGGCTCCTAAGCCGACAGCATTCAGCGAATCGGGCGCATTGTACGAGACAAAAAATATATCGAGTGATGAAATCGAAAGTAAAGAGGTCGATAAAATCGCCGAAGAATTAAAGAGCCGCCTTAACGCGGAGCCGCCAAAGGCACCGGCGAGTTCGTTCGCTATCAGTGATCTGAATAAAGCAGCCGGAAAGCCTGTTGCTTCGCCACCCGCCGCTCGGCCACATGAGAATGCCGACGACACGATTTATATCGACCCAGAAGGTACACTTCACATCAAGAAAACGGACGACTAATATGTCTAGCGCTTGGCGCGCGAGATAAGGGTAAAGATACCCTCGATGACGATACCGAGTACGAAACCAGCGGCAAAGAACAGGCCGGCAACGACATAGTTATAGGTGAAGCCAATATGGCTTGCCAGATACAAATACAGTGAAGAACCCACAAAGGCGAGTAACCCACCCGTAAATAGTGCTGCGGGGCGGGCGACGGTCTTGGCGGTGACGTCACTCATTACTCGAACGACGGGTTGATGCACGACTGCACTCAGGGCTTTGTCGGCCAGTGGCAGGCGATTACGGATGCTAGTTAATGAGCGGGCGCTTGTGAGCGTGCGAAGTTCCTTGCTTATGAGTTGCGGCCTGCTGGCTGCGGGTTGTGGCTCGGTCAGATTCGTAGCTGGTGCGATTTCGGGGATGGCAGCAACTTCCGAACGTACTTCTGAAAGTTGTTCTGCTTGTGCAGCGGGTGATTGCTCGGCACTGGCGTGTTCCGCTATCTCCGGGATTGTTTCCCCTGCGGTCTGATGCTCGAGCTGCGTTAATTTTTCGGCGTAGCCGGAATCTTGGATCGGTTGTTGCTCGCTCATACGGTGCCTCCTGTAGTAGCGTCGTTTAGTGCTAGTTCTGTTTCTTTACTAAGAAGACGGGTGCGAGCAAAGAAGTAGGCTGCAACCATCGTGATTGCAAAGCTGACGCCCAGTGCCGTGCCAGGCCCTGTATTAGGGAGCTGCGTGGTGATCTGCTCGGTTGTTTGGACAACTGTCTTGGGCAGGTAGATGTTAACGGTGTTGCCGTAGACATTGGTCATGGCAGAGTCGTAGTGGCCAGGATCCGAGGTAGAGGTAGGGGTCGCTGGGAGCGTTGTCTTAATCTTGATAGTGATGTGCTGTTGCAGTGTTTCGCCAGCTTTGATGTCTGCGGCAGGCCAGCTCATGATTTTGTTTGCGTCGAGCGTACCGCCATGAGTGTCGGTTATATCGGCGTAATCGAGCACATCGTTCATGTTTTCTTGTACAACAAACTTTGGAACAAGGGCTTTTCCAGTGTTTTTAACAGATAGCGTGTAGACTATCGTGTCGCCGGCTGCTGCCGTTGTGCCATTTGCATCGGCCAGCCCCGCAGTAGTGTTGCTGGCGCTCTTTGTAAGCTCCAGACAGGCGGTTTTGTCATCGCGAGTTTGCGAGGCGCTGCAGGGTTTGCACGATGCGTTGTCTTTAGAAATAGCACTGTTGTATGGGCAGGGTGGTACGCACTTGGCATTGTCTTTTGTGACGCTCCCCAGACCCGGATATGGACATTGCACACAACGGATATTGCTTTTGAGGATACTGCTGTCGTAAGCACAGGCTTTACATTTCGGACTGTCGGCTGGGAGCGAGCGATCAAGCGCACACTTAGGTGGCTGACAGGCGGGATTGTTGGCGTAAATCGAACTGTCCCAGGTACATTTTGGTGGTGCTGCGGGGAGGCCAATAAAGGTCAAGTTACCGCAGTTATATAATATGTAGAACGTCTTCCCGGTGACGCTGCTGACACCCTTCAGGGCTTTATATGTCGAGTAGGGGCCCGTATCCCAGCTCCAAAGATAACGCAGATAGTACGTCTTGCCACTGATACTGACAGGCGTCTCGCCTTGTTTGCCGTAAGGCAGGCGTCCCATCGAAAACAACTGCTTATTCTGGTCGGTCGATTTGAGGCTTACGGTCACGGTTTTGGCGACATCCGCACAAGTAATCCCATAATTAGCCAGGATATCTTTATAGTTCGCTATGTCGTTATTGCAGTAGTTAACCGCGTCACTTCGCGAGCTGATACCGCCGTCGATCAAGTCATTATTAGAGCGGGCCATCGTGGGCTGAGGTGGGGCGATAAAGGCAAAGAACTGCACAAAAAATGTGAGCAGAATAAATACCATTCCCAAACGACGAATAGATTTTTCGCCGTGTAGGCGTTTGCCATAGAACACGAGGTGTTCCCGACTACCGCTGTTGTAGGGAAGAGTTGCGAGGAGTTTTTCGAGCATTTTTAGTTTCTTTGTTTACTGTCTTTAGTTATATCACACTTATGCTTCTAGCGACTACTGTTGCGCCTGATCCTATAGTTGTTAATAGGCACAAATTAACCTATAATAAGTAGGTAAGTGGGATAAAATTAGAAATCTACTAGAGGGGTTGTTAGCTGTGGCGAAACAAAAAGACTATAGTTCTGATTCGATTCAAGTTCTAGAAGGACTCGAGCCGGTTCGGAAGCGACCAGGTATGTACATTGGTGGAACGGGCGTCGAGGGACTGCATCACTTGGTGTGGGAAATCGTCGACAACGGTATCGATGAGGCGCTGGCTGGCCATGCGACCTTTGTTTCTGTGAAGTTACAAGCTGACGGTGGGGTAACGGTTATCGACGATGGTCGTGGTATCCCAACCGATATTCACCCCAAAACCGGCAAGAGTACCGTCGAGACGGTACTGACCGTCTTGCACGCTGGTGGTAAGTTCGGTGGTGGTGGCTACAAAGTATCTGGTGGTTTGCACGGTGTCGGGTCCAGCGTGGTAAACGCACTCTCGACAAAACTCATTGTCCGTGTCCACCTCGATGGTAAACTATTCGAACAAGAATATGAGCGCGGTGTGCCCAAAGCCGACCTTAAGGTTATAGGCAAGAGCGACCACACTGGTACCGAGATTACTTTTTATCCTGATGAAACTATTTTCGAAACTACCTCCATTAATTACGACACGGTGCTGGATCGTTTGCGACACGCTGCATATCTCACAAAAGGTATAAGAACTTCACTTGAAGACGAGCGTAACGGAAAACGCTATAGCTTTTATTTCGAGGGTGGTATACAAAGCTACGTTAAGCACCTGAATGTCGGCAAAGAGCCCGTCGATGAGCATGTCTTTTATGTCGATAAGATGGTTGGCGATGTCCAGGTCGAAGTTTCGATGCAATACACCGATGCCTACACTGAAACCATCAAAACCTTTGCTAACAACGTCCTTAACCCCGACGGTGGTACACACCTAACTGGTTTCCGCGCTGCCCTGACGCGTGTCATTAACGACTACGCTCGTAAGAACGGCCTATTGAAAGAAAAAGAAGAGAACCTGAGCGGCGAAGATACCCGCGAAGGCCTGACAGCTATTATCCTCGTAAAGTTACCCGATCCGCAGTTCGAAGGCCAAACCAAGAACAAGCTTGGTAACCCCGAAATCCGTGGGTTCGTCGAGCAAGTGTTGGGCGAGTACCTGAACTACTACCTCGAGGAACACCCCAATGTTGCCAGGAAAGTCGTCGGCAAAGCACTGCTAGCAGCCCGCGCCCGCAAAGCTGCGCGTGCCGCCCGTGAGAACATTTTGCGCAAGGGTGTCCTCGATGGCGCCAGCATGCCTGGTAAACTGGCAGATTGCTCTAGCAAAGACCCTAAGAATTCCGAGATCTACCTGGTAGAGGGTGACTCGGCCGGTGGTTCTGCCAAAACTGGCCGCGACAGCAAGACACAAGCGATTCTGCCACTTCGTGGTAAGGTCCTCAACGTTGAACGTGCGCGCCTGGATAAAATGCTTGCTAACAACGAAATCCTGAGCCTTATAAAAGCCCTAGGCGTTGGTATCGAAGATTCTTTCGATATAGCTGGCCTGCGTTACGACCGCATTATCATCATGACCGATGCCGATGTTGATGGTTCGCATATTTCTACACTTCTGATGACCTTCTTCTTCCGTTACATGCGCGAAGTCGTCGATGGTGGACATGTCTACTTGGCCAAGCCACCACTCTTTGAGTTGGTGCGTGCGGGGCGTAAGAACCCCATCTTTATATACGACGAAGCCGAGCTAGACACCGTGCTCGACCAAGAAATTGCTCGTCGCAAGAAAGAAGGCCTCAAAGTCGAACCTGATGCCGAGCGCATCAAGCAAGCTGGCTTTATCGAGCAGAAGCGCTACAAGGGACTGGGCGAAATGGATGCCGAACAACTGTTCGAAACTACCATGAACCCCGAAAAGCGTGTGCTCGTACAGATCAGGGTCGAAGACGCCGAAAAGGCAGATGCCATCTTTACTAAGCTCATGGGTACCGAAGTAGAGCTGCGCAAGAACTTCATACAGACCAATGCAAAATTCGTGAAGGACCTGGATATTTAGATGACACATCCCGAATTGCCTGTTGAGCATGATGAACAAACCGAGCACAAACCCGTCGCAGATAGCTCTGGCGTACTTCGTGAATTAGCGCACATGACCCTGACAGGCCGTAACGATATACGGAGCCAACCGTATTTGTCAGAAGATTATGCCGTAGAAGCTATATTTGGATCCGTAGACGCAAATGCCGAAAGTAAGGAAAAATAGATGGATAACGACACAACTCCAATACAACCAACAGAAGATCAGGCGCCGCTTGTGGGCGAAGTACTCACTAATGCTAATGTGACACACTCCAAGCACGTCGAACTTCGTACCGTCGAAAACGTCATGGAAGACAGCTACCTGCGATATTCGATGAGCGTTATTATCGACCGTGCGCTGCCCGATGTGCGTGACGGTTTGAAACCTGTGCACCGTCGCATTTTGTACTCGATGAACGAAGATGGCCTACGCAGTAGCGCTCGTCACCGCAAGAGTGCCAACGTCGTTGGTGCCGTTATGGGTAAATACCACCCGCACGGTGATAGCTCTATTTATGACTCTATGGTGCGCCTGGCGCAGCCGTGGGCGACCCGCTACTTGCTCGTAAACGGGCAGGGCAACTTTGGTAGTATGGACGGTGATCCACCGGCTGCCATGCGTTACACCGAAGCCAAGATGCACCGTCTTGCCGATGAGTTGCTGGCAGATATCGACAAAGAAACTGTCGATTTCCGCGAAACTTACGATGCCCAGAATAACGAGCCGACTGTATTGCCGGCCAAATTACCCAACTTGCTCTTGAACGGTCAGCTTGGTATCGCCGTTGGTATGGCCACCAATATCCCACCACATAACCTGAGTGAGCTTGTTGATGCCGAGGTGTATCAGATTGATCACCCCGACGCGACGCTCGACGATCTTCTGGAGTTCGTTAAAGGTCCTGACTTCCCAACCGGTGGTGTGATTTACGGTAAGGACGCCATACGTACTGCCTACGCTACTGGCCGTGGTGGTATTGTCACCCGTGGTATTGCCGAGATTGTCGAAGGCCAAAAGGGTCGGCACCAGATTGTCATCACCGAAATCCCGTACTCGCTTAACAAAGAGAGCCTGGTGCTCAAGATTGCCGAACTGGCCAACACCAAGAAAGTTACGGGCATCTCCGACCTCCGCGACGAAAGTGCTCGCGGTAAGGTACGTATCGTTATCGACCTCAAGAGAGACGCGTATCCTAAGAAGTTATTGAACCAACTGTATAAGCTGACACCGTTGCAGACGAGCTTCCACTTTAATATGATGGCGCTTATCGACGGTATTCAGCCGCGTGTCTTAGGGCTGCAGGACATAATCACGGAGCATATTAAGCACCGTCAGGTTGTCGTGCGACGTCGTACCGAATTCGAGCTACGAAAAGCCAAAGAGCGGGCTCACATCCTCGAAGGCCTCAAGATTGCACTCGACAACATCGATGAAGTTATTAAGACTATCCGGGCCAGCCAGACTAGCGAAGAAGCCCAGAAGAACCTTATTAAGCAATTCGGTCTGAGTGAAATACAAGCTCGCGCCATCCTGGCGATGCAACTACGTACCCTGACTGGTCTAGAGAGGGGCAAAATCGAAGCCGAACTTGCCGAGCTAATGAAGCTCATTACCAAACTCGAAGGGATTCTTGCCGACGAGAAGAAGATATTTAAGATCATTCGTGCCGAAATGCTGGAGCTGAAAGAACAATACGGCGACGAACGACGTACTAGGGTTGTCAATTCCGAACTCGGCAAAATGAGCGACGAAGACTTGATCGCCGACGAACAAGTCGTAGTGACACTTACGGCCGCTAACTACATCAAGCGCAGCCAGATTGCCGAATACAAGAAGCAAGGGCGGGGCGGCAAGGGCCGCCGGGGTATGGCGACTCGAGAAGAAGATGTGATTGAACACGTTGTTAATGCTTCGACGCACGACTACCTTTTGTTCTTTACGAACAAAGGCCGTGTCTTCCGTCTGAAGACCTACGAGGTCCCTGCAGTCGGCCTGAACGCCAAAGGTATTGCACTCGTCAACTTGTTGCAGTTGCAGCCAGAAGAGACCGTCAGCAGCGTCATAAACGTCAGCAAGACCCACAGTGCCGTCAACCTCATCATGTGTACCGTCCGCGGTACCGTCAAAAAGACGCCTTTCGAGCAATACAAGAACGTTCGCACCAGCGGCCTGATCGCCATCAACCTAGACGAAGGCGACGAACTCAAGTGGATTCGCATGACCAGCGGCGACAACGAAGTTGTCATTTCGACCTCTCAGGGTCAGGCAATTCGCTTCCACGAAAAGGATGCCCGTCCGATGGGCCGCGTCAGTCGTGGTGTTCGTGGTATTCGCTTGCGTGCCGACGACCGAGTGATTGGTATGGACATCGTGGAGGAAGACTCCAGTATCTTTGTCATCAGTAAATATGGCTATGGCAAGCGCACCAAGGTATCGCAGTTTACTCCGCACGCACGTGGTGGTGTCGGCATCCGCTCGGCGGTCGTCAACAGCAAGACAGGTGAGTTGATTAGCGTAAAGACCCTGGCAGAGGCCGATGACCAAGAGGTGATTATCATCTCTCAGAACGGCCAGACTATCCGTCTGGGCATCAAGGGTATCCCAGCGCTGGGTCGTGCCACCCAAGGAGTTCGCATCATGCGTCTCAACGAAGGTGACGAAGTTGTAAGCTTGGCGCTCGTCGACAAAGTCGAAGACGAAGAGCCCGAAGAAGCCGAAATAAGCACTGAAGAAACCGCCAATTAACACCAGTTTCTAAGGTGAGGGCGGGTGATGTCGCTAATACTACATTCCCCGCCTTTTATATCTTGACGCGGGCGCTGTAAATAGGGTATTATCTCTTGAGAACTTTCGAGGTACTGTTAATGTGGCTTTGAAATTGTTCGATTGCTCGTTAAAAATTGAATAGTGCAAATCAACGTCAGTTCATTATTGAACTATGTTTTTAAATCCAGAGAACCTTCCACGGTTCCCTGGTAGTAAGTCAGATTTCTGACTGAAGTTAGATCAAGTTCTTTTTGGAGAGTTTGATCCTGGCTCAGGATGAACGCTGGCGGCGTGCCTAATACATGCAAGTCGAGCGGTAAGGCTCCTGCAGTTTGCTTAAGCGGAGGCAGGTTAATTACGCAAGTTAATTGATCGGTCAACACAGTGATGAATCACCCCTGACTACTGGCTAGTAGTGAGGTGCTTAAGTAAAGCGCTGGAGTACACGAGCGGCGGACGGCTGAGTAACACGTAGGAACGTACCCCAAAGTGAGGGATAAGCACCAGAAATGGTGTCTAATACCGCATGTGCTCTTCGGAGTAAAGCTTTATGCGCTTTGGGAACGGCCTGCGCATGATTAGCTTGTTGGTGAGGTAATAGCTCACCAAGGCGATGATCATTAGCTGGTCTGAGAGGATGATCAGCCAGACTGGGACTGAGACACGGC
>JBDSPW010000006.1:0-10432 GCA_039930145.1 Saccharimonadales bacterium (SeqCode) | reverse complement strand
AAACCGGGGCAATATTGCCCCGGTTTTTTAGTAAAAACTTTGTTTAGTTTTAGATTTTGTGGGCTACGACTGTTACGTCTAACGAGCCGTTATTGTCACCAAACCATGAAGGGTCTTGCTGATTTGTAGAAGTATCACCGTCAAATACACGCAAGTTCATCGTGTTATCATCGGCAACTACCCATTTCGTGTACGAATGATTAGTAGCGTCACATGTACCCCAATCTACAAACGCATTATTGACTTGAGTATCGAGTAAGTCGGGGCTGTAAATACCGCCTTCAACGGCATTTTGCCAGGTACTACTTCGCATGTTAGTACATTCCGCATCAACAACTTCGCCTGGGCGATTTGTCCATGTACCCTTAACAGTTACTTCGTAGTAAGCGCCCTTGGTTGTAGGGATATTCAAGCCGTCTTTGTTGCCACTGTCCAGCTTGTAGTTGGATGTTTTTGCACTTGCAACAAAGCTTACGCAGTCACCTTGGTTTTTAAATGTTGGCGAATTAAAGTTCTTCCAACCGTCATTTTTACACTTATCTTTGTCGGTAGGGGTAGTAGCTTTCTCAAAATTGTATGTCACCTCGTCAAAAACAAAATTGTCTACATTTACGGTCGTGCTTGGATTATAGGATCCTACATTAACACCGTAACCTAACACATGCGCGTTTGGGTAAACGTCAAGCACATGCTGAAGCGTAAAGTTGGTGGCATAAGCACCACCCGCAGGCGTTCCACCTAAAGAAGCGTCTACTTTAGTTGGCCAGAACAAACCATCTTTGACATTCCATGTTTGCCATGTACCTGGCGTAACCGTGCCGTTGTAATATGGCTCGTAAACTAAGGTCATATCAAAAGTACCATCGTTATTCAGATCAACTGGCAACTGGTAGGATGCGTCATCGAGATTACGCGGTCCAGCAACTTGCTTAGTTTCATAGCTCAAAGCCGTCACATCGCTCAAGGCAACATTTGCAGCATGCATGTATTGCGCTTTTGCTGCATTCGTAGCATCAGTCGACAGTTGTAATGCTCCTGTCGGCAATGGTGACGTATTATCAGTAACATATGTAACTGTCCCACCTGGCCGCGTATCCGCGGTAGACCAACCCTGCGTATTAGTTGGTGTTACGGTCACGGTTGTAGCGGCAAAAGCCGTCAGTGGCATGGCGAGTGCTGCCACTAGCGGAGTCGCCGCCAAACCTGCTATTAAACGTTTAATGTTCATAAATACTAGACCCTCCTATTAGGTAGGGTCTAGTATACGTGCATCATATTTTAACGCAACCCGCTACTGCTTGGCGTGTTGTAGATACTACCTTTAAGCAGCGTCCGGACGACGGCTACCGATGGTAGCTAAACGAGTTAATAGTGCCACTACGAGCGCGTACACGAGAATCGCAATGAGAGTCTCGAACTCGAAACGGCTACGGCCAAACTGTTCGGTGTAGTTGAACAGGCCGAAGAATGGTGACACAAATGGGTGGCTGGCACTGTAAATGAAATCAGCAAAGCCATTACCGCGGTTTGCGCCCAACAGTGACAGTAGGAAGCGAATTGCGAGCAACGCAATCAAAATTCCGCCGAGCAAATAAATAACGCGGGCGGCTACTGTCATGCCATGCTCCGACCCGCGGTCGACGGGTGCGACTGCGGTTGCGGGCTCAGCTGCAACCGGCTCTGTACGAACGGTTTCTACTGGTTCTGTGGTGGTTTCTCGATATACTTGTGCCATAATTTTGGCTCCTTTTATTACACCTTACAGCATATAGGGTGCGGGCAAATGTGTAAGTGGAAAAACTTACACCACTTAACTAGTTAGCATCGCGGCGGAGGAATAGAATCCACGTGATCAGCCAGCCGACCACTAGATAAATCATAAAGACAGCAGCAGCTTTGGTATAGGACAGTTGCGGGTTTTTATTCACTACCGAGCCCAGTGCTGTAAACGGCAAGTAAATCGCATTGCTCTTTAGTAGTAGCGTGAGAATACCTTCGACCATGGACGGAACAATAAACAGCACGACAATGGCACCGATCTGGTTTCGGATTAAGCCGGCCAACATGAGACCTAACATGCCATATGCCCAACCGTAAAATAGGGTGCGCCATATAATGTCGCGGTAATAGAACATTTGTGGCCCCAGGTCGTGACCATGCAGATGAGCACCGGCGATGGTCAGGAGCGGCGAGAGTGTCGTCAGCACCGCCGTGAACAACAGGGCGTAGACAGTTACGACAATAACTTTTGCCAGCAAAACTTTGCTGCGGTTATTCGAGGATGTCAGGGTATACATAATCGTCAGATGCCGATACTCGTGCGCCCACAGCAGTAGCCCGGTAATGGCCGCTAAAATGCCCACAACCGAGACCGCACCAGTTACTTCACTCATGAGTTTAAACGGATTAAGCAGCTCCGGCGGTGTCCCCCGATAACCCTCGATAAAACCAGCAAACAATGTTACCAGTGCCAAACCAATCAAGAAGATAAACAGCGTTGAGCGAACCGTCAGTAATTTGCGGAATTCGGCTCTAATGGCGGGTATCATTTCTTAGCCTCCTGAGCAGTTTTATATTCTTCGCTGCCAGCCGTGAGTTCGAGGAAGGCCTCTTCGAGCGAGGCTGCCCGTCCGCTGAGTTCATTGAGTTGCACACCTGCCTGGAAGGCAAGCTTGCCAACATCGTCAGTTTTTACGCCCATGACTTGCAGTACGCCACTTGCGCCCGTGCTAAACGTAATACCTTCAGCTTTGAGTGCCTTCTCGAGTTTGGCGGTATGGGGCGAACGTACGGTGACGCCGTTATGAGAGCTTTGGGCCACAATGTGCTGCATCGAGGTGCTAGCAATGAGCTTGCCCTTGCCGATTACGACAATGTTATCGGCCATTTGGGCCATTTCGCTCAGCAGGTGTGACGATACAAACACGCCATTGCCCTCGTCAGCATAATCTTTAATAAACTGGCGCAGCCAAGCGATACCTTCGGGGTCCAGGCCGTTGGCGGGCTCGTCGAGCATCAGGTACTTTGGCTTACCCAGGATAGCCGCCGCAATACCCAGGCGCTGGCTCATACCGAGGCTAAATTTTCCTGGTTTGGATTTTGCGACTTCAGTTAAACCAACCGTTGCCAGCGCTTCATCGACGCGGGACATAGCAATGCCCCCCGCATCGGCCAAAACTTTTAGGTGGTTACGGGCGCTCCGGGTCGGGTGAAAGGCTTTGGCCTCCAGCAATACGCCAACCATTTGCGAGGGACGGGTATAGTGGTGTAGTTTTTTGCCGTCAAAAGTGGTCTCGCCACCCCCGTTATCGAGGCCAAGCATCAGGCGCATGGTCGTGGACTTTCCGGCACCGTTTGGGCCTAAAAAGCCAGTAACTTTGCCAGTTTCCACCTCGAACGATATATCATCGACCGCAAACTTCTTACGATATTTTTTCGAAAGATGCTCGGTCTTAATCATGCCTTAACTATACAGGATAATAGGGCGACACGCTGTGACTATTGGCTAAGGAACTTTTCGGCAAAGTGCCGTTTGCCATCGGGATAAATAATAAGACTGCCCCTGGGCGCAGGATCTGTTCGAGTCATTGTGTCTATTTGATGATCGGTGACTGGTTCGCCTTCGTCCGTTACCTGTAAATCAAACAGTTCATTATTACGAAGAGCCTGGCGGGCTAATTCTCGGCCAAAATCATTTCCAAACTTGATAAAATTATTTTGACCAGCATGGGTAGAAGGGTCAAAATCCCAACCGAACCCGCGCTCACCATAGGCATTAGTAAAGAACTTTGTGCCGTCGTTAGCCAAACGTTCAGTGTACTGATCGCCACGAACGCCCTCACCCACATAAAGTTCGGCTGGACCTTCGTAGATACGACTGTTTTCGGGAGTGGTTACATGCTCGGACATATCAACTATATTACCATAAACACTACGTTGTGTCAACGCTCGCCTAGCCGAGAAGTGCTAAGAGTTCGTCAGTTGTGTTGGCAGCCATGAGGGTTTCGCGGAGTTCTTTGGCGCCATCGAAATCACTGATATACACCTTGCAGAACTTATTGAGGGTCTTGATATTACGTTCACCCTCTTGCCAGGTGGCCGCAAACAATTCGACTTGTTGGCGGTAGAGCGCAATGCGCGCCTCTTTTGTTGTGGCCGCCCACTTTTCTTCACCATTCGCATCGAAGACATATGGGTTTTGGAAGATGCCGCGACCTATCATAATGCCGTCGACGCCATATTGTTTGGCAAGTTCCTGGCCATGCACATGGTTTTCGGCGTCGCCATTACCAACGATTAATGTTTCGGGCGCCAGGGAAGTACGCAGAGCAGCCACTTGGCCGATCAGGTCCCAGTGCGCCGGTACCTTGCTCATCTCTTTCTTGGTTCGACCATGAATAGTTAACATGTTAAGTTTCTTTGATAATAGAAACTCAAACCACGTCATGTCGACGTCGTTAAAGCCTAATCGCGTTTTGACGCTGAGTGGCAAGCGCCCTGCTAGCCCTTCTCGGGTGGCTTCGATGATCTCATCGGCCAAGTCACGGTTTTCGAGCTTAATCAGTGCGCTGCAGGCTCCGTTTTGGACTTCGCTCTTCGCTGGGCAGCCCATGTTCAGGTCCACTCCTACGAAGTTTCGTCCTTCTGGTAGCCCTATTTCCCGCGCCAGCGTGCCGTCGGCAATTTGGTCGGCGATAATCCGGAAGTTTTCTGGTTTCAGTCCCCACAGCTGGGCTACCAATTTAGTTTCGCTGGCTACAAAACGCAGTTTTTTAAGGAGTTTACTACGCCCAACACTGGCCAGACCATCGACGTTCACGAACTCAGTAAAGTATAAATCCGGCTCGGCGCACTTCGCTACGATTTGGCGAAACACGGTATCAGTGACGTCGTCCATTGGCGCCAACACAAAAAAAGGTCGGGGCAAATCCGAATACATGAACTTACCTATGCGTGACCGTTAACTTATCGAGAATGACTCCCGCAACTACGCGAGAGGCGCCAGTATTATGACGTTTGATGGCAGCTACCTGTTCTATCCAGAACTTAAATCTGCCGCTTTGATCTTTTATAGCGTTATCCAAGATTCGCTGCGCTTCGCCAAGAGAGAGATTTCGCAACTGCTGCTCAATATGCGCCGACATGTCACGATTTGGTTGTTCGGAACGATAACCCTCTGCTTGTAATGGATCAAACCCGATCCTGTCTGCGGTCTGCGATTCGGCAAAGAGCCTAAGGTCCATAAATCGCACTAACTGACCTCTGCCGGATACTGCCCATGGCTCAGTCCTCGAAAAAGGGTGCGCATCTGCAGTACTTAGTTCTTCCTTAAGCTGCATGAGAGCGGTTGCGTCTGTTCGCGCCTGCCGAGCATAGTGGCCAAATTCTGTCGTTACACTTATGGCCGCCTTGACCGGGTCGGCTTCATGTTTTTCTTGATGCCGTGCTATTTCGGCCAAATGCTTTGCAGCACCGCCGCGCTTTTCGTCAAAATCTTTGACGCTAAACGACTCCGACAATTCTCGAAGAGAGGTAGGATAAAAACCGTAATCTCGGTGCATGATTTCGAGACGTTGCAAGCGTTCTACTGTTTCGGGGTCGGGTTGCGCTTGAGTCTCCTGATTTTCTGGGGCAGTAATCTGGTCACGGACAGGATAATAACCCAATACTCTAGCGCGGGCATCGTAGGCGGAAAGCCCTTCGGTGTCCATGGCATGCTCAAAATCAATTTCCTGATCTGGAGTGAGTTCGGAGACGGGCGTTACAACTGGTAATTCGAAATGATGTGACATACTAAATAAACATTAGCACATTTGTGATGTTTTTGCAAGCCCTGTACGCTGTTATTCCCAGCGGAAGACACGGAAGGCGATGATATAAATAATCACCATCCAAACTGCCATAAGACCTAGCTGGGCACCGATATCTACCAAGTGTTTGCCTTCGGTTGTCAGTAGACGCAGTCCATCGATAACGGGGGTAAGTGGCAAATATGTCGAGACGTTCTGCAGCCATTCGGGCATCAGGAAGCGGGGGAAGAAGGTGCCAGACAGGAACATCATTGGGAAGACCACGATGTTACTAAGCGGTGCCGCTTGACGTTCGTTTTTGGACCAACCACCGATGGCCAGACCAATCCCCAGAATGGTAATGATACTAAGCACCAGGAAGACAATTATCTCAAAGTAGTTGCCGACAATGTTCAAATTGAACACGGTTATGGCGACCGCAAACATCACCGCCAGTGACACCAAACCGATGATAGCCTGCGAAATCATAGTGGCGGTAAAGTACTGCCATACCTTGAGTGGCGTGGTGTGCAAGCGACGTAAAATACCCTGTTTTTTAAGCTCCGGGAAAACGTTGACCGGTCCGAATATCCCCAGACCAATAATCGAGAAACCCAGCAAGCCGGCGAAAGTGTAGTCAAACTGAGTCAAACTTTGTTTGTTGTTTTGCTTGCCGGTAGCCGTGAACGGTTCAGGTGCTTTGATGAACTTGGCGTTAATACCCTTAAACTGTTGCTGCAAGAGCGAGGTCAAGGTTTGGCCTGCCGAGGCATTGTTTTGGGTGTAAATGACCTGGGCTTGGCCTGAAGGGTAGGTTTGGCCCTCTTTTACCGCACCAAAATCCTTGGGTAGAATGATGGTGGCGTCCAGTTGGCTCTTGGCCATTTTATCTTCGGCCCCAGCCTCGCTAGTGATTGCTTTGTCGACTTTGAAGACTTTGCTATCTTTTAGCTCTTTCTCGAACTGCTTCGAAAATGCGCTGTCTGATTTATTGATCAATGCCACATTGAACGAGACTTCGTTGTTCTTGCCGCCAGATATCCCGCCAAAAACGAACAGGAAAATAAGCGGGAAGAGGATGCCGAAGAAAATAGCCAGGCGGTCGCGAAAGAAGCGGCGGGTGTTAAGTTTGGCAAAAACGTAGACGGTGTAGAATGATTTTTTCATGATTAGTCCCTCAGACCTTTTCCAGTTAAATCGATAAAGACGTCTTCGAGATTAGCCTGCTCGACATGTTGGGCTTTCTTAAAACCCCGACCCAGCAGTTGTTTGATGAGGTTCTTCGGCGTATCGAGAGCAATAATTTTGCCGTTATCCATAATGGCTACCCGGTCGCACAGCAACTCGGCTTCGTCCATGTAGTGGGTGGTGATGAGCACGGTGACACCTTTATCCCGGACTTCGCGTACCAGGTCCCAGAGGTTACGGCGGGCCTGCGGGTCAAGACCGGTCGTGGGCTCATCCATAAAGAACACCCTGGGATTGTGTACCAGCGCCGTTGCAATACTCAGGCGCTGCTTTTGACCACCAGAGAGATTCTCTGGGTAGGCGTTGGCTTTTTCTTGCAAATGCACATCGGCCAAAAATTCCATGGGATTAACTTTTTCGCCGTACGCGGCGGCAAACAGCTCGATGATTTCGGTCAGTTTCTGTTTGTCTTGAAACGCCGGCGCTTGCGGCTGGACGCCGATGATCCGTTTGATTTTCTCGGGGTTCTCGGCAACATCAATGCCGTCAACCGTCACGCTGCCACCATCAATCGGTCGCATGGCCTCGATCATTTCTAGGGTAGTGGTCTTACCGGCACCGTTAGGGCCGAGGATACCAAAGACCTCGCCAGGGCTCACTTGAAACGAAATGCCATCGACGGCATTGCGGTCACCATATTGTTTTTTAAGGTTTTTGACTACGACAATTGGTTTACTCATAGGGGTTACTATACCGTATGGAGCGCAGTTACATCAAAAAACACCCGGACAATGCCGGGTGTTGATTTTCAAACGTTTTGATCTTTAAGCGTTGCGCTTGATGGTCAGAAAGCCGTTGCGTGGGTTTTCGTTGACGCTAAAACCTGCAGGCAGGTCAGAAGCTTCTGGGCGCTGGTCTTTGCTGAAGTAGTAGATGGTCTGTTCTTTACCACCGCGAAGTGTAACTTTCTTTGAGTTAAGGTAGTATGTTACACCTTTTGAGTTCGTGTGCTTGTATGCCATGTATGTAGGTCTCCCTCTCTTATAACATTAGTTAGTACCCCTAACATACTCTGGAGCGTTTTAACTTGTCAACAGTTTAGAACAGTTTGAGTGGCAAAAAAGTCTCAAAATGTTGCTCGATTACAGCGGTTGTATTACACTTACAAGCGTAAACCATAAACAATATAGTTAAAGAGGTGGAGAAAACATAACCATATGGACTTCAGCAATCGAAGTGCACAGTCACACAGCTTTCAGCCTACGGCTGCTACCGGTGGTACTGCTGCGCCACAACCAGCAAACAATAAATCTAAAGACAAAAAATCACTGCTATCTGGTACGCCAAAGTGGTACAAACTCACCCTCGCCGCATTTGTAGTCGTCGGTGTACTGCTCCTCTTGGCAGTTGTCGGTGTTCTCTACACCAGCAAACCAGAAACACAGGGCAAATACGTTGATAGTTCGAAACTACAAGCCGTCTTCCTCAACAGCGGGCAAGTATACTTCGGTAACATTCATACGCTCAACAACCAGTATGTGGTACTCGGCAATGTCTACTATCTGCAATCAGCTAGCACAGACGCTACCAAGACCACCGCTGCGAACAGCAACATTTCGCTCGTAAAGCTTGGTTGTGAACTCCACCAGCCCTACGACCAAATGGTCATCAACCGCGATCAAGTCACCTTCTGGGAAAACCTGAAGACAGATGGTCAAGTTGCTAAAGCTGTAGCCGACTTCAAGACGAAGTACCCCAACGGTCAGCAATGTAGCACTGCGAGCGCAGCTGGTACAAACGTCCAAGGTACGGCAACTACTCCTGCCACGACTACCAAGCCGTAATACGTAAACAAACAACAAAAATACCCCGGCCTGGCTGGGGTATTTTTATATTACTTACTGGCTTTTTTGAACCACTGCCGCAGAGCGGTGACTGCCACCAGCACGAATCCACTTAACACGGTCGTGATAACACTCCAGCCAGCGAGATCGGGAGACCAATTGGGCGAAACAAAATCAAACTTGTAGAGGCTATCGGGGATAGATTTGAGCGGCTGGCCATGGTCTTTGACGTACTGTTGGATACACGGTACCCGGTTACGGCCCGAGAAATCCGCTGAATTTTGGGCTTCGCAGTATTTTTGAGCGTCGTTGTAGAGCTGCGTGTTGGTGGTCGCCAACTTATCGCTCTCGGCTTGCACTAGGCGATCGTAGGTATACTTGAGCTGAATAGGGGGGTAGATGGTGTCGGAGCCGTTCGTGAGGCTGGTGTTCATGTGCGCCGTGACATAGTGTTGGAGGTTTTGCAGGGCACTCACGGTGTCACCACCGTTTTTATCGGCTGCATAGACGGCTTCCTTGAGATGTACCATGTGCACATTGTTGTTACGGAGCGCCAGTACCATTACGGTACCGCTCACCAAAAAGACAGCCAGGAAATACTGCGGTTTTATCGGACGGATGACGGTGTACAGGTGATGTAAATGTCTTTTATCCATATGTTTATTTTACGATTTGCTTCAAGTGTAGCACAGCACGTACGTGCTAGACTGGAATCATGCATATTTTCTTCTCTGGTATCGGTGGAACGGCGATTGGACCCCTGGCGCTGATTGCCAAACAAGCCGGCTACACGGTATCGGGTTCGGACAAGCAAGAATCACAATATATCGACTATTTGCGTAACCACGGTATTACCGATATCTCCATCGGTCAAGACCGTGAGCAGATCGCCAGTCGTCACAATGCAGCGCCCATTGATTGGTTTGTATACTCGTCGGCGGTGGCCATCGAAAACCCCCATGCCCCCGAGCTGGTTTTTTGCCGCGAGCAAAGTATCAAAACCAGCAAACGTGATGAGCTACTGAACCAAATTATCACCGACAAACAGCTTAAACTGATCGCCGTTGCCGGAACGCATGGCAAAACCACCACGACCGCCATGACTATTTGGCTCTTCAAAGAGTTAGGCATTCCGCTCAGCTATTCGGTTGGAGCTAAGATATCTTTCGGCGATATGGGCCAATACATCGAGGGTTCCGAGTATTTCGTATACGAAGCCGATGAATTTGATCGTAATTTCCTGGCTTTCGAACCACACCTCAGTCTTATTACAGGCGTCAGTTGGGATCATCACGAGATTTTTCCGACGCGCGAAGACTATCAGGACGCCTTCAGGGAATTCATCGAGCAATCGGCGCATACCTTCGCATGGCAAGAAGATAGTGACTATTTACAGCTTGCTGACAGTCGATACTTAACATGTTTAGTATCAAGTGCGTCCGAACTGTCTCAGATTAAGATCAAGGGCCTCTATAATCGGCTCGATGCCTGGCTAGCAATTAACGCAGTAGGGCGGGCAACAGGCACTCCCCTGCCCGACCTTATCGAAAAAATTAACCACTTCCCCGGTCTCCAACGCCGCATGGAACAGATAGCCCCAAACCTCTACAG
>JBDSPW010000005.1:0-14262 GCA_039930145.1 Saccharimonadales bacterium (SeqCode) | reverse complement strand
GATCATTGTTTAAATCCAGTATCTTGCGTGTATTCCTTAAATCGTAGCAGAATCGATTACGAATCGATAACGAACATCGGACGCCAAGACTCGTTCGTAGGCTTTGTCTATTTCGTCGGCCGTAATTACTTCAATCTCGGCGCCAATGCCGTGCTCGGCACAGAAATCTAGCATTTCCTGAGTTTCAGGTATGCCGCCAATAACAGAGCCTGCAAACGATTTACGGCCAGGGATGAGGCTAAACACCTGCAGTGAAAGAGGTTCGGGCGGTGCCCCGACGTTAACCATAGTTCCATCTACCGCTAGTAGCGACAAGAATTGGTCGAGTTCTATCTTGGCACTTACCGTGTTAATAATGAGATCAAAGCTACCTTTTAACTTTTCGAACGTTTCTGTATCCTCTGTGGCGTAGTAATGGTCCGCGCCAAGCTTTAGACCGTCATCTTTTTTGCTTAACGAACGAGATAATACCGTAACGTCTGCTCCCATAGCGTGTGCAAGTTTGACTCCCATGTGACCAAGTCCACCGAGCCCCACGATGGCAACTTTCGTGCCGGGTCCTGCGCCCCAATGACGAAGTGGCGAGTAAGTAGTAATACCAGCGCATAGGAGCGGAGCGGCATTTTCGAGGGCGATGCCTTCGGGAATGTTAACCACGAAATTTTCGGTCACGACTATGTGCGTCGAATAGCCGCCTTGGGTGGGTTCGCCGTCACCGTATTTGTTGACGCTGTTATACGTGCCGACACTACCGTTGAGGCAGTATTGCTCCAGACCTTTTTTGCAGTTGTCGCATGTCCCGCACGAATCGACTAGGCAGCCGACACCAACACGGTCACCAACTTTATGTTTAGTTACATCTGAGCCGACTTCGGCAACGACGCCAGCAATCTCGTGGCCGACAACAATCGGATATTCGATCTCACCCCATTCGCCACGGGCGGTGTGGATGTCGGAGTGGCAAATACCGGCATACTTAATTTCAATCAATACGTCTTTTGGCCCGACATCTCGGCGATCGATGGTCGTTGACTTGAACTTTTCTGTCGCACCAAATACTGCCCTTGCTTTTACAGATCTCATATATCCCCCTTAGTTAGAATTTGAACGTGTGTACTACACCTATTTTACTAGACATAAAGATACATCACGGTTACATAACTTACTCTACAGCCCGAATTTTTTATGTGTGGGCTAAAAATAGATTATGGGGCCCGGAGTACAATACAATTTTTTCTGTACATCTTGGCTGCTGCCAACTACGTGTTCGGGCTTGTTGCCCATGCTGTTATTATGGATTTATGAGTGAAACTCCTTCTGAGCATCGATTAGCAGAAAACGAAGCGATATTCCGGCGCATTAACGAGCAGGTGCAGGCGGGGTATGACGAGACCAATAAACTGGCACGGGAAGATAATCAGCCAGAATTTAAAGTACCTGATGTCAGCGCCACTACTCCACTGCAATTTTACTGTGAATGTGCGGATGAAAGTTGTGCTAAGCGACTCGCTATTTCATTACAGGACTATCAGGAGATTCACCAAAACCGTAAACGATTTGTTGTAGTGCCGGGCCACGAAGTACTATCCGTAGAAACAGTCGTGTCGGAATTACCCGCGTATACCATAGTTGAAAAAAACGTACTACCTCCAGAAGAGCCAGAGGCAATGCACCCCACCTCAATCGGAAATTCCTGAGGCACGTGCCGCCGCATATGAAAACAACATACGAAACTGTAGTTATAGGGTCTGCCAACCATGCTTCAATCGAAATTCCAGATAAAAACCTAGCTGAGATAGGTGCTAATAAGCGGGCGCCGCTCAAGATTACCATCAATGGCTACACATATCAGAGCACCGCAACCGGCGTGGATGGGAAATGCATGGTAGTGTTTCCAACGCGTGACCGAGAAGCCTCGGGTGCCTCAGCCGGCGACCTGGTTACGGTGACGTTAGAGCTTGATGATGGCTACCGACATGTAGATGTACCAACCGAATTACGAGAGGCGTTGGTTCAAAACCACCTCAGCGAAACATTCCACAACCTAACGTATTCCAAGCGTAAAGAATTTGCCCGGCAGGTTGCTGAGGCAAAAGCGGAAGAAACCAGAACCCGCAGAATCGAAAAAATTGTAGATCAGCTTCAGCAGTAAGCTGAAACTCGATCATAAGCTTCTCTGGTTCACCTATGTTAGTTTGATAAGATGTTGCAAAACGCGCATATAATTATATATGGCATGGAGATTTAAGGAGCAGTACGGCGCTGTTTTAGAGAAAAGACACCAACTGAACAGCGCAAAGGAATTTAGCGAGCCTGATGAACCCGGCTCGAAGGTCGCTATTCTAGTTGCTTTTATGGCGGAACTTGTCGAACATGAGCTAGATAGTCAGGAAAGTTTCGATAGGCAAACGGATAAGCTGGTTGATTATTACACCGCGCGCCAGCGTGAGCCAACACCTGTCGTGAATGCAACAAAAGGGGATTTTGAACGGGTGCTGGCCGATAAATCCGTTTCAACTGTTGTTGTGGCAGGCTTTGGCAACTTTTCTGCAATCGCAGTCCCCCTGCAAGGCAGTCCGGAGGAGCCCTTTCGTTACGGGTACCTCGACTGGCTGCATCTAGCAGGCATGGCAACCCACCTAAAGCTCGGCAAGTTTGTCGCACTACACTGCGGAGGCTATATGAGGCAGTTTAACCCACCGCTCGCCGCCGGCGTAACGAGTTCGTACCGGAACATACTGGCACCAGTTGGAAAAGGGAGATTTGCCACAGGTGATTGGGAGAAAGAAGTCGGGCCGATAACGACCGCCGAAGAGTTGAGCTATGACCAAATCCACGAGACGTATCCTTTGCGGACGAGTGGTAAGTTAGCCGTCTTACCGGCTGCCGCGTACGTAGCAGTGCGTGGGATGCAAGAACAGATGCGGAATCCTGAATTTCCGAAGGCGGAACGCATACCGTACCCAGAAGAAATGAAGCAGTACAAAGCTTAATGTATCAGTAGGCTAAATTTCGATTGAAAGCTGTGATTGTTAGGAATATCATGCAAATATGAGAAAAATTGTTGTTCTATCGTTTATTACGCTTGATGGTGTCATGCAAGCTCCGGGCGGTCCAGAGGAGGATCCGTCGGAAAACTTTACATATGGTGGCTGGCAGGCACCGTATGGCAACGATGCTAGATCCGACGAACTGATGACCAAACAACTGAGCGAAGAATATGATCTGTTGCTCGGTAGAAAGACTTACGATATCTTTGCAGGCTACTGGCCGAATCACCCAGAAATTGAGTTTGTCGCCGGGCCGTTCAACAAATGCACCAAGTACGTCGTATCGGGTAACGAAAATTTAGCGATGCCATGGGATCACTCGGAGCTTATTACTGGCGACGCTGTCGCTAAGCTCAAAGAATTGAAAGGAACCGAGGGGCCAATGTTGCAGGTGCACGGGAGCGCCAACTTGGTACAAACATTGCTCAAGAACGATTTGGTCGATGAGTTATGGCTAAAGATCTTTCCGTTGACACTGGGTACAGGCAAAAGGTTATTTGCGGAAGGCACAATCCCGGCGGCCTTCGCCATGACAGAATCCGCTATTACATCCAACGGCATTATCTTCGCTAACTACAAACGAGCAGGCGATGTCAAAACTGGTTCAATGATTTGATAAACATGCTATGAATACCGCATCTGTTGTGTTGAAGAACCATCATGTCCGTATCGTATTCGGTACTGTGGGTATTTTATTGATCCCGCTCATAGCTATGCAATTTAGTAATGAGGTAAAGTGGTCGGCATCTGATTTTGTTATTATGGGCACCTTGGTATTTGGCACGGGGTTATTGCTGGATCTAGTAATCAAGCGGGCGGGCAAGTACCGTGCTATTGCTGCGATTGTCGTGGCGATACTTTTTGTCTGGATATGGGCCGAGCTGGCTGTAGGTATCTTTACCCACTGGGGCAGCTAAGCAAACTACAGAAAATCCCGCTCATTGCGGGACTTTTTGTGCTTGTACTACATACGGGGTGCTTCGAGGAGGGAAGTCGAATTCCCGCGCACATGATAAGTATATTTTTGCAGGGGTGATACGTCAGTACAGATTCGTACAGTGTCCTAAAAGTCACACCATGCAGTTAGATATGTAACTTACAGGCCACCGATACTCGAGTATTGTTAACTCTTATGATTAACGCTATGGGGGTTGCTCTTGATTGCAGAAGCTACAGGTAAAATGTTAGACCTAACAGAGGCGGGCGTAGTAAGGGCAGCCGAAACTGCCGTGAGTTTGGGCTCGTGGGTAGTGCCATTTTGCTACCGCCGAGAATGCGCGCGCCTGGTAGAAAACGACTATACGGAACCAAAAGTACGCAGGAAAGACGAAGGTATTGTTCGGACAATTGGAGATATGGCTATGATAGTTTGCCGTCGTGATATACCAGTTGAAACCGAAGTAATACAAGGCATTGCCGGCGCAGCCGGCCCGAAGCTCCATGGCGTGGGATATCAAGACGTATTTGCCCCGCATGAAGTGGCGTTGTTAGAAAAGCTTGCCCCACTGCACGATCCTCAGCACGAGTAGGTGTGTACTTTAATCGACAGCAGGGGGCACAGGGAAGTTGTCACTGACGCGTAAATCTAACGCACCTCCTGGGTGACAATCGGGAGAGAGATAATTGGGCAGTCGATAGTCTTGCCGAGCATGAGCACGACCTATCACTTCGGCGACATCATCAGGATATCCCAGTTTTGCGAGTAGTGGTTGCATCTCCTGGGTGGCATAACATTCGGTCGTTGCTTCATTGGCGTTATCACGTGACAAATGTTCGTACTCATGAACAATATTGCTAATTGCATGAAACCCTTCAATGGAGGTTTTATATGAAGCGTTTTGGGAATCTTTAAACGCTGTTTCGACTGTGTCGCAATCTAATTGATTGAGGCTGACAATTGGCATGACATGTCGAAGAACGGGTTGGTCGGCAACAAAAAATGCGACTGATGCGACCCTTGCTTGTGTTTCACGATCATCTTGCTCTTTGTTGTCATTGAGGGATTTTAAGCTTACGCAGTTTACAGTAGTGTGCGAACCAAGACTGCTTATGCGCTCGGATAGGTATGTCTCCTGAGTCGTACGTTCATTGATGTATGTATCTTTGAGCGGGTCTGCTAATACGACACCATTCAGCACGACGTTTGTTATTAGCATAGTGCTGCCTACGGCAATCGCTAACGCTTTGGGTATCTCGCGTTTGGGTAAACGCAAATACTCACGCAAAGATTCGTTAGTATTAGTTGGCGTCTCTGGTCTCACCGCAGACATAGTGCATACAAGAGTAACACAGTACAGAGAAACATAAATGTATAATCTGCTGGATTCCATCTGTTACAATATTGCAGTGACGGCGCCTTGGCGGAGTAGTTACGCAGCGGTCTGCAAAACCGTGTACACGGGTGCAAATCCCGTAGGTGCCTCCACGTCGGAATCTTTTCCAGCCTTAGTCGGCGTTTTGCAATCAAGTGGCAAAACACCGACCAAGGCCTCCAAAGTTCCTCCTTTCAGATTAAGAACTAGTTCTTAATCTGGTCAGCCCTTGCGGGGGCTTTTTTTGTTTCGTATAATCGCTGCACTATGTCTGAACTTATTACGCTTGCTGGCGGGGTATTACTGAACGACGATCATAAGATACTTTTGCTGCACCGTAATACCGAAGCGTTGACGCAGTGGGAGATTCCAGGCGGTAAAGTTGAACCGGGCGAGAATACTGAGGCTGCTATGCGTCGAGAACTTGCCGAAGAAATTGGTGTGCGCGTCGAGAATGCGCGGTTTCTCGCCCAAACTGCTTTTGGGCAAGCCGGCAAACAATATGAGTATCATTGGTTTGAGGTAACCACACCTGATGTTCCACGAGTCATGGAACCAGAGGTTCACGACGAACTACACTATTTTGATCTCTTCCGTCTGCGCAGAATGATGCCAGCCCTTTCATCGCAGAAGACTGTCCTTTCGCCAAATGTGCAGGCTTTTTGTAAGCAATGGAATGAGGGCGAATTTCGTCTCGAGACGTAGTATAATAACCCCGTTGCGGGCGAGTGGCGGAATGGTATACGCGGTGGACTTAAAATCCGCTGGCTTTACGGCCTTGAGGGTTCGACTCCCTCCTCGCCCACCAAAATACTCAGGGGTCCCTAAGGGGCCTTTTTGTTTTAGCTTGCTACAATAGAGGGTATGCCCATAACTGCTAACCAAAAAACCGTTCTCCTTACTGTAGTGGGTGGCGTTGCACTCCTAGTGTTAGCCGTATTTTTGTGGTGGAATTTTATACACCAAGGCCCGCATCGGGTCTTCGAGAGTATGCTGACTAACAACCTGCGCACTAGTAGCGTGACAAAGTACGAGAAAACAAGCAACGGCAGCCAGACGGCACAGCAATATGTACGTTTGCAGCTTGGCGGCACCAATGCAGCGCAGTGGCTCGTGAGCATTTCGCAACCCGGATTAAACGTCACAACCGAAAGTATTGGTACACCTACAACAGGCTACGTACGTTATGTGAATGCTACGAGCGGCAAAAAAGATGCCAACGGCAAGGCGGTAGACTTCTCGTCCATTCTCAATATTTGGGGAAAGGCGGCGCCAAAAGAACAGTCCAGCCTGACGCAGTTATTTAGCCAAAGCATCCTGGATATCGGCACCGTGCCCGCGCCGCCGATTGGCAACGTCACGCCGGAGCAGCAGGAAAACATCACGACGTTCATGAGTCAACAGGGTGTGTTTACGCCCAACTATCAAACCATGCAGCGTAAAATGCTCGATGGCCGTGAAGTCTATGTCTACGACGTCTCTGTTAAACTTGCGCCCTATGTGCGCATGATGCAGGTGTTCGCCAGTAACATCGGACTAAAAGATCTGCAGTCATTGGATCCGACGCAGTATCAGTCGGCGCAGCCCATTAAACTTACGATGAGTGTGGACGCCTCGTCGCATCAACTAAAGCAGATTACCTATGCCCAAAGTGGCTTCACCGAAACGTATAGTGATTATGGTCTGTCGACGCCCATAGCTGTTCCGGGCAAAACGATTCCCGCCAGCGAACTCCAGTCGCGACTACAGAAGCTTTAATACGTCGCCAGATACGTATACTATGTAGGCATAAGTATTTAAAGGATTCGCTATGTTAACAGGCGCTCGCGCACTCTATTCACGACATTTTCCGGGCTACCTGGTGCGTCTTTTGCAGTTTAGCGGCTATAATCCAGCTGATTTTTTGATGGCATTTTGGCAAACCAACGACCTGCGGCACGCTACGCACGATGTCGCGTACATGCCCACAACAGCGAGCCGCCGGCTATTATTGCTGACGCGTCTGCTGATAGTTGCCCAGATTGTCGTGGGTGTGTATTTGGCGGCCCGCGGCCTATGGGGCGATTTTACCGGTGGAGTACTATTTGGTACGGCCCTAATTATCGGCTATCCGGTGATTACAGCCTATGTGTTGAGTCTGGCAGTCTTGCTGGCCTGGGCACTCCGGGTGTTGTTGTCGCCACGGATCTACGGTAAAAAATTCCTGTGCGAACTGTTAGAGGACCAAGTTGTTCGGTTGCACGCGGCGCATTCTTTCCGAATTGTTGCCGTGGTAGGCAGTGTGGGTAAAACATCGACCAAGCTCGCCATCGCCCATACACTGGCCGCCGGGCAACAGGTGCAATTTCAGGAGGGTAATTACAACGATCGCTTGACGGTGCCGCTGGTCGTGTTTGGTCATGCACTGCCCAATCTTTTGAATGTCGGTGCATGGATGAGGATTTTGCTCGCCAATGAGCGCATTATTCGACGCGGTATATCGTTCGATGTCGCCGTACTAGAGCTGGGCACGGACGGTCCGGGCCAAATTGCCGACTTTGCTTACCTAAAACCGGACATTACGGTGGTCACGGCTGTTACGCCCGAGCATATGGAGTTCTTCAAGACCCTCGATGCTGTCGCTATAGAGGAACTAACGGTGACGCAGTTTTCGGAGCAAGTGCTCGTAAACATCGATGACACTCCACCCGAATATTTGGCAGGCAAAACAGTTGCTACGTATGGCCTGGCGGATACCGCCGAATACCGTATTACCTCGTTGACCTCCAAAAAACTCGATGGCGTGACGTTCAAACTAAGACTTGGTGACAAAGTCGAAGCTTTTACTTCGCCAATGCTCGGTACGGCGGGAACAAAAATAAGTAGCGCTGCAGCGAGTGTTGCGCACTTGTTGGGCATGAAACCTGCAGCGATTAATAAGGCACTGGCGGCACTGCCACCAACACCAGGCCGTATGCAAATCTTAAAAGGGGAAAAGGGCAGCACGCTCATCGATGACACCTACAATGCCAGCCCGGCGGCAGTCGAGGCCGGGCTGGATGTGTTGGCTGAAACCAAAGCTCCGCAGCGCATTGCTATATTGGGTAGCATGAACGAGCTGGGCGATTTCTCGAAGACTGCTCACCAGGGTGTGGGGGCGTACTGCTGGCCATCGACCGTTGACCTGATTGTGACTATTGGTGCCGAGGCCGAACAATACTTGGCACCCGCTGCCAGAAAGAACGGCTGTGAAGTTAAAAGTTTCCGTAGCCCATACGACGCCGGACGCTATGTGCACGAACAGCTCAAAAAAGGTGCAGTCGTGCTTGGTGAAGGCTCGCAGAACGGCGTCTTTGCCGAGGAAGCTCTCAAGCAACTGCTCGCTGACTTCGCAGATAGCAGCAAATTTGTGCGCCAGTCTTCTGGGTGGCTGAATATCAAGAAACGTCAGTTCCCTCAGCAGTAGGCATAATTCCTACCTCTGATATACTAGAGGCAATATGCAGCGATACAATCCGAAAGATATTGAGTCCAGAATAGTCCGGCGGACTATTTCTGTAGACGCGAAGGAACTGTCCCAATGAACAGATACAACCCCAAGGAAATAGAGCCGCGGTGGCAAAAAAAGTGGGAAGACGATGCTATTTATGTGGCAAGCGAGAACCCAGACAAGCCCAAGAAGTATGTCCTCGAGTATTTCCCGTACCCCAGCGGTGCGGCGATGCACGTCGGACATGTCCGTAACTACACTATTGGTGATGCGGTTGCTCGCCATGCCCGTATGAAGGGTTTTAATGTGCTGCACCCCATGGGATGGGATGCGTTTGGTTTACCAGCCGAAAACTACGCCATTAAGAACAACATTAGCCCGCAACAAGCTATTGCCGAGAACACCAGCAAGTTCAAGCGCCAGCTGATGCAAATGGGCTTTAGCTACGACTGGACCCGCGAAATTAACAGTAGTGACCCTGCCTACTACAAGTGGACGCAGTGGTTTTTCGAGCTATTGTTCGAACGGGGCCTCGCGTACCAAAAAGACAGCCTGCAGTGGTGGTGCGACTTCGACAAGACGGTGCTGGCCAACGAGCAAGTAGAAGCCGGCAAGTGTTGGCGCTGTGGCAACCCTGTCAGCAAAAAAGCTCTCAAGCAGTGGTTCTTCAAGATTACCGACTACGCTGACCGTTTGGTCGAGGACCTCGACAAGCTCGACTGGTCCGACGCCATCAAAAGCATGCAGCGTAACTGGATCGGCAAGAGTAAGGGCGCCGAAATCGACTTTGTTGTCGAAGAGCACGAAGGCGTGAAAATAAAAGTTTTCACGACCCGACCCGACACACTGTTTGGTGCCACCTTTATGGTGCTGGCGCCCGAGCACGAGCTGGTGCAACAAATTACCCCTGAAAAACACCATGAAGCCGTCAATCACTACATTGCTAAAGCAGCTGCCAAAAGCGATGTCGAACGCCAAGAGGTTAACCGTGAAAAGACCGGAGTTTTCACGGGTGCTTACGCTGTTAACCCGGCGAACGGCAACAAAGTGCCGGTATGGATTGCGGACTACGTACTGACAGGCTACGGCACTGGTGCCATCATGGCCGTTCCGGCGCATGACGACCGCGATGCGGCCTTTGCTACCAAGTTTGAACTGCCAATTATACGAGTGGTACAAAATGATGCCGCGGATGACGAGTACACGCACGCAGAAGGTGTCATGACGAACTCTGGAGCATATGATGGCCAACCCAGCCAAGAAGTCCGGACTAAAATTGTCGAAGACTTAGCTGCCAAAAGCACTGCCGAGGCCGTGGTGAACTACAAAATCCGCGATTGGCTGATTAGCCGTCAGCGTTACTGGGGTGCACCGATCCCGATTATTCACTGCGACGAGCACGGTGCGGTGCTCGTGCCAAAAGACCAATTGCCAGTCGTATTGCCGGAAGTCGAAAGCTACCAGCCGAACGGCGAAGGTACCAGCGTCCTGGCTGGTGTCGAAGATTGGGTTAACACCACCTGTCCCACCTGTGGTAAGCCCGCTAAGCGCGAAACCGACACGATGGATGGCTTTGCCTGCAGTAGTTGGTACTTCCTGCGCTTTGCTGATCCTAACAACGACGAACTGCCATTTGCAGACGACAAAGTAAAGTTCTGGCTCCCAGTCGACGACTACATCGGCGGTGCCGAACACGCTGTAATGCATCTGTTATACGCCCGGATGTGGACAAAAGTCATGCACGATGCCGGGATGATTGATTTCGACGAGCCCTTTTTGGCGCTGCGGAACCAGGGCATGATTCTGGCACCAGATGGCCGTAAGATGAGCAAAAGCTGGGGTAATACCATTACGCCTAACGAAATTATCGACCAAGGCTACGGCGCCGACGCCATCCGCGTCATGGAGCTGTTTATCGGCCCCTGGGACCAGATGGCCAACTGGAGCGTCGAAGGCATGGGCGGGTGTTACCGCTTCCTAAACCGAATTTGGACATTGGTCCATGAATTTGGCGAGAGTAAAACCCAACCGAATGCTGCTACGGAAAAAGATTTGCAGTTTGTGACACACAAGACGATTAAAAAAGTCAGTACCGACCTGGAAGAAATGGGCTTTAACACTGCCATCGCGGCGCTGATGGAGGCCGTGAATGAACTGTACAAGATAAAAGCCACCGATAATTTTGCCGCGCATGATGCTTGGAAAGTGGCGCTCGATACCTTGGTGCAGCTGGTTGCACCCTTTGCGCCGCACATTGCCGAGGAATTATGGCAACAGCTGGGTAACGAAGCCTCGGTGCATGTCAGTAACTGGCCAGAGTGGAACGATGCCTTTTTGGTCGAAACAACGGTAACGATTGCAGTTCAGGTCAACGGAAAACTCCGCGGCGAGGTGACGGTAAATGCCGATGCCGCTGAAGAAGAAATTGTCGCCGCCGCGAAAGCTAACGAAAAAGTTGCGACCTATCTGGAGGGCAAAGAAATCCGCAAAACGATTTACGTGCACGGCAAGCTCGTCAATTTCGTGGTAGTGTAAGCACTTAAGGCTTGAGTTCTAAGGTGTTCTACGCTATAATATGTCCTTAGATTTATTAGTATCTAACGAAAAAGTTCAGGAGTTGTATTTATGGGAAAGCCCAAGAAGCGAACCAGCCCGCGTAAGACTGGTACTCGCCGCAGCCACATCGTGCTCAAGCTGGCACGTGCGGTCAACGGAAAATCACCGGTAAAGGTCTACACGACTCGCCGCGAATCAGCTAAACCAACCGCGACAAAAGCCTAAAACCGAGACTCCTAAGTACGCTATACTAGAGAGTAGTTAAGCGTAAACGGATAACAAACATGGCATCGAATCGTCACCTTGGTCGAATTATCGCTTTGCAGACATTGTACGAGCAGGATTTTCGCCGCGATGCTGGCGATGCCGATTTCGACCTCGACGAGGTGTTAGAGCGCAATATTGCCCGCTATAAGGCGATGGTCGACGATGTTGATTTTATCAAGCGACTGGTGCATGGTGTAACCAAAGTTCAAAAAGAGCTCGACGAAAAATTGCAGCCCGTGGCGCCCGATTGGCCGCTGGATCAGATAGCGCGAATGGACCATGTCATTTTGCATATCGGACTGTATGAGCTGGACAATGAAGATGATGTACCACCTAAAGTAGTCATCAACGAAGCGGTGGAGTTGGCTAAGGCCTTTGGAGGCGAGAACTCGAGTAAGTTTATCAATGGTGTACTGGGCACGCTTCTCAGGCAGCGTACAGGCGAAACAATTACAGTGGAGAAAGTAGAAGAACAGAAAGATGCAGAGCATGAAGCGGCCTAAGCCTATCGAAGGATTCAAAAATTTTGTCCGCCGCAAGCCGGTCATTGACGAAGTTGTCCACGAAACCACCTCTGGCGGCATTATTTTTCGCCGTAACAAAGACAAGCAGCTCGAAATCTTACTGATTAAAGACGCTAAAAATCGTTGGACCATTCCTAAAGGTCATGTTGAAGAGGGTGAAAAGCCCCGACAAACCGCCGAGCGCGAAATCCGCGAAGAAACGGGCCTGCAAGAAATGAAGGTCATGGACTGGCTCGGCAAAGTGAATTTCCGTTATCGCCGTACTCACACCCTGGTGCTCATGACGATGCATATTTATCTCGTAGAGGGCTTGGGTGACACCAACAAGCTGACTCCCGAAGACTGGTTAACGGACATCCAGTGGCTGCCTGCCACCGATGCCACCGAAAAAATTGCATACGACGATATCGGCAAACTAATCTTAGTGGGCATGAAGAAAATTCGCGAAGCTGGGCTCTAACACCATGGACTACACTGCGTACCAGACGTTTGCAAAAGAGACACTGGGTGTGTCGTTTAAAGATGTTCAGCTCCTCGTTACGGCGTTTACACACCGCAGTTATGTCAACGAGCACCGCAAAACGGTCTTTGAGCACAACGAACGTCTGGAATTTTTGGGCGATGCCGTGCTGGAACTGGTCTCGACCGAATATTTGTTTGGCAATTACACCGAACCAGAAGGCATTTTGACTAACTGGCGTAGTAGCCTGGTGCGGACTGAAAGCATTAGTGCTGCAGCGTCTCGCTACGAATTCGAGCCACTCCTCCGCCTTAGCCGCGGGGAAAAACGTGGCACCGAGCGAGCCCGTATGCAGATTCTCGCTAACAGTTATGAAGCCGTCGTGGGTGCGATGTATCTGGACCAGGGTTACGATGTAGCCAAGCGTTTTATCACCGAAAGTCTGCTCACAACATTCCAAATGATTCTTGATACTGGCTCGTGGATGGACCCAAAATCACATTTGCAAGAACTGGCGCAAAGCCAAGAGAGCGCGACGCCTGAGTATCGTGTGATTGAAGAAGTTGGCCCCGACCACGATAAGATCTTCACGGTCGGAGTTTACGTCAAAGGCGTTATGCGTGGCCAAGGCGTCGGCCCCAGCAAGCAGGCCGGCCAGCAAAAAGCCGCCGAAGCCGCCCTCACGTTTTATCGAGCCGAAAACTCGTAGGTTTGTCCCGTGCAAGTTGTTGACAACAGAGGTCAAAACTGGTAACCTAGACAGGTTATCAAAACATCTTAAGGGAAGGAACTGAATGTTAGTCATTCGCATGCAGCGTACTGGCCGTAAAGGTCACGCTCAATTCCGCATTGTCGTTCAAGACAGTCGTCGGACCCCAACAAGTGGTAAAGTTGTCGCCGCCCTTGGCAGCTACGACCCCCACGCTAAAACAACCACTCTGGATAAAGAGAAGGCAGCTTTGTATGTCAGTAACGGCGCACAGCCAACTCCTCGTGCAGCTCGTCTGATGAAAGCCGAAGGCGTCAAGCTCCCTGAATGGGTCAAGCTGGCCGAATCTAAAGCCGGTAAACTGCGCCACCCAGAAAAGCTTCGCCGCAACCAGCCTAAAGAAGCAGCCGCTCCTAAGGTTGAAGCACCTGTCGCCGAAGAAACTCCCGTAGAAGAGCCTACGGTCGAAGCGCCAGCGGAAGTAGAAACTGCCGCTGAAGCACCAGCCGAAGAAACCACTGAAGCCTAGTTTAGTCTAGCCTCAGAAAGTAGGCGCCCCCGTGATGAGTCAAAATCCTTACGGTGGCGCCATTTTTGTTTGTTATAATTAGCCTATCATCAGTAACTATTGGGAGGACGGTCAAACATGAACAACAGTATCGACCAGCAATTTGTAGAATTTGTCGTTAAATCCCTGGTGAGCAATCCTGATGCCGTACAAGTAGAGCGACGCATAGATGAAAAAGGTGTGTTACTTGAGCTAACGGTAGACCCAGAAGATCTCGGCCGGGTAATTGGTAAACGCGGAGCGACCGCTCAAAGCTTACGAACACTACTCCGCGCGTTAGGCACCAAAAACGATGCCCGTTATAACCTTAAAATCGTCGACAATGGTGTCGGTGGCTACAGTAACGG
>JBDSPW010000004.1:0-9365 GCA_039930145.1 Saccharimonadales bacterium (SeqCode) | reverse complement strand
GATTTGCCGTTTAGATACTTGCTGGCTATGCTGAGTGCAAACGCAGGCAGGATAATAAACACATTCATAAAAAGAAGCCTGATAAATATTTGACTTAGGTTGGAATCGGGGCTGTCTGGGCTGGAGGCAGTGAGTACTACTAATATCCCCAAGATACCGAACGAGATCGAAGCATAGATAAATATTCGTGTGGCTATTTTTTGCATAGTTTTAGTATATCAAAACTTAAGCACTCCGCGATTGCGAAGTACTTGTATGTGGCGCTCACTCGCCATCAGCAAACACAGCTACCAATTCCGTGCTTGTTACGCAGAGCTGACGCTACTTAAGGAGAAAAGCTAGGAATAAACAAAGCATGGCAAATATTGCCAGCGCGCCTAGTTTCCATTCCTCGGCATCAAAATATTTCCCAAAGCGCTTAATCAAATTTCCAGAATAGCTCAGGTCTCCGCCTCGAACATTGTCGATGCCATATTTCTTGATATACTCCCGAACGACTTTGTTCTCATAATGCTCGGCTTCTTCTAATGACATAACGCCAAGCTGTTTTGAGTCAAAAAGAGCGATTGGCTTATATTTGCGCGCCCAGCCGGCGCCTCCAAAGCCATTTTGATGCTGTTTCATTCTGATTTCCGGAGTTTTGGACGTCACGCCCACATAATATTTCCCTTGCTCGAGCTTGAGCACATATAACCAGTAGTTTTTCATTATCATAAGTGTAATGTATGAAAAGCAATTTTCAGAATATTATCTTAATCTGTAGTGACTTGCCGAAAATATTCTGCAGTTTCAGCATCGGTGCAATATATATAGCACCCTCTTTGGCCGCGTGTCATGAGGGTGCGATATGTGTTTTTGATAATGGTATCAAACTGCAGTTCAGCCTCATCCGGCTTTTCTTTCATCAGTTTTTTCCAACCTGCAACCGAACGGTCGGTGCTCGCACGTTCGGTTACATCTGTAATGACTTTGCCGTTTCGCACGACTAAGTCCGGACCAATGATTACGCCTACGTAGTCGAGCTCTAGGCCCTGACTTGTGTGAATACATCCAACTTCACTCACGGAGTTTGGCTTCGCAATCCATCCTTGGCCGTCCTCATTTAAGTTCCAAGTCGCTTCATAGTCACCGATCACGATGTCGCGTAAGGTGGGCTGTTTTTTGCTGATCCATTTCCAGCAGTAACCCGCAAGCAAGCGAGCTTTGTTCTTCGACATATTCTTTTCGATGATTAGATTATGCAATTCTGTAGGGCTATCGACAACGTTGAAATCATAGTCTATGCCTTCTAGCGTCTCGTTAGCTGTATCATGAATTTGCAACGCATTGTCGAGCCAGGCCAAATATCCATCCGAGCCATTACATCTAAATTGTGATTCGAGTTGGAGCTCCGTGACGGCCGCACCGTGCTGAGTCGCCCAAAAACGTATCTCATCTTTGTCACCGATATCTTTGAGAGTGACCTTTTGATCTTCATCGACAAAGAATATGCTGAGTTTGCTTGCAGCAATGAGTTCTTTGACCTGGTTTTCACCTAAGTTTTGGAACATTCCCGATTTTTCACTCAAACGGTGCGCTTCATCAACAATGAGCGTATCGAACGTGTTGTCGGCTAGTGAGTGGAATGAGCCAGAGCCGCTGAACATGTTATCAATGCGAGTGCGTGTAAAAGTGCCCGTTAGTTTGGCTTTATAAACTTCTCGCGGGGCTGAGTTACGCGTGACGTACTGGGCTACCTGTTCGCGCTTAGTTAGTTCAACGAGTAAATTTATAGCCAACACCGATTTTCCCGTACCCGGTCCACCTTCTATAATCAGAACATTTTTTACTTCGTCCGACGACACTTTGGCCAGCTGCAGTGCTGTTTCATAGGTAACTTTTTGGTCATCTATTAGCACAAACTCTTCGTTGCCTTTAAGCATAGATACGAGCTGGTCGGCCAGATTTTTAGACGGCTTGATTTTGCCATGGTCTATTCGGTACATGACATTGTTTTTATCGCCATATTTGACATGGGTTTTAATGAATTCACGTAGCTTAAGTGCGTCGTCTTTTAGAAAGACAGGTGCTTGTTTGGTGTACACTTCGTAAAATTCGTTGGTTATGACTTCGTCCTGCTCATAATTGTGGAGATATGCGCAAGGGATCAATTGAATACCTTCCTCCTGCACCGTTTGGTTGTAGTCCTCAAGTAAGCATTTGTACGACCATGCTTGGTAAGATGGGTGTGAAGTTTCTTTTTCGCCGTGTTTGAATCTCGTCCGCACAACACCGTCTTTCTCCGTTAACTCAGCATTTTGCCATTGCTTAAGTTCTACTAGAATTGCGCTATCTTGCTGTTGTCCATTAACACCAGTGAGGATAAAATCGATACGTTTTGAAGATTGTGGAATATGATATTCAATAGCCACCCCAGAATCTGCAGGAATTTCAGAATCATTGAGAACACGGTCCATATATTGCAGTGAGTTGCGCCATGACTCGATCTCAGAGCGCCCCGTAGACTTGCCTGTAACCGATTTGTATTTTTTGTATATTAAATTTTCTATGTCGTTAGACATGATATCTTCTTGGAACTCTTTCTTAGTAGCCGCGTAAACAATCACGTATTATGCTCCGTGTATTTTTTATGGTTGCCTTTTGATCTTTCAACAGAGTACTTGGCTTCATTTTGTGCCATTTTGCGTTCAAAGCTCTTCACAATATCTATATCCAAATCATGCGCCATTAAAAGCACCCAGTAGAGCACATCTATCAGTTCATCGCCCAAGTCTTCTTTATGGGTGGAAAGATACTCATCGATTTCATCTTGTTGTTTCCACTGAAAGTGTTCGATAACTTCTGTAGCTTCGAGCACTAATGAAATAGCCATGTCTTTCGGGTTATGGAATTGCTTCCAGTCTCGTGCGTCACGAAAATCGACAATACGTTTTTGTAAGTCAATCAGGTCACCCATATGAGGTCAGCATACCACCATTTCATCTGTTTTAGAATGATTATCCGACGATGTCGTGAGGTGGGTCCGACTTTGGGAATGTTCCGTTCCATTCCTTAACTATTTCGTGGACGCTTTCGGTGCGAATATCAATGAATTCTTGGTAGCGCTGTTCTTCGCACTGCCAAAGGATAAACCCGGCAACCGTGCTTATCGTGCGGCGGACGTAGGGATCATCCTCGTAACCATCCATAGAATTATAGAGCGCAAGACGCAGGAGCGTCGGGCGTTCCCGCATATAACGGCGGGAAGTTTGGTGGATATAATGACTTACTGCCTGCTCGTCGTCGTCTTCTTGTGCGAAATCGAGAGATGGTATGTACAAGTTAGGTGTAAGCAATATAGTCCCCAGGCGTGCAGTAAGCTCTACAGCTTTTGGAACCAAACCCTTGCACGATTCCTTGCTTGCAGTCGCCACATAATATTCCAATACCCTTGTTGGACCAGACAGCATCGGGCGTACTTTTTCGAACTGTTCTCGCGATGCATCGCCACCCGCTTTAGGGTCGGCTAAAACACGCTGGACGTGGGCTTCGAACTGCTCGGCAGACGATTCTAAACCGACGTAGCCGTCGATTTTACCAGGCGCTAAATCTTCCGGAGACAACAGCAAGTTCATAATACCGGCTATAATACACCGTCTAGTAACGTTGCAACATGGTGCACTTAGACTTCGCCAGTATATAGCTTACTGATATCATCCTCGAGTTTGGCGCCTTCGGCACGCAAGTACTCATCTAATACATACTGCCCGCACTGCATAACGGCCAGGCCGGCGACGCGCGTAACAATTGTGGCGCTTTCGTGATCCATTATGGGCGATATCATGTTGCGCTGTATAAGCCCAGTAACGTGCGGGCGATCTTTAAGATACGACAGCGGCGCTTTGTTTACTAACACGCCTAACTCATCTTTTTTTCCCGGTACATCAAACATACTTGTCTCTGGGGTTAAGGGTCGAGTTGTCGTTAGCAAACCTGCAAGATACATCCCGAATCCTAAGCATGCATGGGCAACTGCACTGTTTTCGCCCATAGGTATTGGTCGTATAAGCAGGCGCATACGATCGGCATAAGCATCGAAATCAAAACCGGGGTTATCGGGATCATTGTAATGCAGGAAAGTCTCGCGACCGTTTGCTAGTACACCATCGATGCGTTTCTGGATTTTTGTACGTTGCGCCACACTGGCTGCAACAGATTCGAAATCTCGAAAGCCATCCTGAGGATTATTTATAAATAATGGTGACAGTTCCTCAATACGCATAATAGGCAATTTTACAACTATCAGAAAATATTTAAAAGATTATTTTTGACAATTGTCAATCGACGGTCAGTTGCCCCAATTCCTTGTCCCAGTCAGTATTCGCTTGCAGGACCGCATATTCTAATGCTTGGTGTTCGTACTCCTGTATGGCAGCCGTCCCAATACCCAGCACCATACCGAAGCCTGCGCGCAACGCTACCTGGTGATGGCGATTGGCAATTTTGTGTCCCCACCTCCCGATAAGCGTATGGAAGTTTGTTGCAGCATCGAAATGTTCCATGCCTTGTACTTGCAGCGCAAAGCCGGCCAATGCCAGTTGCTCTTCGCGGTCTAGGTCGTCAGCGACGTTGATTTCGATATCTTGCAGCGCCGATCGATCCACCAATTCACCCCCACCAGTAGCCTCGACTACTTCTGCCCCCAGGAGATTACCAGCTAAAAATGCCTTCTTAAGCTCAAGCAAATTTTTCTGACCAGATGCTGTTTTTGCATGATCGATCAACTCACCCATTAGCTTAAACGTGCGGACATAAAGCATGTGGTCGTGATATTTACCAACGAGAGATTCTACATACTCATACGGACGGTCATACATACTACAGCGGACGCGAAGCTCGTTGACATTCTCGTCGCTCAAAAGGTTGAGCTGGGCGGGAAAATGCTCACTACTCATATGAGCGATAATTATATGCCCGTCTTGTGGAAGATTGCAATATTAAAACTTAGCGAGGAAATATGGCTTTTTGATAAACAGTGCGGCACGGATGCGGCCGTTGGCCGTTTTGATCAGGTGCGTGTGTTGGTGGTGCACCGAGCGCTGATTGTTATTAGCTGCGCGGGCGTAAATGTTGTAGCCGGCGGCTTCGTATTTTGCAACCAGGCGCATGATGTCCAGCTGGGCATCCTCGGCAAGTTCTTGCAGTTCGTGCACATGCTTTTTGGGAACAATCATAAAATGCTCGACGACGCTGCGAAGCTCCCATAAGTTATAGGCCACGCGGTTAGCCACGATAATGGCATGCTCGGTTTCTTCGTGAATGCGATCACTAAAATCGTCCTCGCAAAAGCTGCACTCGGTTGGTGCTGGATAGCTGTTGTAGCGTTTATGAGCTTTGCGGAAATGATACACACTCCAGTATCGCATGCCTGTGTGCGCTCCGGGGAGTGTGAAACCTACAACTACAAATTGTTAAGGCCGAGGGCCTTTAGGACATCTTCGATTTTGAGAGCACCAGTTGGTTTGGCGACTTTTACTGCCGTGCTACTGCCCTTAACGGTAAAGTGTGCGTCGGCGGTATACGGGCTGCTGCCTGTGCCTTTGGCATGTACTTCGCCCTTGCTGTCGACGTTTTTCATGTTGGTCGTAAAGGTGCTGGTAACATCAACTTTGGCGTTTTCGTCGTGGTAGTTCGCAAACAAGTTTAGGTTGTCATCGCCCTTGTAGGTTTGACCAATGTCGGTGTAGGTCTTTTTGTTGCTGCCGTCGAAAACACGAACTTTGTGAATCAACTTATAGTGGCTGTCGATCCAGACATCGAAGGTATTGGCGGTGTTGATATGCTCGACAGAATCTTGGCACGACAGAGTCATGGATTGGGTACGGCTGCTGCGATCTTTGTCGTTCACAAATTTCTTGAAGGTGCTGGTGGTGGCGACATTTGCAACGAGCGCTTTACAGTAATCTTTGGCGTGCGCTTTGTTGATGGTGGCCCGGTAGTGATAGGCTTTGACACCCTCGACAGTTTCCTTATTAATAAAACCTTTGTTTACCAGCACTGCCTTTGACTGGTCGGTCGTGAACAGATAGTCGTTACTGGTCTTCGACACGGCTTCGGTCACTTCGGTGATATCTTTGGCTGTAATTGTGCTATCGGTCGTCGTCGGTACGGTCGCGGTAGCGCCACTGGCCTTTGTTTTAATGTAGTCGCTACTGACGACAATCCATTTGCCTTCGTAGTTGCTGACACCAGGGAAAAAGCCATCGAGTCCCAGACTTTTAATACCCGTCAGCTGGAAAAATACGTTGGGATACTGCGCACCTTTGTCGAGGGTCGTCAGGACTTTGGCGCCGACCTTCATGGCCGCAGCATCTTTAGGGTTAATCGATACATCCAGGGCGCTGTCGCTGTTGGTGCTGTCGAGTTTAGCCGTGAAGGTACCGTTATACGTGCCACCACCCGCTTTTACCGCGACATCGCCGGTAATTTCAGATGTCGTAAGAGCGGTTAGTTTTTGGGCACTCTGGGCATCGGTAACGAGTTTGTTGATTGCTGTGCCGGTGCGCGTAACTCCGGTGTTCCAGACGTTTTCTGGTTTGTTAGGCAAATACAGCCCGAATACGCCCCCGGCTGCAAGTAGTGCAACGGCCAGCACAACACCCCCACCAAGTAGCATTTTTTTCTTGCCCAGTGGCTGCTTTGGTGTGTCGGTTGCGACTTGATAGGTGCTCACTCCGGCTTCGCCACCCACAACCATAGAGGGAGAATTGAGGTTGGGTAAAGACGATTGCGGCAATGGATCCAACGGTTTAATCGGCAGCGCTGGGGCTTCAGCGGCAGCTGTCGCCAGCGGGTCGACTGGCGCATTTGCTGGTTCCACGGGTGTTACTGTCGGGCGCACGGGGTCGGTTTGCATAGGGGCGGCGGCAGATGTTGCTGGATCTGTAGGGGCAGAAACAGTTGGTACTTGGGGTTGCGGGTTTACATCAGTTGCAGGAGTTGGTTGTTCGTTGGCGTCCATCGGGGTCGTTCCTTTTATTAGAAATCTTACCCTAAAGTGTAACAAACGCTTATGCTTACCGCAACAGGGGTAAAATTAGCAATTTACCTAAGAATCAAACTGGGAGTCGAAAAATCTAAAGTCAACGTTATCTGCATTGCTGCGATTATGCCGTTCAAGGGCGGGAACATAAAGTGATAATCGATAGGCTTCCGTTTGAAGTACGACATACTGTGCAGATGTTTCGGCGACCGGCAAGGAGACTTCTAGTGCAGATTCAGTGGTATTTGGCACGATAATGCCTTCGACACCTTCCCCTATAAGGGCATCCAATGCAGGACGTTCTAGCATATATTTACCTGTGGCTTGAGACATATTTTGATAGAAAGGCACCTCTTCGCCTTGCTCGGGAAATCCATCGTGCACCATAGACCACATATGTGGTTGCACCAGCCATTGCGACAGACACATTCCAACGCTAAAACCCACATATACATGCCTGGCAATTTCATCTTGCAACGACATACTAACATCAGGATTAACGGCCAGATGCGCCTGCGCAATACGTCCAGCAAACGTCAGTAATGTATCAGACGCAATGTATTTTTGACGATCCTTCAATGACTCTAGTAGTTTCTCGCTGTTGGCACTCCAGGCCTCAAAAAGCATCTGGGCACGCGCTGTAGGAAATGTTTTTACTGCAATCGTTTCCAGATCTTCATAAAATGGGATGGAACCGGGCGTAATACTTTCTGCTCTCATAATGACCTCAAATATTTTGTTATTTAAGTACAGATGGCTTTATTAATCAACACATTTGATAATTTCGCAACATCCGCTCGCACGGTATACTGGTTATATGGACAATCGCCCGCTCGCAGAGCGTATGAGGCCGGAGAGTTTAGTGGAGGTGCTCGGACAAGAGCACTTGGTTTCTGCTGGCAAAATTATTCATGAGATTATTACGCGTAAGCAACCGACATCACTTATTTTATGGGGGCCGCCCGGCAGTGGCAAAACCACGCTCGCGCGAATCATCGCCCGGGAAACCGGCGCCGAATATGTCGAGTTATCGGCCGTGACGTCTGGCAAAGCCGACGTCGTTAAAACTATTGAGCGCGCCGAGCAAAACCGGCGCTTAGGGATGCGCACCATATTGTTTGTCGACGAAATCCACCGTTTTAACAAAGCCCAGCAAGACGCCTTTTTGCCCCATGTCGAAGATGGCACGATTATCCTGATTGGCGCTACCACCGAAAACCCGAGCTTCGAGGTTATTAACCCACTCTTAAGCCGTTCGAGGGTGTTGGTGCTGGAGCCGCTTGACAAGATGGCTATTACCACCGTCGTCAAGAGGGCTGCCAAGGCTCTCAAACTGGATGCCAAACGGCTACCCGCCAAAAGTGTTGATCTGCTCGCCGAACTATCGGGTGGTGATGCCCGCGTGGCCCTGGGAAACCTGGAACTAGCGCTGCAGCTGACCGACGGCAGTATTACACCCGAGGTCGTCAAAACTGCCGCTCAAAAACGGGTGCCAGGCTACGACAAAGCCGGCGAGCAGCATTACAACATCATCAGCGCATTTATAAAAAGTATGCGCGGCAGCGACGCCACCGCCGCGCTATATTATATGGCGCGCATGCTACAAGCCGGCGAAGACCCTAAGTTTATTGCGCGCCGGATGGTGATTTTTGCTTCTGAAGATGTTGGACTTGCAGCTTCGGCCGCCCTGCCCCTTGCAGTCGCCACCTTCCAAGCAGTCGAGCGTATCGGTATGCCAGAGTGCGAATATAACTTGAACCACTGCGCCACAGTACTGGCTAAAACAAAAAAATCCCGCGAAGTTACCGATGCCATGCACGCCGCCAAGTCTCTTGCCCGCGAGCACCCCGATGCGCCGGTGCCGTTGCACCTGCGCAACGCACCCACCAAACTCATGAAAGATCTGGGATACAACAAAGGTTACAAATGGGAAGCCGGTTTCGAACCAAAAAACGGCTTCCTCCCCGACGAAATCAAGGATTTAGACCTGTTTAATTAAAAGCGTTATACTACTGGTAAATGGCTGATATTCTCCTGCAAACTTCTGAGCTCACTAAAAGATATAAGGGTGCACCTGTTGTGGCACTGGATAATTTGACATTGCAAGTTGCTGCTGGTGAAGTATATGGCTTTTTGGGCGCTAACGGCGCTGGCAAATCTACCACTATTCGAACTCTTTTGGGTTTTTTGAATCCGACTAGTGGCAGTGCGCAAATCTGTGGGCTCGATGTTGTTAAAGACAGTGTGGCCGTCAAGCGACACGTGGGCTATTTGTCGGGCGAAGTCGCGCTGTACCCCAAAGTGACTGGTAACGAACTGTTCGCCTACTTGTCGAAACTGCAGC
>JBDSPW010000003.1:0-3262 GCA_039930145.1 Saccharimonadales bacterium (SeqCode) | reverse complement strand
GACCGTGATGTGCTTAAAACAGTCGATAAAATCATCGAAATTCGTGACGGCAAAGCCTTTGCATTCAAGGGTAACTACGAGCAGTACCTGTCGATCAATAAAAACCAGATTACGGCGCAAGTGAACGAGTATGATCTGATTCAGCGTCGTATCTCTAATCTGCGTGAAGATGTTATTCGGTTCCGTCGCATGAAAGAAAAAGCCCGTGACCCCGGAACGATTAAACGCTTCAAAAGCCAGGAGCAACAGGCTTCTCAGGAGCTCGGTCGTCTGCTGGATACCGAAAAGCCGTCATTCTGGATCGACCAAGAATCCGCCGAAGATATGAGTCTCAAAATGACGGCTGCGTATCAAAAGTACAAGACCAAAAACATCCACCTTAACACACGTTCGAAGGCGGCCAAGACCTCGCGGCTGCTGGTACAGCTCGATAAAGTCAGCTTGGGTTACAACGATACACCGTTGTTTAGCGATGTGAGCTTTTCGTTGCGCGAGGGCGAACGTATTCGTCTGCATGGGCGTAACGGGGCCGGCAAAACAACCATCGTTGAAGCTATCATGGCGCAGGTACTGGGCAAACCGCCGATTAGCCAACGTTCTGCGGGCCACATCGCTGCCGAAAAGGATGTGCGGCTTGGTTTGTACGAGCAAGAAATCGATAGCAAGTATCTCCCGCTGACATTGGCGCACGCAATCGAGCAAGTATTTATGGACAAAGATGTGCCGGTGAGCGACCAGGTTGTCAAACAGATGTTGAGCAACTATTTGTTCGATCCTGTATCTGATGGCGCTATGCTCGTGGAACGCTTAAGCGGTGGCCAAAAGGCGCGCTTCCAACTAATACGTATGCTGGCGAATCAGCCAGAACTATTAATACTCGACGAGCCAACGAACCACTTGGACCTACCGAGTATCGAAGAGCTCGAGAATGCCCTGGGTGATTATCATGGTGCCGTTATCTACATTTCGCATGATAGCTATTTCGCGTCCAAAATGGGCGGCGAAACCGTTACAATCGGTAGTTAAGATTTAGGCGGTAGTGGTACGAGTACGCTCGTATGGCGGGCATAGTCTTGATACGCTGGGTCGTCTTTTTTACGCTGCTCCAGCGGCGGAATACCCGAAACAAAGATAATGAGATAACTTATCGCGAGTGGACCCGTCCAGCCGATCCAGCCATAGGGCGCGCTGCTGGCAATCAGTGCAATGCCCCACCATACCAAGATTTCGCCGAAGTAGTTGGGGTGGCGGCTATAACGCCAGAGCCCTTTATCCATAACGGGGTGCTCGGCAGTGCGCGTGCGTAAAAAGCGACGTAGTTGTGCATCGGCGGTCATTTCGATGACAAATCCGGTTGCCCACACTAGCGTACCCAGGATGGCTACCGTTGTAAGCTTAGTGGCTTCTATGCCTGTGGCCAGCGTAATCGGCAGGCTCACGGCGAGTACCAAGAGGCCTTGCGTCACAAAAATCGACAGATATGCCCGTAGCCAATAGGTTCGAGGGTTCCAGGTGGCCGTGAGGGTGTCGTAGCGAGGATCGTTCTGCTTTTTGCCGTTGCGGGACGCTATGTGTAGTGCCAGTCGTAATCCCCACACTCCCACCAGTAGCGCCAAGACTGCGCTATACAGATGTGGTGACTGGATATAGCTCCACACAGCGACGATAATGAATCCCCCGCCCCATGCCGAATCCACGACGTCCAGCCGTTTTTTGCGATAACTCAGCAAAAACCAAGCCGTCATGTACAACAATACGGCCAACGCGTTGATACCCAGTACGTTCAGCAGATGCATAAAACTAAGCGACCAATACCGTCAGACCAGCGACCGCGGCCGATAATGCACTGCCCCATACGATATCAATCAGACTCAAGCGCAGTGGCCAGTTTTTGAGGGTGGCAAGATTGGTAAGGTCATACGTTAGGTAGGTAAAGAACCCAAAAAGCGCCCCATATCCCGTTGCCCATAGCACGGTGTGATGGTCATGGGCTGGTACGATGACGAACACCAGCATGCCCACCAAAAACAACACATAAAATACGACTGCTGCCAATAAGTTTGGCTTAGGGGCTAGCAGCTCGCTCAGATATTTCTGGTACATGCTGCGGGCAACAAAGCGGAGCCAGACAAAATCAATCGCGGTGAATATCAGCGCAGCGATCAGGTATAACTTTAGTGTCTCGGCCATAGTCGTATAGTATCAGATGTTGGTATTGTTTGTGGTGCATTAGTGTATGTGCGCCTTTTCTTTACGGCTGCTATGTAAGCGTGAAAAAGCATGCTCCAGTGCGCGGTAAAAAATGCTGTGCTCTGATTGGGTGGCGGGCATTTGCAGGATAACCTTCTCGTAGGCTTCTAGATAGTGCTCGGTCATGCCGCGGTAATTGAACAACTGGCGGGCGCGGGATGCAATGTAGCGGCGGTCCAGTTCGTAGCATTCTTGGATACGATAGCGACCCTCGATGAAATCTTCAACCAGCACGCCCGTGCGGTCGGTTTCGATAAGCTCTGGCATTGAGCCACGAGCGATAGCAAGTGTCGGCGTCCCAGAATATGCTGCTTCGACCACGGTCAGACCAAATGGTTCGCGGAAGTTTGTTGGGTGCAAATTACACTTGGCGTTGCTGAGCAGCGCTACTTTCTCGTCAAATCCTAGTTCGCCTAAATATTCCACCAGTGGGTGGTCGAGGTATGGCTTAATTTCTTCATCGAAATAGCCCTGGCTATCGTGGTCGAGCTTGCCGGCAAGTTTAATCTTTTCTCCGAGGTTAAGTGCCAGTTCGATAGCCATGTGTGGTGCTTTATCGCGGTCGAAACGACCCAAGAAACAGAGGTAGTCTTGTGGTTCGGTGACAATCGGGAATTCGTGTGGATCTTCGCCATTGTAAACGGTCGCGACAAAATTGAGCTCTGGGCAGACTGCTTGCTGGTTTTTCGATACCGACGCGTAGAATAAATTCTTGCGATCTAAATAATAGTTGAGGTTCATCAGGTAGTACGGGTCATTGAGATAAATTTTGTTATGGATAGTCGTGAGGTTAGGAAAATCAGCAAAGTTGCTGAGGTCGAACCCGTGCGAGTGGATGATATCAATATCCGGTAGAAGCTGGCGCAGTTTCTTATCGGTGGTTTTGCGGGCTTGGCTGACCTGTTTGGCATGTTCATTCAGAACCTTTTTATCTTTACTGGTAGGAAACATGAGGGCTTGCTCACAAATCGGGACTACTTCGCAGTCGACCTGACTATCGCCGGGACCAAGG
>JBDSPW010000002.1:0-20543 GCA_039930145.1 Saccharimonadales bacterium (SeqCode) | reverse complement strand
ATGACATACTCGCCTTCACTCAGATTCAGCTTGGGATACTTGCGTTTCGACGCTTCGTGTTTTTGACGGACTTCGTCGCTCATGACCGGCTGCACCGGCTCCAGCGGTCGGGTGTAATACATTTGCTGGGGCTGAGGCTGTGGTTGTTGTTCCGCCTGCGGTGTGTCAGTTCCAGGTTGAGGTTGATTATCGTTGTTTTGTGGCTGGGTTGAATCTTGAGGTTGCATAGATGAGTCTCATTATAGCAAGCTTGGACGAGACGCGTCGGGGTCTTTTTTGCCGAGATGTCGGTAAGTTTTAGGCGTCACTTTGCGGCCCCGTGGCGTGCGCTCTAAGAGACCAATCTGCATGAGATACGGTTCGATAAAATCTTCGATAGTGCTGCGTTCTTCGCTCGTGAGCGCTGCGAGTGTTTCGACACCGACCGGGCCACCATTATAATTATCAATTATCGCCGCCAGCAGCATGCGGTCCGCCGGGTCCAAGCCAAGTTCGTCGATTTCTAGAAGTTGGAGAGCGCGGTGACTCGTGGAGATATCGATGATACCGTCACCATTTACGTCAGCGTAGTCACGGACACGCTTCAATAAGCGGTTCGCAATGCGCGGCGTCAGGCGGGAGCGTTCGGCCAGTGTCAGGGCAGCTTCGGTGTCAATTTTGGCACCGATAATTGAGGCCGCGCGGGTAATAATCTGTTGTACTTCGGTAGGCGTGTAGAACTCGAGCCGGTGAATATGCCCAAAACGATCACGTAGTGGTGCAGCCAACGCGCCGGTACGGGTGGTGGCGCCGATGAGGGTAAACTTCGGGACATCGAGACGCATACTACGGGCACTCGGGCCTTTGCCCAGCATTATATCGAGTTTAAAATCTTCCATCGCACTGTAGAGCACTTCTTCGACACTACGATTAAGGCGGTGAATTTCATCAATAAATAATATGTCGCCGTCTTGCAGATTCGTCAGCAAACTGGCCAGGTCGCCGGCGCGTTCGATGGCCGGTCCAGAAGTAACCCGAATCTGGGCCCCCATTTCATGGGCGATGACATTAGCCATGGTCGTTTTACCAAGCCCAGGGGGCCCATAGAGCAATACGTGATCCAGCGTTTCACCACGTTGACGGGCGGCATCTATTGCCAATTGTAAATTCTTTTTGAGGCGTTCCTGACCTATGTAATTAGCAAAGTCACGCGGACGTAGGGTGTTCTCTAGTTCTTGCTCAACAACATCTTCTTCACCTGCCGCCGTATTAACAATCCGGTCTATCATCGCCTACCGCCCTTCAGGGCTTGTCGTACGCGGTCTTCAGTCGAAAGTTCTTCATCGATACCTTGTAAGGCCATGGCAGCATCCTGAGGGTTGTAGCCAAGGCTCACGAGTGCTTCCACCGCCTCGTCCTGGGCATTAATACCGGGGCGCATCACGATATCTTCGGCAAGACCCCCGGCAACCAGACCGACTTTGTCGCGGAGTTCCACGACGATCTGTTCCGCAGCCCGTTTGCCCACACCCTTGGCGCTTTGCAGGAGTTTTACATCTCCAGAGGCAATTGCGCCGCGCACGCTAGCGGCGGGACCGATATCAAGTACTGCGAGGGCGACTTTAGGGCCAACATTTTTTACACTCAGCAATTGCTCAAATAACTTTTTCGTATCGAGCAGTACAAACCCGAAGAGGTCGTGTGATTGTTCACGAATATGTTCATAGACATATACTTTTGCCGGCTCGCCCTGCGTCAAGCGACCAAAATCTTCACCGGTCACGTACAAGCCGTAACCAACACCGGCACACTCTAGCACCACCAATTCAGGCAGTTTTTCGCTGACTAATCCCGATAACGTTGCTATCATTACCTACATTATCGCACACCTGCTCTTGTATGGCCTCTGTCAGCTTACTGATACTCTTCCAGGTTATTGCATGGGTCGCTATCGCGTCGAGGACCCGCGACGACCTAAGGACACTGTTATGGTATGCCACGACTACTTCTCCACCGTGAGCTCTGGTGGCACCGGCATGCAACATGAGCCATTCATCTGGCTCCTCGCTTGTAACAATCGCAAAAAGCATATCACGCAAAGCTGCCTCTTCCAGCGAGCGTTTCATGAACTGTTCCTGTCGAGTAAACCCTGCAGTGGCAGGATCGAGCATAACGCTGTAAGCATCATACCCCTGGACAGCAAATGCGCCGGTTATAAGACCCATGCGTTCGCGCTCTAGAGAAAGGGGAGTTTGGCGCTCGAAAGTATACGTACAGTTTACTGATGGTCGTATACCTTCTGCGTCAACCATAAGCGTATTATGGCACATGCTGTTAAATAGACAATACAAAAAATAATAGAGCCCCTGACAGAGACTCTATTATGTGTGAGGCTAGAATTAGTTGGTCGAAGTGCTCGAGGACGAGCTTGATGACTCACTATCATCCTTGCCCATACCCGGTCCACCAAAACCATGACCGTGACCGCGGCCACCGAGGCCATCAATCGAACGCAAATCGATGTTTTGCGCCTTTAACCAGTCACGCAGATCAGTCATCTTTTGCTTGATCTGATCGCGCGTCGTACTACTCATATCATCCGGCTTAGTTGTACCCCGAAGCGCATCGATCTCTTTCCACGCCGCGGTAATATGGTCAGCTTGCGCCTGCGTAAGCTTGTTATCGGTCACTGCCTGTTTGAGAGCAGCTGTACGCTTAGCTTCCATGTCTGCCTTATGACTTTGACGGTCGGCGTCAAATACGGCCTGCACTTTCGACTTATCGAGATGGAAGGTGCTCGAAATCTTATCGACTAACGAACCATTTCCTGTCGTCGATGTTGTCGTGGCAGCAGACGCAATCCCTGCTCCACTGAGTCCAGCGAGTCCGATGGTTGCTACGCCTGCTCCTACTAATAACGACTTCTTAACTATTTGCATGGATTACCTTTCGTTAACTATGTCAGTACTACCTTAGGCTACGTACTCAACCTGGAAGTCAGCTGAAGCATGAGGAAAGCTGAGAGAACGTACTAGGATGTGGTATTGGAGTACGTAATGGCGGCCGCGAGAGCATCGGCGGCATCGTCAGGTTTGGGGATTTCTTTGAGCTGCAACAGCACACGCACCATTTCTTGTATCTGTTTTTTGTCGGCTTTGCCGTAGCCAGTGACAGCTAGTTTGATTTGCATAGGCGTGAACTCGTGGATTGTCAGCCCAGCTTGCATGCCACAGAGCAACACCACACCGCGGGCTTGGGAGACCGTCATGGCGGTCGTAACATTGCGCGCAAAAAACAGTTTTTCGACTGACATGGCGTCCGGCTTGGTTTCTTTAATAATTTCAGTCAACTCTTCGTAGATAGTTAAAAGTCGCACCGCATCATCTTCGTGCACTGGGGTGCGAATCACCCCCGCATCTACCAGGCTAATCTTTCCCTTTTCGTAGTCAATGACCCCAAAACCCAAGATGCCAGTACCGGGATCAATGCCGAGAATTCTCATTCGGCCACTTCGTTGTCGTCACTAATAATCAGCACCTGTGTATCGGTGAGCGTTTTATATGGCAGTCCTTCGGTTTCGAGTGTCTCTATCATGCGCTCATCACCTTCCCAGCCTGACTCGTAGTGCGGCACAATACAAAACGGCACCAGCCCCAGACCATCCCAAACTTCTTCGTCCACGTATCCAGCCGGAATAATATATGGGTCATCACCGAATTCTACGCCTTTTAACGTCGGGGTAGCGATAATCGCGCCCGCACTTTCACCTCCGTACAACAGCGTGTCATTACGGACCCGCTCGGTAATGAGTGCGTCGGCCCCAGAATATTGTAAGGCCCGGCGAAGCACAAATGTATTGCCACCAGCCAGCCAGACAAAGTCGTATTTATCGAGCTCCAGGGCCATGTCTTCGGTATTTCCGAAGTAGCGACGCAGGTCAATCTCGTGGGGCGTGATACCAATTTCAGAAAATGAATGAAACAAATCTTTAACGCTGGTTGCTCGTTCACCATCACTTTTATAATCTTTGGCGTTCGTAATGACGCCAACCTGGGCGTTATCGCCAACTATTTCCAGCAAGCCAGAATCAAAATTGCCAAATCTGTACGACGACAAAAACAGCCGCATGGTCCTCAGGCTCCGAGAAGGCTTTCGTCGATATCGAAGTTAACGTGGGTGTTGGTGACATCATTTTGGTCTTCCAGGGCATCCATCAGACGCATGATTTTGCCTGCCGTCGCTTCGTCGGTGATTTCGATCGTATTATTCGGCACATACGTAAGCTCGGCTTCGGTGATTTCGAGTCCCGCTGCGCGGAGTGCATCGCGAACTTTAGCCAGGTCTGTTGCGGCGGTGTAGATTATTGATTCGCCGTCTTCTTCTTGCACATCATCGGCACCAGCTTCCAGCGCTTGCATCATCACGTCGTCGCCAGTCCCCTTCAGGCGGATCATGCCACGATGGTCGAATTGGAAGGCCACAGCACCCTTTTCAGCAATGTTACCCCCGTGCTTACTAAAGGCCAAGCGCACTTCGGGATACGTGCGGTTGATATTGTCGGTGGCGCATTCTACCAGTATCGCTACCCCACCCGGACCATAGCCTTCGTACACAATCTCTTGCAGCTGAGCCGCGTTTTTGTCTTTAACGCGGTCGATGGCCCGTTGTATGTTCGCCAGTGGCATGTTGGCCGCCTTGGCCTTATCGACGGCGAGTCGAAGCGCAAAATTAGTGTCGACATCCGTACCAGAACGCGCAGCAATAGCGATGGTGCTTCCCAGCTTAGTAAACACCGCGCCACGCGCCGCATCTTTGGCGCCTTTTTGGCGTTTGATGGTTGACCATTTCGAATGACCCGACATGATTTATACAACTTCTCCTTCTGCTTGCGGCTTGTTTCTATCTGTTAGTGTAGCATAGGGACTGACGAGTACCGCAAGCGCTAGCGGCAAGAAAACGCAAGTATATGCTATCGTAACTCAATGCATATCCGGGAAACGCTGCCGACTGAACACCTTCTCACGCCCGCTAATCTTCTGACGCTCAGCCGACCGCTCCTTGGCGCCGAAATCGCTCATCGACTCATTCACGACGATTGTGACAAGAACGTCACCCCACTGATGCTCGTTATGGCGGCAACGGATGGCGAGGGATACGTCGCGCGGTTGGTAGACAAGTATTTCCCCGGTAGTGGCCGCGGCTCGACAAAGCTCGGCGAAGCAGCCGACCCGATCGCCGATACTGCCGCATTTTTAGAAGTCGCGGTTGCTGCCCTAAAAGCACCTCACGTAAGTAAGCTCGGCAAAGTGGCTGTGGGCATCGTCCTGACAGGCGAAAGTGTGAAAACCGGGTGGGCGATCTGGTCCAACTTCAAGCATCGCCGTGCAACTGGCGAACAACTTGTTATTAAACCGAGCCGCAGCGGCAAGATTGCTACTGCTGAAAAGTTTGCTGCCCTGACGGCCGCTATCGGGACACATGATCTCGAACCGGGGCGCAAACGTACATGGTTAGGCGTTGTTGCTGTCGGAGCCGCCATAGATGGCACGGTGCGGGGCGAGAAAGCTCGACAGAGTTACCAGCGAAATCTTGCAGCTAACAAGTAGCGCTAGCTGTTTCTTTTTTTCGTTTTGCTGCTTTTGGCTGATTGTAAATTACTCTCTTTGATAACTCTTTTGGCAATTTTACCTTCGGTATCCTTCTTCTCTTCTTTTTGCTGCTCGACTTCGACTCGTGATGCCTGCCAGGCAGACCAGTGGCCCGATACAAGCGCCCATAATGACAGTGCCGATACATACACGACGCTACTCAGCCAATGCATGGTAAACGACACGGGGATCATGACAATCCAAAAGATGGTCAGCCAGCCGTTTACGCGACGCATAAATACTGGGTCGCCCTGCACCATTGCCCATAAAGATTTCACTGAATTCATACTTTCCTCCTTAAATTCTTTAAGAAGTATTACGAAAACAATTAGTTAAGTAAGTTAAATATCCTACAAACTATGCCGTGAACGTAGCCATGTCATTATTTACATTGACTGAGGTCGCGAAGAAATTTCCTGTAGCGCCCACGAGTTCCCGTCGGGGTCTGCAAAGTAGGCGTATTGTACACCGCCCATATCCTGGATTTCACTAATTTCTACACCTTTTTCATCAAGCATTTTTCGCGCCTCTGAAATGTTACCAACTACGAGATGAAGGTTCCTGATCGAGCCGGGTGGGTTTGCATCACCCATGCCAGTCCCGAATACAATTGAGCACGCCGATCCTGGAGGTGTCAGCTGGATAATTCGCATGCCGTTCCCCGGCCGGACATCGTGATCCAGGTGAAAACCAACCTTATCTACATAAAATGCTTTGCTAATCTCTACATCCGTTACGGGCAGTGGCACTAGTTCGAGTTTCATATCCATATTTCACACTCCTTGCTAACTTTGTATTCTTTACTCCTAGGTTAGAGGCTTATCCTCCCCTCCGTCAATGAAGACCCTACACAAAACAAAACACCCACGGCGAGGTGAGTGTTTTGTTTTGGAGGGCCCAGTGAGACTTGAACTCACGACACCCTGCTTAAAAGGCAGGTGCTCTAACCAGCTGAGCTATGGGCCCGGGTTTTTTTGCTAGAAGCAAATTAACTCCTTACATTATCCGGATTTTGAGCCAAAAGTCAATTAAGGACAGGGTAAGAATTGCCGTTTCAGTAAAAATAGAAACTAACTAAAGTTTGTACCGACGAGCGAGCCAAACCAAGTAGTGCCGCCATCGATTGTTTCGAAAACTAAAATGTCGATTGAGCTTGCCGCGGTGCTGAGCGTTGGTGCTGTGCCGCCGGCCCATTTGACGCTAGCGGGCCAGGTCGCAATGCGGCTACCAGTGCCGTCTTGAGTGAGATACAGCCCAAAAGAACAAGCCGTACTTGCCGTGGCTCCACTGAAAGTGAACGTCGTGTTGCCGGTAAGGGTGGCGCTAAAAACGTTGCCGTTTGCCAGGTTAGCCGTCGCGGTACCCGTAATATTGCCGAGGGCCGATACGCCCTCTACCCCACCGCCAGTAGCGAGTGCAGCTTTGCCGGTAAGTGACATGTTGTTCCACTTGCTCGTACCGCTATTGTAGCCAAGGAACTGGTTGTTAGCTGGGCTACTGAGGACGACATCGGTGTCAGTCGCAATAGAACCCGCACTTGCAGCAGGGGTCGCCCACGTACTGTCGCCGCGAAGATACTTAGTGTTATCTGCAGTACCAGAGCCCAGCCGAGCCGTTGCAACGGTACCACTGGCGATATCGGTTGCAGCATGCGTGTGAGACGTGTTCGCCTTACCGGCAAGCCCGGGGACAGTTGGTGCCGCCGCAGTTCCGGCGAGATCGCCCGCTAACTGTACGATACCTTTGGCGCCCGTTGTTGCGTCAGAAATAACAGAAGAAGTTGCCGTACTTGGTACCCAAGCACTTGATGCCGAAACATACGCCAGCACCTGCCCATCACCCGGGGCGCTAGGGTCGATTGCTGAGCCTTGTATTTTAATAGCATCGCGGGCATCTGCCGTGTTAAGCGAGGTCTGAACCGCAGCCGCAAGATCAGTTTTAGGAATACCACCACCCGGGAGGGTATATTTGCCGTTAGCCGTCGTCTGGGCATTACTGGCAGCCGTGCCAGCTGCATTGGCTGTTGATAGGGCAGCCGAGGAATCGCTAATTGCTTGCGTTATTTGCGCCGCTTTCTTGAGTGAACCGTCGGCGTTATGTTCAACGGCTAGATAGTCATTGAGGACGGTGCCCCAAGTGCCATCATCTGAACCTGGTGTAGGAAGTCTTGACATATAAAATACCTATTATGCTTACTATTTTTCAATAATAGCAGATATGGTAACAAAAGGGTTATTTGTGCTTTTTATCACTCTCGTGTTTGGGGCGCTGTAACCAGAGGAAAAACAAACAAATAAGCGCGCTGGCGCCCACTACCAAATCTTGGGAACGCTCAATCTGCGCCCACAGCGGACTCGCCGTAATCGTGCCAATAAGTCCAGGTGACAATAACGGTTTGACGAGTAATAGCAGCAAAAAGCTCGCCCCCGCGGCGGGTAAAATATTAAAGACTACCCTGTTTCCTTTTACAGAACGGATCATAAACAGCATCGTCAGCACGACCGGCACCAGTAATAAGATGAGCTGCAGTGTGGATTCGGTGATATTTCCACTCTTGGGCGAAAATAGATGCACGAGATCGAGGGCATCCGGCCCGACAAAACGTACCAGCACGCTGCCCAAGCAAACACTCAAAAACACCAGGGGCGCATTGATGCGGAGCAACGTCATGAGTACCACGGGAACCGCTAGAATACCGATGAGAAATGCAGGGGCCATACTTCGCTCAGTATACCATGAGCGGAATGGAGAGAATCGGTGATTTAGGCGCCGACTTTGTCTTTTTTAGGCTTGCTCTTAGCGTTACGTTCAATGTATTCGATAATCTTGGTCGCAACGTCGCGGTTAGTCACCTGCTCGGGAGTCTTGATACTGGCACTACTGTTTACTTCGAGTACCTTCGGGCCGTCTTTAGAGCGCATCATGTCAACTCCGCAGAATGGCAGATTCATGGCTTTTGCAGCCTTAATGGCAGTCTTTTCTTCTTCTGCTGTCAGTTTTACAGCCGTACCGACTCCGCCTTGGTGCGTGTTAGAGCGGAAGTCGTCGTCGAGGCTCTGGCGTTTGATACTTGCAACAACTCGGCCACCTACAACCAACGCTCGGATATCCGTACCGGCTGATTCTTCGACGTATTCCTGGACAATAAAGTTCACGCCTTCGACATAGAAAGCCTGCATTACAGCCTTGGCGGCTTTCTTGGTTTCGGCGAGCACTACACCGTTGCCGTGAGTACCCCGGGCCACTTTAATAATTACGGGTGCGCCGCCAGCCAAGTCTACAACTTCTTCGAGATTAGCTGTTTCGCGGGCAAAAACGGTCTTTGGGATACCCACATCTTGGCGAGCTAGAATCTGATATGAACGCAGCTTGTCCCGAGAACGATTGATGGCAATCGAACTGGCTGTAGTGAAACTTCCCTGCATCTCGAACTGGCGAACCACCGCTGTACCGTACTTGGTATAGCTCTGGGCAATACGAGGAATAATAACGTCAAACTTGGGCAAAGCCTCGCCCTTGTAGTACACAACGGGCTTGCTCTTTTCCATGGTCATGTAACATTTGGCGTAGTTAATTACGACGACGTCGTGGCCGCGTTCAATAGCCACTTGCTTAAGGCGCTTAGTGGTGTAGTTGAGAGAACCTTTGGATAAAATCGCAATCTTCATAGCCATCTACTTTCCTAACTCTTTTTCAATATAGGCTGCATACGCAGCTTGTTTTTCGTTCACAAATGAACCACTTGCGATCTGGGGATCACCATTTACTTCCAAACAATACCACTCACCTGTCGATTTGTCTTGTAGCATGTCCACACCACCTATCCCCAGTTGAAACACTGTAGCAGCGGTAATACTTTTGGTAATAATTTCAGTGGGGAAATCTGCTACATCTACAAGAGTCGCAGTACCACCTTGCGATGTATTGTTAAGGTGCGTGGAGTTATCGGTGCGACTTCGCAGAATAATGAGTGCTACAGAACGGCCTAACACCAGCACGCGGTAATCTCCATCATTTGGTATGAACTGCTGTGCAATGGCGATAATATTATTCTCGTTCATTTCCTTCACAGCTTCGTCATATGATTTTTTGTTCTCAATAAGGTAGTTAAACGCGCCACGGCTTGCATGAATACCTTTAAATACAAATGGCAACCCCAGGGTTTCATTCAACGTCTCAAACATAAATGCATACTGACTCGGCAGAACAAAAACCGAATTAGGAACTGGGATCTGGTTATCGTTTAACAGTACATACTGGTAAATCTTGCTATTCGCAGAATACTTCATGGCGCGTTTATCAAAGAAAAGTACGCCTCTTTTTTGCAAGTATGACGCCATAGCGGCGGTGACATCTCGTTCTTTGGAAGTTTTGAAATGCACAATATCATATGTCGCAATGTCTTCTTTTGTTTCTTTGATAACAATTTTTGTCGTACCGTTGTTGAAGAAAAATTGCACGTCATCATAGGTGATGTAGGTAACTTCTAATGGCGTACTGCTCGCCGATTTAATGCCCTCGATAAATTTTTCGATTGTATCGGTTTTGTTAGTGCTAATAAGCAAGAGGCGTTGGCTCTTTTTATAATCACGAGAAACATCCACGATGAATTTACCGTGCAATGTACGGCGGCCAAGAAGAATAGGATAACGATTATTCTCACGGTTCGCGAGGGTAAATCGGACATTAATGGTGCGCTCAGCGATAGTTACTTTAAGACTAACTCTGTATCTGAATTCTGTCTGCCCAAACGAATTCTTGATCGAGGCGACGCTGTATTTATCGCACACAATAACCTCACCAGTGTAGAATGGAGACATCTTGTCAAACAGGGTAAAATGAAGTTTTCCTCTGGCTTCGCTGATGTTACTGGCCCAAATAGCCGAGCTGTCCGCGCCAGTATCGACTTTAGCGGGTACTTTTGTCAGCCCAAAGTCAGGAAAGCCCAAAAATTCTTTAGGACCAATGGTGATAACTGGTTTTGTGGTCTTAGCCATTCTGGAATATCCTTTCATTCATGGGTGATTACAAGAGCTAATTGTAACACTTTTATGCTTATTTTGCAATAGTTATTGTTATGCTTGTAGTCTTTGAACAATCATGTCAGTTACTAGGGGCACAATATCGAACTGCTCACCGTCTCTAACGCCATAATAAAGTTTTAGGGCCGGTGCGGTATTAAACTCAAGGAATATATAATTCTCGTTATTTGCTGGCTTAGTAATATCGGCAATTAAAATATCTACAACGAGGAATTGGGCGTCAAGCGATCTAACTAGATTCTCGACAATATCTAAATATGATTGATCTACATCTGACAGCACGTCGAATACCGATGCTCCCCCGGAAATCATGGTGCTTTCAGCTACCTGTACTACCAATTCCTGTTGCACAATATCATGCAGGTTCAGTGGCCTCGTAATGAGATTCCCCTCAAGCATCGGATACTGAATATATTCCAGAAGCGCATTAAGTTTAGTGCGTGCTTCATTTTCTGCTTTCAACAATTGTTCTACCGAGCGCTTGCCATCGCCTTTAATGCTGGCAGGGCTTCTTAGCACGGCGGATTGCACTCGACCATTGATGCAAGTAAACCGTAATTCCTGCCCTTCAAATTGTTGTTGCACTAATACCTGCGAAGAAAATGTCAGCGCATTTTGGATAGCCGTCTGCAGTTCATCGTTGGACGTAACATTTCTTGTAAGGCCTTTGGAGCCTCCTCTATCGACCGGCTTGACGATCAGGGGAGAAATGGTACTCACATCTTCCCAAACTATCTGGCTCGATGAAGTAACCGTAATTGTCTTAGCGATCGCAACACCATGTTCTGCCACATAATCGTATGCTCGATCTTTGTGAGTACTAAGCAGCTTGAGCGATTGCATTACGAATGGATAATCAACATAGGCGGTTCTAGATCGCCATCTAATATCACCCTTGGTAAATTCGAGGTATTTTTTGCCGTCTTTGGATAATGGTTTTGCGTTAAATCCGCGAGCTTCCAGTTCTCGGGCAATAAGGTGGATTGATTTGTAGGGGTCTACCATGGGTATCTAGTATAACCCGTTGTCCCCTTCGGGTTACTGATTAGCCTTTAGTACGCGGAGATACACGTAGATGATGCCGACAATGACCACAAATATTATAGTGAGCATCAGTGGGATAAAGCCGTTTTGATTTTTTCGCAGATGGTTCATGCTTATGCCTATTTATCCCTAATGTAGCACAGGTACGGCGGCTAGAAAAGGCCGCGCTTCTTGGGGCCGGCGCTAAACTGCTCCAGAAGGTCTTTCTGCGCTTTGGTGAGCTTAGTAGGGGTGTCGACAACAATAGTCACAATGTGCGCGCCGCGGGTGCCACCCTTGAGGTGTGGAACGCCGTGGCCCGACAGTTTAAAGTCGCTCCCGCTCTGCGTGCCGGCGGGGACTTTCATACGTACTTTACCATCAACGGTATCAACTTCTATTTCAACACCAAGAGCCGCATCAACCATGTCGACATGCTCTTCGCTAAGGATAAGGTCTCCTTCGCGGGTGAATTTCTTGTGGGGTTTTACTCGAACATTTATGTATAGATCGCCCTTAGGTCCATCGGCGATTGCTTCGCCATGTTCACGGAGGCGGATCGTGGCGCCATCGTCAATACCAGCCGGGACTTTGAGCGACACCTTCTGGCGTTTTTGCTGCGTTCCCTTTCCATGACAAACGGTACAAACTTTTTCGGGGATTTTACCGCGGCCATGGCATTTCGGACAGACGGCTGCCTGTTGAATATTACCGAAGATAGTGCGGGTCTGCATAACAACTTGTCCAGAACCGCCACATTGTTCACAAGTTTTGAGACTGTGGCCAGGTTCGGCAGTTGTGCCCTTGCAATGTTCACAGGTGTCTTCCAAATCAAGCGACAAGTCTACTTCTGTGCCAAAAATGGCTTGCTCAAAGGTTACTTCGACACGTGTTTCGACATCACGACCACGACGAGCTTGTTGTCGGCCACCACCGTTGCCGCCGCCAAAGAAACTGCCAAAGATATCACCAAGACCTAAGTCACCAAAGTCGAAGTTTTGGCCTTGTCCAAAGCCGCCAAAACCCTCAAAGCCACCTGCTCCGCCGCCACCGTTACCGCCAACGCCAGCATGACCAAACTGATCGTAGCGCTGGCGTTTTGATTGATCTTTAAGAACTTCGTAGGCTTCGGAGATTTCCTTGAACTTGGCTTCGTCTCCGCCCCGGTCCGGGTGGTGTTCGACAGCAGCCCGACGGTAGGCCTTCTTGATTTCATCTGCGCTGGCTTCTTTACCAACACCCAAAATTTCGTAATAATCACGCTTTGTCATATCGTATATATTCTAGTTAATTAGCACTCGAGAATCAAGAGTGCTAACTCCCAAGCAGGTTGCAGCTTCCGCAAACCAGCGGATTATTTCAACAGATATGCGACAGGAAAAGCAATTGCCATTATGACTAGAATGACGATCGCAAAAATCAGAGCTCCTTTTGCGGTGCCACCCATGGCGCGGTGCCAGCCACTCTCTTTCAGTTGATTGTCGAGCCATTCTTTTGCTTCTACAGACGAGAATTTCCAGCTTGCCGTCTCTCCGACGCGCCCGCTTTCGGTCACGCCATATTGCTTACCAGCTTTGTAACTCCAAATTTCACCTTTATGCATGTTTATTTTGGCACCGAGGCTTGGCGTAAACGTATTAACGTCTGCTCCGGCTTGCCAGTTGAGTTCAAACATTGTGTCGGTGGTGACTGCAGCGTGTTTAGCTTCGTTTAAGCGGGCGTCGATGGTGAACGTTTTTTTGATACCATTTTTGTACAGCAAAGTGTACCATTTAGCGTCAACGATATTGATCGACATCTGGAACCCCCCATCAGTGGGAGTGACGATATAGGGCGTTCCTGCAGCGTTTGTAATAAGTTTTTGAGTAAGTTCTTGGGGTGTAATCATGTGACTATTTTAACATTAAGGACCCTAAGAAATGGCTTAAATTATTCGGCGCTGGCCGTTAACCGTGCCCAAGATAGCTGCCAATTCGCCAAAAGCTGCGCGCTTCTTTAGTCTCGGGGTAATCTCGCTTTGTGATTCTCTTAGTCTAACCATCCCATTTCGGCTCGTGCTTCAGTTTCTACTCTTTTTTTGCATATATCGATTGCTGCTGCCATGCCTTGGCGGCTTAAGCCGTATCCACACTGAATTTCTGTATAAAGCTGCTCCGTTTCCCATGCTGCAATAAGAGCAGCGCGCGCCGGCTTGACAGCGTCTGTACTCCCTACTATTTGTAGCTCAAACAATGCCCGCAAATCATCATCTTCGGAGGCAACAACAACTGGCACCTCGTCGAGAGTCTCTTCGATCATGCCCCAAAATGCCTGTAATTCTTTCGAATTAATCATAGCGTCAGTTTTCCAAGTCTTAGCTCTGTGGAAGTAGCCAGCCATTTAGCAGCATCTTCGGAAACCTGCACCAGCGGAATTGCCTGCAGGACAAATGTTTCGTAGCTGTGGTGTTTTTTGAGTTCTTTCTCGACTGCCTCGAAATGCTTCTGCACACTGGTCATGATGAGTTTTATTTCATTTGCTTCGTCGAGCTGCAGTTTCCACCAGTATTTCGATTTGATTTCCATAAACTCGACACTGGCCACCAAGTGTTTTTCAAGAAGCACATCGGCAATCTTCTGCGCTTCTTGCCAGCTACCGCAAGCCACAACCAGTTCGACAAAATTATGCTGTTGTCTCATGAGGAGCGGCTTCTCGGTGTTTAAACACGTTTACTATGTCTTGACGGCTATACGACACTGTTTGATCGACATTCTGAGCAACGGCGTGATTAGTTTCTTCGCCAAAACAGAGGTAGGTTACTTTTACGCCAGCCGCCCGAACAACTTCAAGTGCCGGAATCATGTCAGCGTCAGAGCTGAGTACCACCATATGCATAACCTTATCCCGCGTACCGGCCAGTACGATATCAGTTGCGAACCGAACATCAACACCCTTTTCCTGCAGTATCTGTGAGCGTTTGCCGCAGTGCAGGCAACGAGGGCTGTCTTGAACCTTCAAGTTGCCAGCTTTAATAACATTGACGCCGTTATTGGTAAGCTGGGCAATCCAGCGGCGATTCTGCTCCTGGATGCTCGCGATCTTATGTATAAGCTTCTCGGGGATTTCAAAATCGGGAAGTTTTACGTGTGAGGTGTAGTAAGCGATCTCTTCTGGGCCCTGGCCAAGTACTGTAGTCAGGAGCTTGGTAACATCAAAATTGAAAGGCTGGTCATGAGCGTCAATGAGTCGCTCTTCCCATAAAACTTGGGCTATACGGTGACGCAAATTTTCTCCGTCGATAAATACTCTCATGCGCTCGCGCCCTTCTGTGGTTCTTTATTAAAAGGCCCCGCTGAGGCTAATAAATCAGCCAGCACGGGGTGTACTTTTACCTTAGTTCTACACCGTGCTTTTGTCAATCGTCAGCAATGTTGAGAGAGCATAAAAAAATTGCATGCGCTTATCGGATAGCTCGAACCATCTTTGGATATTTTCCATAGTCATCTTCGTTATACTCGCCAGTCGGCATGAAGCCGCAACGTTCGTAAAACTCTTCCGATCCTGGCCGGCTATGAAGCGTCAGCTGTGTTACCCCTGCTTCAAATGCAAGCGATGCAGCCTGCTCAAGCACTTTTCGTCCCAAACCCCGACGGAGATACTGTTCGGCCGTCGCCATCCTGCGCACATAGGGCCCGTAATCGATGTGCCTTTCGATCCGCAAAGTTGAGACCGGACTACTACCATCAAATGCAGCCATGTGTATCGTTTGCGGATCTTTGTCTTCGTCACGTATCACCGGGTCGAAAGGCAGCTCCCGAGGTGCATCAAGCACCATGTATCGAAGTCTAATGATACCCGGCAGTTCCGCAAACGATGGCTGGCGAATCTCTATGGCGCTCATAGAAGTTACTTATTTCTTGTCGTCTACGACTTCGCCTTCTACGGGCTCGTCTTTACTGTCTTCTTTGTTGGCTTCCTCGCCTTCGGCTGGGGCTTCGTCTTTGGGGGCTTCTTCGTACATTTTGGCACCGATAGGCATAAGTTTGTCATTCAATTCTTTGGCGGCTTTTTCAAGGCTATCTTTGTCGGCCTTCTCGTCCTTGAGAGCTTTCTTGGCCGTTTCAACAGCGTCGTCAAGGGTTTTCTTGTCTTCGTCACTCAGTTTCTCGCCGTTGTCGTTCTTGAGCTTCTCGGCTTGGTAGACGGCGCTGTCGAGGAGATTGCGGGCTTCGACGGCTTCTTTCTTCTTCTTGTCTTCGTCAGCGTGGGCTTCGGCGTCTTTGGCCATCTTTTCGACTTCGGTTTTGTCGAGGTTGCCAGAACCTTGGATGGTAATGCTCTGCTCTTTGCCGGTGCCTTTGTCCTTGGCGGAGACATGCAGAATGCCGTTAGCGTCGATGTTAAAGGTCACTTCAACCTGTGGAACGCCACGGGGAGCTGGGGGAATACCATCGAGTACAAAGCGACCGAGGCTCTTGTTGCCTTCGATCATGTCACGTTCGCCCTGACCGACATGGATTTCTACCTGTGGTTGGTTATCGGCAGCAGTACTAAATACTTCAGATTTGCTGGTTGGAATAGTCGTGTTACGCTCGATGAGCTTGGTCATGACACCACCCATGGTTTCGATACCAAGGCTCAGTGGAGTCACATCCAGCAACAAGACATCTTTGACGTCGCCCTGCAGCACACCACCCTGGATAGCTGCACCAATGGCAACAACTTCGTCAGGGTTTACGCCCTTCATAGGGTCTTTGCCGAAGATGGCTTTTACCTTCTCTTGTACGGAGGGCATGCGGGTCATACCGCCTACCAGTACTACGGCGTCGATTTCACTGGCCTTAAGGCCGGCGTCTTTCAGAGCTTTCTCGCAAGGCTCACTGGTCTTAGAAATAAGATCACCTACTAAGCTCTCGAGTTTGGCGCGGGTCAGTTTGTGCTCGAAGTGCTTCGGACCATCGGCGTCGGCAGTCAAGAACGGTAAGTTAACATCGACTTCTTGAGCGGTCGAAAGCTCGATCTTGGCCTTTTCGGCTTCGTCACGCAGGCGCTGCATGGCAGCTTTGTCGTTACTGATATCGACGCCCTGTTCTTTTTTGAATTCATCAACAAAGTAGTTAACCAGGACACGGTCGAAGTCGGCACCACCGAGGTGCGTATCGCCATTGGTACTCTTTACTTCGAAGACGCCATCGCCTAGCTCGAGGATAGATACATCGAAGGTACCACCACCAAGGTCGTAGACAGCAATCTTTTCATCGGCTTTCTTACCCTTGTCCAAACCGTATGCCAGGGCGGCCGCGGTTGGTTCGTTGATAATACGCTTTACTTCCAGGCCAGCAATTTTACCAGCATCTTTGGTAGCTTGGCGCTGCGAGTCGTCAAAGTACGCCGGAACGGTAATGACCGCTTCGGTTACTTTGTCGCCCAGGAAGCTTTCGGCATCACTTTTGAGTTTGCCGAGAATCATGGCGCTGACTTCTTCGGGGCTGTATTCTTTGTCGCCCATACTCACTTTAACGCCGTTACCACTCTTGACGATTTCGTAGCCCATGAGTTTGAGGTCGCGCTGGACTTCTTCGTCGTTAAAGTTTCGGCCGATCAGGCGCTTTACTTCGTAAATCGTGTTCTTGCTGTTGGTCACTTGCTGGCGGCGAGCCACTTGACCTACCAAGCGTTCCCCGTTCTTGTTAATAGCCACGACAGATGGCGTGGTGCGTGCACCCTCGCTGTTGGCAATAATTTCTGGTTTTCCGGATTGCATAACAGCCATAGCCGAGTTAGTAGTTCCGAGGTCGATTCCGATAATTTTTCCCATTGGTAGAATTCCTTTCGTTTAGCAATAGATACATTAGAGTGCTAACAATAATTTTATCATAAAAAATTAGCACTCGATAGTCAAGAGTGCTAATTATAGTTTTACGGGGAGGTTGGCATCATCGATATGGGCATACTCATAGAGCGCTGTCAGCGGACAGTTCGGTGCCAGGTCAGAGCGGCGCTGGAAGCACAGAGCGATGGCGCGGCCTGTCGCCATTTTACGTATTGCTGGGTCAGTCGATGCCCGTGCCTCTGGAGAGTCAAAAGCTGCCAACTCATCGCTTGCTAGCTTTTCGCGCGTTTTATCGTCGAACATCAGCTTAAACCATCCCGCAGCTAACTGGCCGTCGGTTATGTCGCACGTCTGCAGACTACAATCTTCGCATGTCTTAATCATAATAAAGGTTTAGCTTTGGTGATGAAGATGCAAAATGTTTGATATATGGAGGGCGTGGACAGCTAGGACAAACTTTTCAGCCGGCGCATGTGGATGTGGCAAATGTAATTCTGCCACCCTTGCCGTTGCCGTGTCGCCAATGAAAGTTTGCATCACCCACTGGAACTCGTTAATTTGGTCCGAACCTGGTTGGTGACTTAGTTCTTCGTAAGGAAGATTGTTGGCTGATTGAAATCCGAACATAGTTATAACGCTTAACTTTTTAGATAGACATAAATATACAACTAATTTATTATTTGTCAACCTAGCGTGTGACAGATAGCACACCACTTGCTAGCCAATGCTGCCAAAGGGTATATTTAGTAAAGTAAACAAAGCATAACAACCATGAACCCTTCCGAAGACGCTTCAAAAAATGATCCCGCCGTCTCTGAGGCCGTCGTAACACCTGACGACACCAACCCGACGCATCATTTAGAAACCCAAGAAGTTCCGGCCGAGCTCGTCGAAACCCGCGAGCACCCACCTAAGATTACTTCACCAATTTTTGTATCAAAAAATACGACTATTACCGAGATGGTATTCAGCATTGGACTGGCAAGTATCTTTTTTGTCTACGCAGCCATCGCCTACTTACAGCCGGAATCAATAGGCTCGGCATACTCGAGCAACGTCCTCGGTAAAGCTATCGGCCACCAACAGTTGGCAGTGGAAACGTCGATGTTTATCAACATATTCCTGGGCGTACTCGCCTTTATGAAACGCTGGAAAATGGTCGTCTACGGTCTGGCCGGTGGCTGGTTGGTGATTATCGCCGTCTTTAAAGTATTGAACCTACTCGCTTAGCCCTGTTTGACGCGGACCATGGCATGGCGAATAACGTCATCGCCAATCTTGTAGCCGGCCTGTAGTTCTTCGGATACAATTTCGTGGTCGCCTTCACCATCTTCCATACTGATAGCTTCGTGTAGCTTGGGGTCAAAGTGCTCCCCGACGGTTTTGATACGTTCCACACCAATACTTTCGAGTGTTTTTTCGAACTGTTTGACGACGCCGTTGACGCCTTTGACATAATCATTGCCTTCGAGATCCTGTGGTACGTGCTTGAGGGCGCGCTCGAAATTGTCGATAACTGGTAATAAGTCGCTGATTACCGATGATTTTACCATGGTGCGTAGATTAGCCATCTGCGATTCGTGTTGACGGCGAATATTAACGGCATCGGCGCGTTCACGCTGCAAGGCTTCGGTGAGCGCTGCAATCTGCGCTTTATTGTCATCTTTGTTGCTTTTGGTAGCTTTCTTCTCTGTCATACTTCAAAATTCTCTATTAGTTTTTTATCAAAATCAGCATCTTTTCGCGCCCTATCAAGCAATATTTCTGCTGCATCCACGTCCTCCAGCTCTATTACTGCTCGCAGAAAGTTTTTACCCCTAAGGACATCGGCAGCGATTGGCGTGCCTGACTGGGCCCATTCTTTGATAGTAAATGTGTCTGCGAGCGTCTTGAGATACAGCGGGCTATCTTCTAGCTCAGGCATAGAGAGCCTCCTCAAGCGCTTCACCGGCGTGTCGTACCAGCGTCATGACGTCTTTGTAGCTCTGGCGAGTCGGGCCGAGTACGCCAATATAACTCTGGTCGGAGTATGAACTACGGAAGCGGCTGATAATTAGACTTACACCTGCACTACGACCAATAGGGTTTTCGTTTCCGATGTATACACTGAGCGGCTTATTCGGTGCTGCTTCTCGTAACCATGGCTCGAGATTATCGAGCAGGCGCGCAACCTGTTGCACTTGGCTGCCCGTTACAAACTCTGGCTGGCCAAATAAGTTGCTAAGGCCGCTCATGTACAACTGGTCGCCAATAGTCGCCAGGCCTAAATTGTGTGTCAGCTCGACGAGCGTGTCTACGGTATTACGAATTGCCCGATCGGGCGAACCACTGTGTTGGGCCCGAGCTGCGAGAGCCCGTTCACCCCCACGGTGATCGGGTGCCACGTCTTTAGATTCCGTAATGGTGTTCACGTATTCGCGGTAGCCTTTGTCGGTCGGGATACGGCCAGCACTGGTGTGGGGCTGGTTGATATAACCGAGGCGTTCCAGTTCGGCCATCTCGGCCCGAACCGTTGCCGAAGAGACGTTAAACGCCTTGGCCAGCAAGTTACTACCAACCGGACTTGCCACCTCGGCATACTGCTCAATAATGGCGCTCAAAATTTGCTTTTGTCGCTCTGTCAGGGTCTAAATTATAATGCTTTAGCACTCGAGAATCAAGAGTGCTAGGAACGATCAGCCAAATACCTTTTGACTTCCCCTAAGAGGCGCTCCGTAGTTTCACGCGCCAGACGCTCCTTGAACGGATCGTAATAGCCAGTAGTTGCTAAGCGATGAACTTCGGCGGTAGTACCTTCCACAGTGTCATTGATAATAAAACGATAGTAATCACTCTCCAGAGCAGTCAGTAACTCTTCTTCGGCACTGTGCATACGACGAATAAGCTCGTCTGGTGCCATTTGACCTCGAGAGTGCAGACGTTCCATCCAGATATCAAAACTTGGCACGACTGAGAAAATAATCAATGCATCGGGCTTTAGATCGTGAAATGTCCGGGCCCCTACGGGGTCGATATCCTTGATAGCAATCTGGTCGGCGT
>JBDSPW010000001.1:0-42424 GCA_039930145.1 Saccharimonadales bacterium (SeqCode) | reverse complement strand
CCGGGAGCTTGTGACCCCACTGAATCAAGAGACCGAGCAGCACCAGGCCAGTGGTTAGGGCTGCGAGCCAATTGCCAATACTGAATGTCATGACACACCAATCCGTTCTGTGCCCCTCGGCACGGTTGTGGTGACTAGCGGTATGAAATTGTATCCCCGTAAAATCAAGGAAGAGGCGTGGTCATGGGGACCAGCAGCCTCCTGTCGAACTGTAAAGACTATCGAGCGATGCGCTCAGCCTTTCGTTACATAGCCCCACAATACACCCAAAAGGTCAAATTCGTGGTATTTATACAAAAATTACAACACTAGATTAAGTATATTTATTGGGGTTACGGTATTTATTAATCCGCCACAGCACGTACAATGCAAATCCAATAGTTAAGGGGTCATCGATAAAGCCGATACCTGTCACATCGTTAAGAATCCCAAAAGGAATATACGCCGCCGGGATGAATCGCAGGATAATCTTAGCTCCCATGCCCATGCCCTCGGCTTTTAGAAATAATATCAGTGCTGCTTGCCAGCTCCGTTTGGGTAATTTTTCTGCCATGAGTGTCGTCCTCTTACGCGTTGTATCCTAGCATGTCGCCACGTTCGTACCTGTACGAATGGCTACAGCAAGCGAATTTTAGACATGAAAAGAGCCGCATAGTAGTGAAAGAAAGGTGGGAAGATGAGCCAAAGGCTGCATCACGTCACGTTTATTTCTATGCGGCTTGCCCCTCGTAGTCAATCATGCTCGTAAAGCGTGCATGACCTCGTCCTAGCGAAGGGTTGTTGTTCGTCAGTTGCCCGTTTTGCGGTACTTGTTGATGCGGTAAAGGCACCATGCCAAAAACCCGAAGGTAAGTGGCTCATCCAAGAGACCGATAAACGGAGCGGCGTCATCTGCAAAACCAGCTGCAGTAAGTAGGGCGGGCAAGTAACGGGCGCTTACCTTCTTGAAGATGCCTACTTTGTTGTCGCGGAAGAAAAGTCGGATGGCTTCTCCCCATGGTAGAGGCAATTGTCGCTGAAGACGATAGTCATTAGTGACTGGTATGTGCCTCCTAACCTGGTCGTCGTTGTTCACGACTCCTTCTCGGTTGATTCTACCCAGATGTGGGGATCTGCTGTGACGACGGCCTCGGCAAACTTGCTGAGCTTTTCCTGGATCTTTTCCTGGAATTTCTTCACAACTGCTCCTTAGGTGCGGAAACGACTGTTTCGTTTCGTGTGGTGGGTTCTTGACGAACTTGCACAATTATACTCTAGTATAGGCTTTTTGTCAATAGAACTACCTCTGTTATAGTATGTCTCATGACAGCCCAAGAAATCCGCTCAAAATACCTTGAATTCTTCTCCAGCAGGCAACACGCCGTAATCAACCGTGCGCCCCTGGTGCTCAAGGACGACCCCACAACACTCTTTACGGGTTCCGGTATGCAACCGATGATTCCGTATCTGTTAGGCGAGACCCACCCGAAGGGTCTGCGCATCGTCGACAGCCAAACCTGCCTGCGTGCGCAGGACATCGAAGATATCGGCGATAACCGCCATACGACGTTTTTTGAGATGCTTGGTAACTGGTCGTTAGGTGACTATTTTAAGGAACAACAGATACAGTGGATGTTCGAATTCCTGCACGAGGAAATCGGCCTGGATATGAGCAAGCTGTATGTTACGTGCTTTATTGGCGCACCGGAATATGACATCCCTAAGGATACCGAGGCTGCCAACATATGGAAGCGACTGTTTGAAGCAAAAGGTCTAAGCAGTGGCGAAGCCGAAATTGGCTCGGAAGAGCAGGGCTATGCTCGCGGCATTAACGACGGCGAACGCATCTTTTATTACGACGGCAGCAAAAACTGGTGGAGCCGCAACGGTGGCCCAGAAACCACACCTGTTGGCGACCCCTGCGGCCCGGACAGCGAGATGTTCTACGACTTTGAAACACCCCATGACACAAGTTACGGTGAGCATTGCCACCCCAACTGCGACTGCGGCCGCTTTATGGAAATCGGCAACAACGTCTTTATGGCCTATAAAAAAGTCGCTGATGGCAAGTTCGAGCCGCTGCAGAAACCAAATATCGACCACGGCTCCGGCCTAGAGCGTATCGCTGCAGCCAAACTTGGCGACCCCGATGTCTTCAAGATAAGCCTGATGTGGCCCATTATTGAAAAGCTAGAGCAACTAAGCGCTAAGAAATACGAGAGCCACACCAATGCCATGCGTGTGATTGCCGACCACTTGCGCGCTGCCACATTCCTAGCTGTCGATGGCTGCGTGCCGAGCAACAAAGAGCAAGGCTACGTTATGCGCCGCCTGGTGCGCCGTGCGGTGCGTTTTGCCTTCGAGCTCGGTATAGAACAGAACTTTTTGGAACAGATTGTGCCCGTCATTGCCGATCTGTATCACGACGATTTCCCCGAAGTCCGTGAGAACCGTGTGAGTATTATCGAAATCCTCGTCAAAGAAGAAAAGGCCTTCCGCCAGACGCTCCGCAACGGTCTCAAACAGTTCAAAAAGCTTGCTATACAAAACCCGACTGCAGTCTCGGTCGGCGAATTCAAGGGTAGCGACATGCGACAGAGGCAAGCCCTTCATATAACTGGTGATGACTTGTTCACACTGTACGACACCTATGGATTCCCAGTGGAACTATCGACCGAAGAAGTGTACAAGCAGGATTTGAAATTATCAGATGACTGGCGCGCAGAATTTGATGCCAAGATGAAAGAGCAGCGCGAGCGCTCGCAAACCGCCACTAAGGGCGTATTTAAAGGTGGCCTGGGCGGTCAAACCGACCAGCACAAGAAATACCACACTGCCACACACCTGATGTATCAGAGCCTTCGCACGGTCCTGGGCGACCACGTTATCCAACATGGCAGTAACATCACCGAAGAACGTCTACGTTTCGACTTTAGCCACCCCGAAAAAATGACCCCCGAACAGATAAAACAGGTCGAAGACATGGTGAACGAACAGATTGATAAAGACCTTACCGTGACATGGGAAGAACACCCAACTAAGCATGCCGTAGAAGACTTGCGTGTGCTCGGTGCCTTCGGTGACCGCTATGGCGACGTCGTAAAGTGTTACCGTATGCAAAAGAATGGCGAAGATATGCCCTTTAGTTTCGAAATTTGTGGTGGCCCGCACGTCGACCATACCGGCCAGTTAGCCGAAGGTGGCAAGCGCTTCAAGATTGTCAAAGAAGAATCCAGCAGCTCCGGCATCCGAAGAATCAAAGCCGTCTTGCAATAATCTATCTAAATTTACGAGCGAGTGATTGAAGCGCGCCCAAACATACATGATAGCCATCAATGTTCGACTGAATGTAGGTAAGGCTTTTTTCTAAATCTTTTCGACTAACATCTTGGCTAAGCAGTTGAACGCTGACCGTGGAATCCACGGGCTGTAAATCTCTTAAATGGCTCTGTGGCTGCCTGAATTCAAAAGAATAACTGAAACGTTCAATGACACGCTTACTCCAAGTATCAAGAGGTGCGGTCACACTCAGGGTATATTTAGGAACCCCATTTGTCTCTTCGATTTTTAGCATAGCCCCACGGGTAGCAGTGTAATCGTCTGCGTATTCTTTTTCTATGAACGAGCGACTTGTTTTACTTGTCTTTGCGATCTCTTTCACGGCGTCGCCCATGCCCAGAGCGATAGCTCCAAATGAGCGCGCTGCGCGCGGGTCAACCAACTTTTCGAAGCTTCTCGTGGCATCAGGAATATATTCATCAAGCATGGTTGCAACGTCGCCGCAATCCATCTTTGCAGTCTGAGACCATTCATGAGGACTTACGAGGAAGGGTTTGTTCCATCCAAATTCGACCGCTACGGCAGGGTCGCTATCAATATGAATTTGGTGTCCGGGTTGTGATCCGTGCAGCGTGATGAACACATCTGCATCTGCGGGCATACTACTGGTATCATGTGCTGCCTTAAAGCTAAGATGCTTGTGGCCTTGGCCCAGGATACCTTTAATGGAGCGAGGCATACTACCGTTAAGAGGTACACCAGTAGCAACGACGTCAAATATATCGGGGTTCTGAAACATTCTATATTCACGAGCAGTTTCCAATATTTCTTGTCTGACCAAGGAGTGCTGATCATAAGCCATCGGTACCTCTAAGGAAATACTGATTGGTTTAGGTTGTTTGGGGATGGATTCGGATGTCATATCGTTGTGTACACTCGTAATTGTTCTAATTATACAATATAAGCAAAGATATTTCAAATAGGTTTTAAAGTGTTAAATTGTGCTAAAATAAAACGGATATGCTTGATAAATTCAAGGACCTCAGCCGTGATTTTGCAGGCAAGGCAACTACCGCAGTTGGCCAAGCCCGAAAAATCGCTGCTGACAAAACAAAAAAGACCGCTGAAGAGCAGTATATTGTTGGGCTCGACATCGGTACGGAGTTTGTGAAGGCGCTTATTGGCAAAGTATCACCCGAAGATGGCTCAATAGAGATCATCGGTGTTGGCCGGGCCCACCAAAACCTGACCGACATGCAAGCTGGTGCCATTAGTGACATTGCTAGTGTCGTCCAGAACTGTGACCAAGCCTTGCATGATGCCGAGGAACAGGCGGGTGTCAGCGCGCGCACGGCAGTCATAGGTATTGCTGGTGAGCTGGTAAAAGGTACGACCACCACCGTACGCATCAGCCGCAAGCAGGCCAACAAGGTGCTCGATATCACCGAAATGGAAAAGATTATTCGCCTGGTACAGCAAAGAGCCGAAGAAAAGGCTAAAAGCCAACTGGCGGTTGAACTCGGTGGCAAAGAAGTCGATGTCCGTTTGGTAAACAGCGCACTCGTCAGCCTCGAGATTGACGGGTATCCCGTTACTAACCCGATTGGCTTCCAGGGCAAAGATGTCGTTATCCAACTTTACACTGCATTTGCTCCCATGATTCACATTGGTGCCCTCGAACGTACCGCTCAAGAGCTTGACCTGGACTTACTGGCAGTTGCCGCAGAACCATTTGCCGTTGCGCGCTCTGTTATCGGCAATAACCCCAACCAAAGTCTCAGCACTATCCTCATGGACGTCGGTGGTGGGACGACTGATATCGCCGTCATTAACGACGGTGGTGTGCAAGGCACGAAGATGTTTGGTATCGGTGGCCGGGCGTATACGCGATCGGTGGAACGTGACCTCAATGTCGAATTTTCGCAGGCCGAGCAACTCAAGCTCGCACTGGCGACCGATAAAGTTCCTAAGGCAAAGCTGGTGGCTATCGAAGGCGCCTTGCAAAAGACGGCCGATGTTTGGATCAGTGGTGTCGAACTCGCACTTGGTGAGTTTGATAAGTTAGACCACTTGCCCTATACAATCCATCTCTGCGGTGGTGGCTCGAGCCTGCAGATTTTGGTCGATAAACTCGAAGCCGCTGACTGGTACAAAGACCTGCCGTTTACTCGCAAGCCCGTAGTACGCTATATCCGTCCTGAACAAGTTGTGGGCATCACCGACATTACTGGTCAAGTTAACGACCACACATTTATTACCGCCATGGGACTACTCCGTGTTGGTCTCGATACAATGCAGTTTAGCGGCAATGGTTCAGGTTCTATTCGGGAAAAAATTGATAGGATGTTACAAGTATGAGTACAAGCAGTACTACCAAAGACACCGTTTACATCGATGTCGACGACGAAATCACGACTATAATCGACAAGCTGCGTAGTTCGCCACACAAGATTGTTGCCCTGGTACTGCCGAAGCGCGCCAGTGTGTTCCAGAGTATCGTGAATATGAAATTGCTGAAGCGTAGTGCTGAAGCTGCCAACAAACATGTCGTACTTATTACCTCTGAGGCTGCCCTAATGCCTTTGGCAGGTGCGGTCGGATTATATGTTGCCAAAAACCCGCTAAGCAAGCCCGAAATACCGGCTGCGGCGATCCCCGTCGGAGATGATGTTATCGATGCATCCGAAGACGAAGAAGGCTTTACTGCCGAAAATGCTGGCTCTGCACCCATCGGTGACCTCGCAGCTGTGAGTGGCACGGCCGCCGTTGCTGCAGCCACCAATGATATCGAAACGCTCGCACTAGATGATGACGAAGATGAAGACGATGCCGCCGCAGGTGTGGCTGGTGGCGCCGCCGCTGGCATAGCTGGCAAGGTCGCTAAGCCCAAGAAAGATAAGAAACTGAAGATCCCTAATTTTAATAAATTCCGGGCACTCACTGCCGCCGGAGTTGTGGCGCTAATCCTCTTGATCGTCGGTTTGTATGTCTGTATAGCCGTATTGCCGAAAGCGACGATTACGGTTACGACCGATGCTTCTGATGTAAACAGTAGCCTGACTCCTACCCTCGACACCGCTGCTCAGAAACTTGATAAAGCCACCCTGACTGTTCCGGCCAAGATAGCTCAGCAGCAAAAGACCCAATCGCAGCAAGTTGCTGCTACCGGTAGTAAGAACAACGGCGATAAAGCTACCGGAAACGTCAAGATGACTGCTAAGAAATGTTCTGGGTCGGGCAACCCACCGGAAGTTGCTGCTGGAACAGGCGTAAGCACTGGTGGCCAGACATATATTACGCAAGAGAGCACTAGTTTCTCGATAAGTGGATACGAGGCTCCATGCGCAATTTACACTTCTAACAATATTAGTATTACGGCACAGGCCGGAGGCGCTAAATACAATACCGATGGCTCTAAAACTTTTACCGTTGCAGGTAGGTCGGACGCGAGCGCATCTGGTTCCGCCAGTGGTGGTACCGATGACATCGTCAAAGTCGTCCAACAGGGTGACATCGATGGTGCTAAACAAAAAATCACGACATCCAGCGAAACAGAAAGCGTAAAGACAGCGCTCAAACAACAGCTCAAGCAAGACGGTCAGTACGCATTACCGGATACGTTCGATGCCGGCGAACCTGCCATCACCAGCAGCAGTAATGTTGGCGATCAGGCAGATAATGTCACCGTTACGGCCATCTACACCTACACCATGTTCGGCACCGAAAAAGACAACCTCGATACGCTGCTTAACGATGACATTAAGGGGCAAGTCGACACCAGCAAGGAAACTATTCTGACTAACGGTCTCGATAAGGCACAGATTCGCGTTATTGCAGCCACCCCCACTACCAAAAAGATTAATCTGCAAACCACCGGTACCGTTGGACCAGAGCTACATCAAGATGCGCTCAAGAAACAAGCGGCCGGCAAAAAGAGCGGTGAAGTTATTCCGATGATCAAGAATCTCCCTGGAGTTACCGACGTAAAAGTCCACCTCAGCCCATTCTGGGTTAGCTCGGTACCAAAGAACACTAGCAAAATAACGATCGTGGTGGATAAAGCGTCTACTAAAAAATGACCGAGCGTAACGGTAGTGTTCTGGCCCTGGATGTTGGCAGTAAGCGCATAGGCTTGGCGTTAGCATCGTTTGTGGCGCGGCTCTCGAGCCCCTACAAAACCATTCCGAACGACGACAACATCTGGCAGACACTTCGTGATATTTGCGAAACAGAAAGTGTCACGCAACTTGTTGTGGGCTTGCCGCGCGGGCTGGAGGGCCAGTCGACTGCCCAGACAGAATATGCCGAAACCTTTGCGCATATGCTTGCCACGGAGGTTGGTTTGCCCATAAAATTACAGGACGAGGCCGTAACGTCTCGACAGGCCGAAGCCGAACTTGCTGCCCGTGGGAAGCAATATGAAAAGGGTGATATCGATGCCCTAGCTGCAGTCTATATATTGGATGATTATTTGAATGAAACGAGGTAAGTACGTGCGACATTATCGATTGCACAAACAAGCTGGCCGACTCCCCCGAAAACTTGTCGTGCTACTGGGAGTTATCGCGGTCCTTATGCTTGCTGGAATGGTAGTAGTGCGACACGTGTATTTCCAAAACTTGCGCCCTATTAATAACGACACTGCGACGCAGTATGTCACCGTCGCCACCGGTTCGACCGTCAATCAGATATCTTCGCAGCTCGAAACAGCTGGTTTGATCCGTAGCGCACAATCTTTCGAGTGGTATATCAGCAGTCACAATTACCGCGAAAAGCTACAAGCGGGCACATATAGTTTAAGCAAGAGCGAATCAGTGCAGAAAATCGTCGATAAGCTGGTGCATGGTAAGGTTGCGGCGGATCTAGTGACGATTTTACCTGGTAAACGGATTGACGAGATTCGTCAGGCATTCATAAAATCAGGCTTCGAGACCGCAGCGGTCGACGCTGCACTGAGTGCCGATGCCTACCGTGCGACGTACCCGGCTCTGGCTGATAACCCAAGCACCGCGAGCCTAGAAGGTTTTCTGTACCCGGATTCTTTTCAGAAGACCGCCACAACCGATCCGAAGGTAATCATTGGTGCTTCGCTGGACGAAATGCAAAAACATCTCACCACTGACATCCGGCGCGGTTTTGCAGCGCAGGGTCTGACGGTCTACCAGGGCGTTATTCTAGCCTCTATCGTGGAGCAAGAAGTGCCACGGCAAACCGACCGTAACCAAGCTGCCCAAGTGTTTCTGAAGCGGCTGCGGATTGATATGATGCTCGGCTCTGATGTTACTGCAAGGTACGGGGCCGTACATGCTGGTGTCACGCCGTCGCTCGATTATGATTCTCCGTATAACACCTTGCTCCACAAAGGCTTCCCGCCGGCACCGATCAGCAACGTCAGTGATAGCTCGCTGAAGGCGGTAGCGCACCCCGCAACGACCGATTGGCTCTATTTTGTAGCTGGCGACGACGGTACGACGTATTTCAGCAAAACGCTTGAAGAACACGAAGCTTTGACGCAAAAATACTGCCATAAACTGTGTGGCGAGTAACGTCCCCACCTCTGTAAAGTGTGACAAATATCACTCGCTAATGTTGAATTTTGAGTGATTTTTGCTATACTTGCATGCATAACGTGGTGCATGTTCCGTTTAGGATAGTGAGGCTACGTTATTCTTTTGTCGACAATGGTAGTTACGATAGGTAGCTATCACCTCAATAAGACTCGACAGAAGACGCTGCTTTAGCGGCGACCCTAATAGGAGCATTGTATTAGTAATACAACTTTCCGAAGTGTTAGCGCACGGATGCCTTTTGCCCGAACGGCGCGTAAAGGCACCTTCCTTCGAAGACTTAAATTACAATTTAACCAAGTCGCGACGCATCGTCGTCTGGTTCGTGGTAGCTTTATTGCCGCTAACGTGGCAATACTGGGAGTCGTTGCCGCGATTGTTATTATCAACCCACGATCATCCACGAGTGGCCAAGTAAATGCTATTACGGCTGGTCCATCGGCCGCCGCAAACCCCCTCGACCAATTAGCGTCTGCCAAAATTGCCCTCACCGTGGCTCGCATGAGCGGACTGGCCGAGACGACGGCTATTACCAACCAGGCTGACTCGCAGAGCGCCGAGCTTACCATGGCGTCTGCCAGCGCCACCGTAGTGTCCAAGCCACAGGTGGTCACTACTGCCTTTAAGACAAACAAAGACATCGTCAGTTATACGACGGTCGGCGGTGATACGGTATCGAGCTTGGCCGCAAAATATGGCGTGACGTCAGACAGTATCCGTCTTTCAAACAACCTTTCAGGCGACGGCCTACAAGTCGGGACGAACTTGCTTATTCCTCCTGTTAACGGCATGGTATATACCGTCAATGCTGGCGATACCCCCGACAGTTTAGCCACCAAGTATAACTCGAACAAAGACAAGATTATCGCATTTAACGATGCCGAAATTAGTGGCCTCAAGCCAGGCACACGTATTGTGATTCCTGATGCGATCAAGATAGTGGCCGTCGCTAAAGCAGCCACCAGCTACAATCTGGGCTGGGGCGGTGGTGGCTCGGCAACCTATGGCTACAACGGCTACGATTACGGGTACTGTACCTGGTACGTTGCCAACAAGCGTGCTTCTGCGGGTAACCCGGTACCGTCTAACCTCGGCAATGCTTCTACCTGGGCGACGCGCGCGGCCGCCTATGGCCTGGCTACTGGTCGTACGCCACAAGTTGGCGCAGCTGGTGTCACCAGTACTTCTGGAGCGGGACATGTGGTGTACGTCGAGCAAATTAACGACGACGGCAGTATCTGGGTATCCGAGATGAACTCGTATGGACAAGTTTCGATGACCAACTCAGCTCCGGCAGGTGGTTGGGGACGGGTCGACTGGAAGCTGATTTCGGCCGACCGTGCTAATAGTGTTAGCTACGTCTACTAGTCGCTCGGCATACGCAGACGGCACATTGCGGGCGAAAAAGTCTGCTCCTCACTCCGTCGTACGCTGGGTACGCTTGCGCTCCGGTGCTTGCTTTTCATTCCAAATTACACTCGAACCTGTAACGCCCCAAAGAGAGATTGCTAAAAACAGAGAAAAATTTTATAATTACAGATAACATATGGCATTTATAGATAAAGTAACCATCGATATTCTCGCGGGTGATGGCGGCAACGGCCGTGTGAGTTTTCGTCATGAAAAATTTATAGATCGGGGCGGTCCCGATGGTGGGGATGGCGGCAACGGCGGGAGCGTCGTCCTGACGGCCAGCCGTAATCAAAATACCCTGGCTCGTTTTCGCTTCGATAAGCAGCTCAAAGCCGAACCTGGTAAACCGGGCGGACAAACAAAAAAGCATGGACGAAGTGCCAAAGACTTACTTGTTGCCGTACCTGTCGGCACCGTTGTAACTGACGGCGACGGTAAAGTACTTGCTGATCTCACCAAAGATGAGCAGCAGGCAATTATCGCCAAAGGCGGTCGTGGCGGCTTTGGTAATGCCCACTTTGTGTCATCTCGTCGCCAAGCACCGAACTTTGCCGAAAAGGGCGAGGAAGGCCAGCAGCTGAGCGTACAACTCGAACTCAAGATTATTGCTGATGTCGGTCTCGTGGGTATGCCGAATGCTGGCAAATCGACCCTGTTGTCTCGCATCAGCAACGCACGTCCCGAGATTGCTGATTATCCCTTCACGACGTTGACGCCAAATCTCGGTGTCGTTGATATTGATAACGAGAGTAGTGTACTGTTCGCCGATATTCCTGGTCTTATAGAAGGTGCTTCTGAGGGCAAAGGACTCGGCCACGACTTCTTGCGCCACATCGAACGCACGGCAGTCATTGTCCATCTTGTCGATGCCTATCAAGACGATATCGCCACGACGTACAAAACCATCAAAGCTGAGCTAGCAAGTTACTCGAAAGATCTTGCAGAGCGCCCCGAGATCATTGCGCTTAGTAAAGTCGAGGGTCTTGATGATGACATTGTTGCCGATTTACAGAAACAATTAAAAAAGGTTGCCCCTAAAAGCGCGAAGATTTTTGCAATTTCTAGCCAGTCGGGTCAGGGGCTCAAAGAGCTCCTTTTTGCGGTCAAAGACGCGGTAATAACTGCACACGCCAAGCAAGCGGTGGTCCAAGCCGAGCTCGACGCTATCCCGATACTACGTATCCGTGAAGATGCTGATCACTGGAAAGTAGCGAGGACAGATGATGGTTTCGTGGTCACCGGGTCAAAGATTCAACAGTTTGCGGGCCGTACCGATTTTGCTAACGAAGAAGGCGTACAACGCCTCCGCGACATCATGCAGCGCCTGGGTATTATGCACGAACTCGTCCGCCAAGGCATCAAACCGGGTGAGACCATCAGCTTTAATAATCGCTGGGAAATGGTATATTAAAGCTAAGCTCAACTAATACAAATAACACGCCGAGATCCTACCATGACCAACCCCGAAGCAAACCTAGACAAAGTGACCCCAGAGGCAGTAGAGGAACTCTACCAGCAGTTTAAGCCTGTCTATAACTCAATAGTGCAGGGCGACGGTGTTGCGGGTGCAAAAATACAGAGCTTTGATGATGGCGGTGTTACGGTGGAGACGTTCAATGGTCCTATGCTGCATGCTGCTCTCCGGATTGACCCGATTAGAAGTGCCGATAAGTTGTTAGGTGGCTTCAAAATAATGCACCAACAGCACAGAAGTACCGGCGGAGTAGCCAGCAATGTGACCTACATTCTGCCAGGAAAAGATGGGCAAGCGCTAGAGAGTGCAGTTGATTATGCAAAGTTTGGCCATCCAAACGATCCAGACCAGATACAGCAGCCACTTACCCGACAGGGCTTGAAGATGCTCCAAGACATACATGCTCAATTGTCGGAGCGTCTGGGATCGGCTCGTCGTGCTCCTCAGCAAAAGCATAGCTGGTTCGGCGCATTAGCCAGTTCCTTCGTGAAGAAGTAGCACTATCAGGTACTCGACATGCAAACCCTACACTATTTCAAATCACCAGGACGAAGGCAGTTTTTAGTACCGTGCTAAACTGGTAACCATATGGCGGCCAGTTTTTTCTTTTACGACCTAGAGACCACCGGCATAAGTCCGCGCGACGGCCGGATTATGCAGTTTGCAGGGCAGCGCACCGATATGGATTTGAAGCCAGTCGGGGAGCCTTTTAACATACTCGTTGCCATAACACCTGATATTTTGCCTGAACCTGACGCTATTATGGTGACGGGGATTACTCCACAGGACACAAAGCGCGACGGCATCACCGAAGCCGAGTTTATAAAGATTTTTCAGGATGAGGTAGCAACACCAGGGACAATATTCCTAGGTTTTAATACCGTACGATTTGACGACGAGTTTATGCGCTTTACATTGTACCGAAACTTTGCCGATCCTTACGACTGGCAATGGAAAGACAACCGTTCCCGTTGGGATCTGCTGGATATAGCCCGTATGACACGTGCCTTGCGTCCAGATGGCATCAAATGGCCGTTCGCACCCGACGGCAAGCCGACCGTTCGGCTGGAGTATCTCACGAAAATAAATGGTCTGGATCATGAAAAAGCCCACGATGCACTCAACGACGTATTTGCCTCGATTGCGGTCGCGAAACTGATCAAAGATAAGCAACCTAAACTGTTCGATTTTCTACTGAATATGCGTGACAAGAAAAAGGTCGCTGAGCTAGTCGAGAGTGGCCGGCCGTTCGTGTATACATCCGGCAAATATTCAAACGAATTTGAAAAGACAAACGCCGTCGTTATACTCGCTAAACATCCAAAAAAACAGGCAGCTGTCGTGTATGATTTACGCGAAGACCCAGCAGAGTTCCTCGATATGAGCCCTGCGGAGCTGGTAGATCGTTGGCGTTGGGTAGCCGACAGAGACAAGGAACCATCACGTCTGCCGGTAAAAACCTTGCAGTACAATCGTTGCCCAGCGGTGGCGCCACTCGGAGTACTCGACAAAGATAGCCAGAAGCGTCTGGGTATTGATCTTACGGCAATTGAAACTCACCGCAAAAAACTACAGAGTAATCCTCAGTTCAAAGAAAACATTATCAAGGCGCTGGAAATCATGGATGAACGCCAGCAGACATCGTGGGTCATAGACGAACAAGATGTCGACACTCAAATTTATGACGGCTTTTATGAAGCAGGCGACAGTAGATTACTACCGGTAGTCCGAGCTGCAAAACCCGACGAACTGCAGTTACTGCAAGATGATCTCCACGATAAACGGCTCAAGGCACTGCTGCCGCTTTATAAAGCGCGTAATTATCCGTCGAGCCTTACGAGCGAAGAGCGGGCAACATGGGACGAATTCTGCAAACAGCGCTTATTTGCTGGTGAAACAAAAAGCCGCTTTGCTAAATTTGCAAAACGACTCGAGGAGCTCAAGGCTACGAAGTTGACCGAACACCAACAGTTTGCACTCGAAGAACTGCGGTTGTATGCCGAGTCTATTATGCCCGCTGATTTAGACGCTTAGCCTGCCAAGAAGCGATGTATGTGCTGGCAGTTAAGCGCAATCGGTGGAGTGGGCGTAACTTTAAAAGCGTGTAGCTGACTGCCCAGGTCGAAACAAAAACAATGAATGTAGTGAGCCACATTTCGAATGTAATTTGTATATATGTGCCTGGAATAATACCCAAAAATAGAAAATCTATCATGCTGCCCCCTTTCTGAAGTAGCAGCAGTATAGATGCTTATTGCAAAGCCGTCAATAAAATATTCTTATTGCTTATGCTTGTTGCGACTCTTGAGGCGGTTATAACGATCTCTGTTGAGTAGGGCTACCGCCAGCGCGATAAAAAATAATGCTGTCGCAAGGCTGATTTGCCAAATAGCAGCATGCACGATTGCCAGCCATGTCACGACGCCTAGCACAACGACGACAAGTATATCGTATGTCCATTCCACGAAACGATTTTTGGGAAAGATATACTGCACTACTTTGCCGCCATGGTCGAGCAAATAGGTGCGGAGCCTCTGGGCCCACTCATTATTAATCGAAAGTAACCCTAATCCAGCGAGTGCGAGCGGAATGCCGCCAGGACCAGGCAGCCAGCCAGTGAGTGCCGCAGCAAGCAGCAGCAAATAACCAGCACCATCCACTACGATTCGTTTGGCGTTACGTTTTATAAACTCCATGAATTTATTGTAACTTACTTGCGCTTACAGTTCGCAAGGATTGGCAGGCGCTGAGGATGATTCATCGGCCAAAGATCATCAAAAATATCCATCGTAACGGCTTCAGTCTCAATATCTGCCAAAGTCAGATGTGGATTTTTTTGCAATAACATAGTAATAGTTCCTTGCACACAGCTGGAGCCAATACGACCGGGTAATTTTGGAGATTGACCGTTGAGATATCTAGTTGTGATTAAGTACAATGCGCGATGCTGAGCCATCTCGTCGTATGTTACATGCTCATCGTGTGGCAGCAACTGACGGAGTGGATCGTAATAGCTTAATACATCTTGTCGGTGTTTTTCTTCAGCGGTGAGTTGCCGCTGTAATTCTTCTTCCGCGAGAGTCTGAAACTCGTACCAATTAAAACGTGCTCTAATCGCCTTACAATCGGGTCCATATTTATGAGCAGACAACTTCGTAAGATTATCGTATGTTAGTGTCTCTGCGCCATTGTGACGTAAAACTGCTGCACCATATAGTATATATTCATGCCTGTCCCATTTACGCACATTTGGATACCCGAGATGCTCATTGAGGACTCCTATTCCTCCGAATCTTCGCTCAAAATATTCACTTCCAGGCGCTAGGTTCATGAGGTTCATTGCTTTTAGTATTGGTTTGATAAGTGGCCCCTCGAAGCGCTCACCCCCCGGCAACTCAACCAACTCGTTGTATCTTTCAATGAGTAATTCTGCAAGCTCTTGTGATGACAGATCGTTATATTGAGCGTTTCGTTTATTATTTTTAGTATCTAGAATTGGGTCAACGCCGATTAGCTTTTTAAATGCATCTAAGCCGCCAAAATGTTTATGCACATCAAAATAATCTCGTGCGGGGAAAAGCCCCATAATGTTTAAGCGAGTAACGGTAGTTCTGCTAAACGCTGCCGGAGGGTCGTGGTCTGCCAATTCTTTAGCAACAATACTCCCTAGCTTTTGCGTATATTCTTCATCCCATTTGCGGGCGCTCGGACGTGGAAAGTCTCCGTACGTAAATGGGAACTCTTTAGCGACAAGCAGCTCGGCTAAGGGCTTTATCCTTTCCGAATCTGGATGTATTAGTGCGACCTCTTCGGGTAATGCTATGAGTTCAATCTTTTGGGTATCAAAATAAAGAGGGGACATAGATATGTTGTACTCTACTATGCTAAAAAATAATACTGTATTTTTAGCAACCATTTCACAAATTAATTAGGTTTGTAACAATCTATCTGGAAAAAGTCTTGTAAACCATGTATAATTTACCAGCTTAGAACGGTGTTTTTACAGATAAACGGGAGACGTGCGTGGCTGATCAGATTGTCGTTAAAGGTGCTCGTGAGCATAACTTGCAGAACGTGGATGTTACTATTCCGCGTAATCAACTCGTGGTCATTACTGGGCTGAGTGGGTCCGGTAAATCTTCGCTGGCTTTTGATACGATCTATGCCGAAGGGCAACGCCGCTACGTTGAAAGCCTGAGCTCCTATGCGCGCCAGTTCTTGGGGCTGATGGAAAAGCCCGATGTCGACCAGATAGATGGCCTTTCGCCAGCTATTTCTATTGATCAAAAATCTACCAGCCGTAACCCGCGCAGTACGGTGGCGACTGTCACTGAAATCTATGATTATTTACGGCTGTTTTTTGCCCGCATCGGTGTGCCGCACTGTCCGGTAGACGGCAACCCCGTGACCCGCCAAACAACGGCCATGATTATTGACCAAGTTGCGGCTTTGCAGGCCGACGCCAGATTAATGATTTTGGCGCCCGTTGTCATCGACAAAAAAGGTGCCTTCGAGCATATTCCCGAGCAGTACAGTCGTGCGGGTTTTGCGCGTGTGCGTGTGGACGGCGTGGTCTACGCGCTCGACGAATTCCCCGAACTCGACAAAAACTACCGTCACCGTATAGAGATTGTTGTTGACCGCCTGGTTAACAATGAAGAATCACGGACGCGTCTGGCGCAGAGTGTCGAGCAGGCGCTTGATATCGCCGAAGGTAAAATGGTGGTGCTGAATGCCGATAGCGAAAACGAAACTACGACGTTTAGTTTGATGTATGCCTGCCCAGATCACCCCGAAATTGCTATCCCCGAGCTGGAACCACGAACCTTTAGTTTTAACAGTCCCCACGGTGCCTGTCCTGTCTGTACCGGCTTAGGAAACCGTCTGGAAGTTGATCCTGAGCTGGTGATCCCGAATGGCCGTCTGACTATTGCCGAAGGCGCTATTCGTCCGTTCAATCGCTTCCATGCCGATGCCTGGTATATGAAAAAACTACAGGCTGTTGCCGACAAATATAAGTTTAGCCTGCATGTTCCCACCAGCGAGCTGAGCCCAGAAAATATTGAGCGCGTGCTGTATGGCACGGGCAAAGATAGCTATAGCGTTTCGCTTGGCGGCGGGCGAGCGTTTAACACGACTTACGAGGGCGTCATTCCTAATCTAGAACGCCGGCACAAAGAAACCGACAGCGATTTTATTCGCCGCGATATCGAAAAATTCATGCAAGAAAAGCCTTGTTACAAATGTAAGGGTTTGCGCTTGAAACCAGAAGTCCTGGCCATTACCGTGGCCCAGAAATCCATCATGGACGTCTGCGTATTGTCGATTGACGATGCCGAAGGCTGGTTTAGCGGCCTAAAATTAAACGAAAAAGATGCCAAGATTGCGCAATTAATTCTGAAAGAAATCAGTGCCCGTCTGAAATTCTTACAAGACGTCGGGCTTAACTATCTGACGCTTCTTCGTAGTGCTACCACGCTATCTGGCGGTGAGGCGCAGCGTATACGTTTGGCAACACAAATCGGCTCGGGCCTGATGGGTGTGCTGTACGTGCTCGATGAGCCGTCTATTGGGCTGCATCAGCGCGACAACGCCCGTCTTATTAAAACCCTCAAGCACCTCAGGGAGCTTGGTAACACCGTTATTGTGGTCGAGCACGACGAGGACACCATCCGAACAGCAGATTACTTACTCGATATTGGTCCCGGAGCCGGCATTCACGGAGGTAAGGTAGTGGCGGCCGGAACGCCCGCGGAAGTTATGAAGACCAAGGGCAGTATTACGGCCGAATATCTTTCAGGCAAAAAAGAAATCGCTACACCCAAAAAGCGCCGCAAGGGCAATGGCAAAGAAATCCACATCATAGGAGCGCGTGAAAACAACCTGCAGAATATCGATGTCCGTATCCCGCTGGGTGAGTTGGTGGTGGTAAGTGGCGTTTCAGGCTCGGGTAAATCCAGCCTAATTAACGATATACTCAGCAAAGAGCTTTTGGCTCGTTTACACCGCGCCAACACTGTACCGGGCCGTCACGACGATATTATCGGCATCAAAGAACTCGACAAGGCCATTATCATCGATCAGTCGCCCATTGGGCGTACGCCGCGTTCTAATCCCGCAACCTACACCGGCTTGTTTACCCCGATTCGTGAATTGTTTGCGCAGATGCCCGAAGCAAAACTGCGCGGCTACACCGCTGGGCGCTTTAGTTTTAATGTCAAAGGTGGTCGCTGCGAAAACTGTAGTGGTGACGGTATTATCAAGATCGAAATGCACTTCTTGCCGGATGTATATGTACCGTGCGAAGTCTGCCATGGCAAGCGCTACAACCGCGAAGCGCTCGAGATTCACTATAAGGGCAAAGATATTAGTGACATTCTGGACATGACCTGTGAGCAAGCCTTGGAATTCTTCGAGAATATTCCGGCAATTGCCCGCAAGCTACAAACGCTAGTGGAAGTTGGTATTGGCTATATCCGTTTAGGCCAGCCTGCGACGACATTGAGCGGCGGCGAAGCCCAGCGTATCAAACTATCGAGCGAGCTTTCGCGCCGGGCAACTGGCCGTACGCTCTACATCCTTGACGAACCCACAACCGGTCTTCACATGGCAGATGTCGACAAGCTTTTACATATGCTGCACGCTCTAGTGGACACTGGCAACAGCATGGTCGTTATCGAGCACAACCTGGATGTTATCAAGAACGCTGACTGGCTTATCGATATGGGTCCCGAGGGTGGCTCGGGTGGTGGTAACATCGTTGCCGAGGGCACGCCCGAACAGGTCGCCAAAGTAGCGGCTAGCTACACCGGCCAATTCCTCAAAAAGATGCTCTAAGCTTCGTGGTCAGAAGTTTTTCTAAATTTGCGCTTTAATGCACTGCGGATTTTAGGGTCCTTGAAGACATGGTAGAGCGTGGGTGCTAAGAAAATAATAATGATAGCCAGGAGTACTGGCTCAATGTATTTTTCGATGCCAGGAATGCGGCTCCCGACATAATAGCCGAGTAGTGTCACGCTCAATGCCCAGGCAGTGTCGCCGATGGCATCGTAAAACATAAATTGTCTTCGGGGCATATTACCCGCACCTGCAGTAACGGGCGCAAAGGTGCGAACAATTGGGATAAAATGAGCAATCAGCATAGTTTTGCTACCGTATTTCTCGTAGAATTTCTCGGCTCTCATAATGTGATCGTGGCGAAAAATCAAACCATCTTTTTTGCGAAATAAACGTGGTCCCAGGCTTTTGCCGATCTGGTACCCGATATTGTCACCAAGGATAGCCGCACCGGCAATGACAAACAATGTCGCAATAATCGGCAGTTTGCCGCCAGCCGCTAGAATACCCGCGCTAAACAGCAAAGTGTCGCCAGGGAAGAAAAAGCCGACCATCATGCCCGATTCGGCAAAAATAATAAGGGCGATAAAGAGTAATCCGCCAACCTCTACAAGATGAGTAACATCAAACATTACTTCTTAGAATACCCGCTTTAAGGTGTAAAAGCTACCCTAAAATGCTATACTAGACAGGTTAATAACTAAATGTAGAGGGAGATAATTTATGTCAGAAGATGCTATTACCCTACATGTTCAAGCGCGCGAAGTAACGGGTAAAGCCGTGAAGCATTTGCGCCGCGAAGGCCACGTTCCGGCCGTCATTCATGACCATGGTAAGGATTCTATTAACGTTCAAGGGACTTACTTGGACATGTTCAAAACATTCCAAAAAGCCGGCAAGCACCACCCAATTGAGCTAACGGCAGGCGATCGCAAGTTCGTTGTGCTTATCAAAAGTGCAATGTTTGAGCCGCGCAAAAACCAGCTTACACATCTGGTGTTTAACGCTGTGAACAAGAACCAAAAGGTTGAAGCTGAGGTTCCTGTCCGAGCGCATTATGACGAAGGTAACGACGTCAGCCCGGCCGAACGTAACTCACTAATCGTGCTTACGCAGTTAGAAACTGTCGAAGTGCGCGCCGTCCCAAGTAAAATCCCAGACTTTTTGGAATACGATGCTGAAAAACTTGTTGCTGTGGGCGACCACGTGACAGTTGCCGACGTAAAAATTCCTGAAGGTGTTGAGCTTATCACCGAGCTTGAGCATTCAATTGCCTCGGTCTTTGAGCCAAGCGCATTAGCTGCGGCTAACGACGCTGCTGGTGGAGACGCTGAACCAGAAGACGCCGCTGGTATCGACTCCGAGAGTGGCGATGCTGCCGACGATGTTCCAAGCCAAGACGCCGAAAATCGCCCCGGTGGGAAAGAGCAAAAAGAAGACCACGAGCAGGGTACCAACCCAGACAAACAGTAGCCACGGCTATACACTAAAAGCCCCGCACAACACGCGGGGCTTTTTTAGTCTTCGATGAATCCGCCACTTTGGTGCGCCCAAAGCTTAGCGTAGATGCCATTCTTCTTGCGCAGCAGGGCTTTGTGGTTTCCTGTTTCGACGATACGCCCATTGTCCATAACAACAATACGGTCCATTTTTTGGATGGTACTGAGGCGGTGTGCGATGACAATTGCGGTGCGACCTTCCATGAGTTTCCAGAGTGCATCCTGGATGAGCACTTCACTTTCGCTGTCCAGGGCACTGGTAGCTTCGTCGAGCACTAAAATTGGCGCATTTTTGAGCATTGCCCTAGCAATGGCGACCCGTTGGCGTTGACCACCAGATAACTTAACGCCGCGTTCGCCGACCAGTGTGTCGTAACCTTGGGGCAGAGTATCGATAAACTCGGCGGCGTGGGCCAGCTTTGCAACGTCTTCGATGGTGTCGCTATCACTATCTGCTGCGCCGTACCCGATATTTTCCGAAATAGTACGATGAAACAGCAGTGGCTCTTGGGGCACATAGGCAATCTTTGCATGCAAGTCATCTTGGGTTATTTTGGCAATATTTTGATCATCAATGCGGATTTCACCACCCTGGATATCCGAAAAACGAAGGAGCAAACGGGTAAATGTAGTTTTCCCGGACCCCGAATGTCCCACTAGGCCAATCTTTTCACCTTTTTTGATGTCGACTGACAGGCCATTAAAAATGGCGTCGTCAGAGCCGCTATGGGCAAATTGGACATTGTCAAAGGTGATGGTGCCAAGGGGTTCGCGGCTTATTTCTGGCGCTACGGGGTCCACCACTGATGGTGATTGGCTAAGGATATCAACCATGTCGGCGGCATCGCCCAGGGCTCGATTGTAATTGCGCAGCCCTGTAAACCCAAACTGGAACAGCTGCTCTACGATACCCATCGTGTAGGTGAGGATGAGGAACATGACCGAGATATTGACGTGGTACACCACAACGCTCACAACGGCGATGGCGAGGGCACTGGCGGAAATGGTGCGTGTCAGGGTGCCTAAGAAGTTCATGTGACGTTGATGTGCATGTGCAAAATTCCTCAGTGTGTGTTCGGTAAAGCGGGTTGTTTTTGCAAACCTTCGGCGTTCGTAATCGCCCCGCGCAAAACTTTTTATCGCCATCGCATTGGTAATTGCATCGGCCAAAAATCCGGTTTGCTTGCTTTCGGCTGCTGCATATTTTGCGCCTAATTTTCTAACGGGTTTGGCAATAACAAGCGCCAGAATGATGTAGAGGATGCTAAAAATAACCAGGCACGTCACATACAAGGGTGCTTTTGGTGCCAGAATAATTGTAGTTATCATGATGCCGGCAATAAGGGGTAGTGTGCCGAAGAATGAGGTATCGGCGACGCGAATGTACCCGCCCAGTAACTTACTATTCTGTGATACTAATGAGCCGGTAAAATTATTGGCGTGGAAATCAGCGCTTTCCCGAAGCATATGATCGAACACTTCCTCGGCGAGGTCACGCTGAATGTTCATTTCCAAGCGCCAGACGAAGTAGTCTATAACGCGCCACATTACCATACCGGCGAGTAAAAGTATGGCGTACGTAATGATGGAAGCGCCAAATACTCCCCACCATTCGTGGGCGTCGTAGCGGTGGGTAGCTAAACGATTTAATACACTGGCGAGAACAAGCGGTGGCAGATAGCCATTAATAAGTACGGTTACCGGAATGCTCAAGAGAGCGCCAATTGTCAGTCCCCGGTAGCGGGTGACATGGCGCCAATAAAAACGGGCGACTGATGATTTGTCTGGTTGTTTGGTCATGGCGCTTCGCCTCCTGCGAAGTAAGTGTTTATAAATGTTTAGAAGTTAAGGTTTTTGGAAAGTATCGAGAATTAGCTGCCGGGGGCGACTGTGGTTTCGAAACCGTGGATAGAATACATGAACATTTTTTGCCGCCTCCATATTAATTGCTAAATGATAGCTCTCATCTTATAATAAGGTGTTACCTAACACAAGCATTCTCTTTTAAAAGCACGCAATATTTTATGGAAATCGACCCTTTCGGCCGCAACAATGCTGAATCTTCGTCTGATAATGTTGAAGACGCCTCTTCGTCTAAGAAAAAAAAGAAAACCAAGCGCTTACCGCTCTTCAATGTCGACAACGAAAAAGCAGATTCGTCCGCAAAATCGGGTGACGAAAAAAAGCCGGAAAGTCCAGAGGAACCCCTGTGGCGTCGTATCCTAGGCCAACCAGAAGAAGACACAGAGAAGTCATCTGAAACGAATGATTTGGATAGTGAAAGGTCAGCCGAGGACGAAGCGCAGCAATCACCACTCGAAACCTTAAGCGAAGCCGAGCAATTAGAAGTTGCGGAAGCGTATATTACTGCGCGACACGCCGAACTCATAAACGAGCAGGCAATTGCAGTTGAGAGTGGGGACGAAAGTTCAGCAGAAGAAAATGCTGCTGGTATTGCTTTGCTCGAGACGATGCGTCGTTTCCTACAACGCGACACCACCGCTGAGGGATGGGTGGGCGAACCGATCGAGGAAGCATATATTGATACCGTGCAGAACTTGCAGTTGGGCGAATCTGCCCCTCCCCGACAAGAGCCAGAACATGATGTACCAGAGGCCGATACATTGCCCTTGCCACCGACTGCGGCTATTTCGTTGCGATCAGAGCGCCGTGAGAATGGAACGACGGACTTTACCGCGCAAGCCCGAGCTGAGCAAACAGTATCGACACGCACCGCAGAAGCGCGTGAAGACTATACGGATGATGAACGCCGTCGGACGGGGAGCGCACTGCTTGTTGGTGGCTTGATAGGTTATTTTGTCGGTCGCCGTCGGGGCCGTATTACCAGCGAAAAGCAATTCAAATCTGTCGAGACTAAGCTCGCGAAACAAATCGAAAAGGTCCAGCAACAAGTCGTGCAAAAAGAGCAACAAATTCGCTCCCTGGCACGAGAAACCTACGCCGCGAAAACAACTTCAGAGGTCCGTCCTCTCGGCGAGCGTATCGCTCCAATTCTGCGCAACGAACATCTTGGACTGGTGACACTCAAAGCTGTCGAAGCGCCGGCAGTAAGCCAACGCCAAGAATCTAATGCTGTTGCCGAAAAATCTCCAAAACACGCTCAGAAAAATGTTGAATTATTATCTCGCCCTGAACTACTTGTGGCCGCCGCTAATATCAAAGTGGGTGCGACAAATTTGCGTCGAGTATTTGAAACTAATCTTGTAACAGAATACGGGCTGCGACGACTGGTGCAAGAACATGAGCGCGGGGGTAATATCCGGGTCGCCCTGGAGCGTGAGATTGTTGAAAAGGAAATGAGTTACGAGCGTGATCCAGGCCTCCGTAATCGCACCATGATGGGGTCGCTCGCCGCGGGAAAAGTAGTTCTGGCCGATATCGACAAGCCGACACCGGCTAGTCTCAAAACCAAAGATGACTTAAATCATTCAGATGCCCAAAACGACAATAGTTCATCGACTCGCGCGCGGGTTTCGAAACCTCAAACTGCCGCCATCGGAGCAGTGATTACATTAGTTTTCTTGATTGCAGTACTACTGGTTATATTGTTTACCAGCCGTTAATTCGTTATACTTGTGCGGATGCAGAAAATCATTCTCTTTTATAAATTTACTCCGGTTAACGAACCGGAAATGCTGCGATTGTGGCAAAAAAATCTCTGCGAAAAGTTAGGGTTAAAAGGCCGAATTCTTATTTCTAAACATGGTATTAATGGCACACTTGGTGGCGATATGGATGCGGTAAAATCCTATGTTAAAGAAGCGAAAAACTATGCACCTTTTAAGGACATCACTTTTAAATGGAGCGATGGTACTGGTCAAGATTTTCCAAAGCTGAGCGTTAAAGTTCGTGACGAAATTGTCAGCTTTGGGGCAGGTGATGAGCTGAAGGTCGATGACAAAGGCGTGGTTGGCGGTGGCAAACACCTAAAACCCGAACAAGTACATACGCTTGTTGAGAAGCATGGCGATGATGTTATATTTTTCGACGGTCGCAATGCGTATGAGGCAAAAGTGGGCAAGTTTAAAAACGCTGTCGTGCCCGATACTACAACGACCAAAGATTTTATCAGGGAGCTCGACAGCGACAAGTATGATGACATAAAAAATAAACCCGTGGTGACCTATTGTACGGGTGGCATACGCTGCGAAATCCTAAGTAGTCTCATGACAAACCGCGGCTTTACCGACGTCTATCAAATGGATGGTGGCATCGTTAAATACGGTGAAAAATATGCCGACGAAGGTCTGTGGGAAGGCTCGCTCTACGTTTTTGATAATCGCATGGGCATGAAGTTTAGCGACAATGCAAAGGACATTGGTGTATGTGTTCGTTGCCAGGGGAGCACGAGCAATTTCGAAAATTGTGCGCTTGTAAGCTGCAACAAATTGATCGTACTTTGTAAAAAATGCAACGACATTTCAGCGTATTGTTCGACTGATTGTGCGCAAAAAGCACAAGCGGTAACAGTGTAAATCAGCAACACAGAATAGTTTGACAATTATACAAATTGAGGAGTAGGCTGCTTTTTAGCAAGTGCATTTCTCCGTGCAACACACAAATCCCGCATGTCGAGGAAGCTTTTGCAGTTCTTCGACAATGCAATGAAACTACAACGAAGGAAGTGATTCCGGTGAGTCTCGACGACACACTCAACGCAGTTCAGGATGAGCAGGAAGCCGCTGCGGCCCCCCGCCGCCGCGTGCCCAAGGTCAAGGCCAAGAGAAGTTGGTTCAAGAACATGTCTTCAGCCCAGCAGACCCCGGCCGCCGCGCCGACGCAACACGCCGAGGTCAGGCCGCAGCCAATCAAGTACGTCGCCGAGTCGAAGCAGAAGGGCAACATGTCCAAGCTGGCAACGCGCAGCGGCGACCGTTCGAGCAAGCAGCTGGCGCTCATCCAGCCCATCAACGCCCTGATCGAGCTCGCGCTCGCGCTCATGGTGATCCAGAAGGGATGGCGCTTCGGCGACCTCACCCTTACGGGCGTTCCGCTCGGTCTGGCGTTCACGTTCATCGAGCTCCAGCTCTTCGAGTGGGCGATCAACTCGTTCAACGACAACCGCAACAAGTCCACCAAGTTGTTCTACAGGGTCGTGTTGCTTGGTGCGGTCATGGTCGCGCTCGGGTGGTACGTGTGGACGCGGTTTCCTGAGGCGCAGTTCTCAGTGGTGCTGATGTTCATGATCATCATCGCCATCGCTGACCCGGTAGGTTGGGTGTACGAACGCTCCAGCCACGAGCTGCGAGATGTCGAGTTCCAGAAGGAACGAGACGAGTTCGCCGGCTGGAAGGAGCAACAGGAGGGCGTCATTGCCACCAAGCTGGCTAGCGCGGTCGACATCCTGTCAGCAGCAGGTGTCACCCAGGACCGACTAGACCTGCGCGAGCAGCGTCTCTCGACCCAGAATGACGAGCAGATCAAGAAGCAGGTCGAGCTCATCAAGGAGCAGGTCGTGGACGCCGCCAGGCAGATCTTGGAGGTTGTCAAGGACAAGACTGCTGCCGAAGAGGCACGGGCAGAAGCCAACCGTGCACGTGACACCTACACCAAGACCCACGACCAGATCCGCGAGGAGGTCACGACTGAGGTCCGCAAGGAGTTCGCCTCCGAGATTGAGTCACTGCACCATCGGCTGTCCAGCCAGGCTCACATCCCCGCGCCTCAGCCGATGTTCGGTGCACAACCGCACCTGGTCGTCACCCAAGAGGGGGACGAGATGGGTTACCACCCCGGCGACTCGGCCGAGCGCTGAAGGTATGGTGGCGGTGTTGCTAGAGTCATGGCAACGCCGCCACCAACCCCCCTCCCACTCATTGCATTGTCGATTTTTACATACTTAACAGGCTTAAGTTTTGTATATAAAATTTTATATTGACGAATATACAAATCACTGAAAAAAGGTTGACTTTGAAAATATCGCCGGGTATAGTCAAGGTACTTACGGGAACCAGCCTCTTGGCTGTATGACCAGTTAGCACGATATTTCGTACTCACTGGTCATGCAACGCACCTGGCTTCGCCGATACGCTGCATGATGGACATCTGGCCACTGTGTTTGCGTGTGCGATACCACACAAAAACAAAATGGTTAGTTGTCTTAACAGAGAGGGCCTGTCAGTAATCTACATAGGATTATTGGGCCCTTTTATTATTTTAATAGGATCAAAACCATGACGACTCCTGAATCATTTGCACCCGAAACGCCACAAACAGAAACGTGGGAAGATCGTATGTGGGATAAAATCCAGGATCAGGTAAATCGTCCTGCGCCTATTGACGCCGAGGCTGGTTTTATTGCATTGAGCCTGGTAGGTCTTGTGACAAAGCCACTCCGCCGGGCATTACTCGGCTCGCCCGATAGGGCAATTGCGACGAGTGTTTCAACGACGCTACTCGTAACAACGTTGGCCGGTGGCTTTATCGTATCCCGCGAAATTCATGGTGGCGCAGATTTAGATAAAGCAAAAACATCGTCAGAATCAAAGGCGCTGGTATTTAACAAGAAGCAAGAGTTAAAGATTGCCGATTTTTACTTTAAAGAAAAATTTACGGCTCGTGATATCCCTTATAACATCGATTGGAAGCCAGTACTGATAGACGTTATTCCGAACTACAAGGAAAGCAAAGAACTGAACGGTGTCGGCAAATGTTCGTATACTTTACCATTTACTGCGGTGACCCCTGCTTTTAACGAAGCCACGCGCAAAACCGACTACACGGTTGATAAAAAACAGTTGAAGATCAATTGCTCATGGGTAGAACCACCGGTTATCAAAGATTTTGAAATGGATGGAAACAAGCGAAAGTACAATGCCAACAGTCTAATGTCGAATACAGTCAAGAACATTTCCGAAAATTTCACACACTTTAGGATCAATAATTTCAAAAACGCCGTTAATGATATTGATCTGCTTGCCGAGCGGGCAATAACGAACAAAGCGCTCGAAGTATCGGGTCAAAAATGCTCATCCGAGCTTGGTACTCACCTTGAGACGGCAGCCGAGGATGCGCTGGTTGCGAATGTCGAAAGTCTAGGCCAAAAGGGCGAAAGTGTCGGCGTAGCTAAATTTACTGAAGGCCAGTGGGTGCTTACGAAAGATGAAGTACCGCCCGTTGTTCAAGCTGCGGTTAATGACACATACGAACATAACCGCAACATTGTCGTTAAACAAAATTATACTGTCGACGAAATCAAATGTGACGCCAAGGACGTGCAGGTACAGTAAACACTATGAGTCGACGCGACAAGCAGCAAGAGGTGCAAACCCCCCAGTATTTTGAGGATGCTGCAGGAATGCAAAGGCAGGCTATTGAGGGTTCACAAGACCCTTATGTCGTTCCCGTGCCACCCGATGAAATACAGCATGCCGGATATGATTGGCGCGTATTGTGGCCGAATGGCGATGTGATTGACTACACAATGCAGGAATTGGCAAGCATGGCGAATCTTGATGTGGGCGAGGTGGCGAAAGCATTGGGGTATAAAACACCCGCAGATGCCGCAAGGCTCCAGGAACTCGCCGATGCCCAATCGGGCAGGCTAGCCGGCCGAGACGGCGGGCAGTCATCAAATCTTATTGAGCTGAGCATTGGCGAACTCAACATCAAAGATTTGCAGTTTAAGGGCGACCCTCGTCTATTGTTTGGCGGAACCCAGCAGCAGTCGAGCCCCCTGGAGCAAGCTGCGATGGCGTACATGGCTAATCGTGGCCAACAAACTTCTGTGTATCAACCAGATGCGTACCGCACCGAAGCGCCAGACCCGGTTAGTTATTGGGCGACACCAGTCCCAGGAACTGACAGCGAGAATATAATCGATGTCGAAGCAGAAGATGAAGCAGATCAGGAAAGTTTCGCTCCAGACGTACCTGCTTTAGATGAAGTAAATAATGGTCCCCCTGTCGCTCCTGAAACCACACAAATAACCTCAGCGGAGATTAATGCCAAACGTAAAAAATTACTGTCTCGTATTAGTGCCCTTGGTATTGCGGCGACTATTTCGGTTGGCGGATACAGTGTTTTAAGTGTGCCCTTAGGCCTCAGTGAGCACAATTTGCTGAAGGCTGATGTGGTCGGGTACAATATGGCACTCTTTAGGAGTATTTTCGGATGAGTCCACGAAAAGAAGAGCGCCCAACATCGTTGCCGGTATACGAATACCTGCCTCCTGTCACGCCAGCGCCACAACAAGCTGAGCGTCCCGCAGAAGGAGCATCGCAGTTTAGATTTAGCCCCGAAGCATGGAGCTCTTTTGGCGAGAGCGCCAAAGCGCATGTGAGTGAGCAAGATCAACGACGTAAGGAAATCGATGCGGCATTTCTGGGTGTATACGGACCCAAACCCGCTGCCCACGCCATTGGTGCAGCCCCGAGGCGGCAGATAGCCGCAGGACCATCACGACCAAGTCCAGCACAGTTAGGGTCAGCCGAACAAAAACGTCAGCCTAAGAATAACCCACAGTTTACTACTGTTGCTGAAATACAAACGCCAAGTAAGGTTACGGAATTTTTTGGTAAGCATCGTACCGGCGCCATCATCGGCGCTCTTGCGCTCAGCGCCTTAGCGGTCACGGGTGCGAGTTATGCGGGTAAACAGAGTAGCAGTGGCGAAACCTCTGCCACGCTCAATATGCAGCCGCTTTCTAAGGAACTCAAAAACGACACTTTCACAGACGGCACTGTATTGGCAGTTTCTAGCATTGCTACAAGTCAAAATCTCGAGGCACATATTCCTGTACATCTTATAGAAACCGGACATACGGCTTACGTTAGTATACCTATTGCGCAATTTAAATTGCCTGTCCCCTTAACGGCAACACGTGTTTATGATGCAAAGAGCAAAAACCCAGCTGTTTGGGCACGTCTGAACAAAAAAGAAAATCAGTACGCAGTGGATAGGGGCGCCTATACCCTTGTTACAAAGTCCTGGATAGAACAGTTACGTCCTGCGCAAACTGGAACACTAACTGCCGATCAGGTCGAAGCACTAACGCTCACAAACATCGCTAAAATTATTTTGCCTGCTGCTTCTCCACGTCAGGCGCTGATTGTCGATGGGCAACCTGCTGAATGGTCAAAATACCCCGATGCGACCTATCCGATGGTAATTTTAAATGATTCTACTAATCCAAAAGCACCAAAGTATTCGTACGATACTGACTTTTTGAGGGAACTTGTAGATAGAATGCAAGTCAAAACTTTAGAAGCACTAGAAGACCCGGCCGTGTGCTCCAAGGTTCTGCCGGCGCTCGACACAGCTAACATTACTGCACTCTCGCAGCAAAATAGTATAGGTAAAAATGTTAAGCTTACCGTCGATCAAAAAACGTCATACGGCAAAGCGAGCGAAGCATTTAAAAACGACGTTAACGTAAAAAAAGCATTGGGCCGAAATGCTGTATCAATCGAACAATTTACATTGTCGTGCCCTACCGATCCTGTCATTGCTAAACCGGCAACCTCCGCAACGACGTCATCTAGTAAATCAACGGCACCAGCCAAGAAATAATGGAGTACATAATATGAATAACAATGGCAGCCCACTTTCCAGCAGTCTCGAAGCGGCATTGCGTCGAATGCCTGCACCAGAAAGTGTTTATGACATAACGCCAAGCATTTCAATGATGGACCAGCTACGACCATCAAGCGCCAACACTAGCGACGAACAGGCAGTAGCAGACTCTGTAATACAATTCCAGGAACACAATCCCGGCGCTGAGGTGACCGAAGCATTGACAACTACCGACATCTTGCACGCGCTCACAAAACCCGATTATGACTTAGGTGTCTCGGAAAATGATTTAGTGGGTATGCGAACTGATCCCACATCGATATATCATGCAATTGCAACTGAACTCGACGAGCGTATTGTGACCGGTAATCATTCATTTACACCTACAGAAGGTGTCGAATTTGTGCCACCTGCAGATCATGAGCAAAAGGCGGTAGTGGTTCGAGCTCTACACGAAATAGATATTGAGGTAGTGGGTAAAGGGGTTGAAGAAGCACTCTGGAGCATTGCCAAATTTGACCAACAGGCCGAAGCAGTTGTTAGCGCTTCTGAAACAGAGGCCCAGCGTGCATTTCAGTATGCAGTGGACGCTTATACGCGACATCAGGGCACGCAAGCATGGATGCAAAAAGGGCACGAAGATAGCAAGGCAGTTTCGGCAATTATTCTGCAACGCTTTGAATCGTTTCGCGAAAAACGGGAGCTAGCGTGGGAAGCACACGAAACCAGCCGTAGCATTACGAGTAGTATCGAAGTTTGTCAAAACAACCTGCGTAATCTAAATATAAACGACGTAGCTTTGAATCGCTTTCTTGCAAAACTACAGCAGGACGACCGAGAAAACTCACAGCAACTGACTGCACTAATTGTCCGATATCAAGAAATTCAGCAAACCCGAAAAGTAGATATCAGTGCAGCATATTTCCGCGAAAGTGATATCGATACATTTGATTTGCGCCGGCATATTGCTAGCCCGGAACAGCAGGCTAATTTTGATAGCACCATGCAAATATTGCTAGAGGGTGTACCAAAAGGGACGCCGAGTGATGCTCCAGAGGCCATCAGATTGCAAAGCTCGTGGTCTCATCTTCGCGATATCATCGGGTTACAATTACCACAAATTCAACATGAACTTCATGCAAAGAGTTTGCAGCTGACAGACAGCATTAATGCTACCGGCAAAGGTCTTGAGCAGAATGAAATGAATATTGCAGAGTTAAAGGCAAATATACAGTTACTGCTTAGTCAAAAACGACAGCATACTACTAATGTATACGAGCCAGCGCTACGCGTCATGACAGAAGCATTAAAAGAGCTCGAAGAGTCGGTAGGCCAAGCGTATGTGCGTTCGACACAAGTAGCTTCCGTTACCAAACAATTAGAATCTGCACAGGCAGCGCAAATCGAGCGTCGCCGCGAACTCGATGAGGCGGAACGTCGCCAGGAGCTGAAATCTATTGAGTCGCCTGGGCCAGCATCAGATGAGTACACTGGTCGGCGAGCAAGTAAAGACGTGCAGGTCGATGACCGACGTTTCCCAGAACCCGAGGCAGCGACACATTCAGACCGCTGGGCGAGGCTCAGAACTAAGCTCGGAAGCATGGTCCTTGGAAAAGACAAGTAACAAAGTAATGTAGTAGAGGGAACACATTATGCCACCACGACACACTAACAGCACAGAACTCGTCACGTTTCACACGCCAGAAATCCCAGCGGAATTACACCAAGATTATCTACGACTGTACAAAGCAGAATTGCCTAGCATTGTGTCTAATGGACTCGATAGCTCACATCAGTTTGTAGCGTTTAGGGGTAATGACACCGCTGCTATCAAGCAACCGCTGTCTGACCAAACTTTATTGGAACGGGCTCGAAACACCACACTCCCATGTGCAGTTACTGCTCATCAACATGGATACGAGTTTGCGGTATGGGATGCTTCACTACCTGCAGACAACCCATTCAGGATTTTTACCTTTCCCGGAATCGTCGGCACGCAGGTAGGTGAATTCGAAAAAAAAGCGCGTGAGTCAAATATGTATGTTGATGCGGATTGGCTTCATGAGCAGAAAACTAAAGTGGCTCGTAGTGCTATCGCAGTCTCAGAAAATCTGGTGCAAGATGCTATTGTAGGGCGCTTATTTACCCGAGTAATGCATATGACCTCACCTCTAGTGAACAAGCATGCTTGTGAGGAATTTACAGAACTCTTGCCGCAATATGCTCCGCAATCACATTTGTTCGCGGTTAAACTTGCTAAAGAGGTGTTCAAGGCGAGCCAAGATTCGAGCCGCGCTCGAGGTGTAACTGACCTGCAGCAACGTCGATTAAAAACCGTTTTCGATGCAATTGCAGCTGATAATCCAGCTGTCGGTGCGTATAAATATCAGATTGTACACGATGCATTTCGGCAGTCCACCGAACGCCCACCATCATTACGGGGGCGCCTGTTGAGAAGTGGTACAGGCACTTTGAGCCCATCAGCTCAACAACAGCTCGAGACGCGATATGCTGGTTATGAAAAATATTTGCCGGAATCAGAAAATGGAATCAACGCCGGTGCATTTTTGCCACGACCTACGTTAGGGCAAGATGCAGTTTCTGCTGCTCTTTTAGAGGCCGCTGCAGTTAAGGAAAGACTTGGTGAAATCGAGCCGGCAAAAGTTGCCCGCCACGCGATGATAAGTGCGAGTATTGCCGGTGCGTTTGGTGGCTTAGTCGCCAACCCTGCGACTGCTGCACCAGAACGGGCAAGCACGGCAATCACATTGCAAACTTCAGCCACTGACAAACCCGTTATAGAACTGAATGCTCAGAATGTAGCAGCATTTTCTGCTTTACCATCGCTGGTCGAAACATCAACACGAAGTGGTGAGAAATGTGCTGATCCATTTAAATACACTGACGAAATGAAAACAGCAGTCGATAAATTGATAGCTCGGGGTGGTAAATGGAAGAACCAGGGTATCGTGCTCGACTTCTTTCTAGAAAAGTGTGTTGGTCTCAAGGCGAGTGCGGGTATTGTGGGCAACACCCAAGCGGAATCAGGAACTAATCCATCACGACACCAAGTGCATGGGAGTGCCTATGGTGCATTTCAACACGACTCAGGTCGCCGTGACAAATTGATGGCCCTGCCTGGCTACAGTAAATTATCGACACAATTAAAATTTGCTTGGGGTGAAATGACCAGGGGCAGTATGGTTGATAATTTGCAACGCGCAAACTCGCCCGAACAAGGGGCGATAATTTTTGAAGAATTATTTGAGCGTGCTGGTGTTCCCCGCATGGGTTTCCGTAAGACCGAAGCGCGCAAAATCTATAATGAATTCCTTAAAGAGTTAAAAACTGTCAATGGCCATGCACGACATGGTGCAACACCTCCCCAGGCTGCTGCACCAGTTCTGAGTGACAAAAAGGAAATCGACCTAGCAAACGGAGCATCCGCGCATGCAAAAGAACTAAAACTTCAGCCTGTTTCATTTGTATCGTTACTCGATGCACCTGATAGTAGCCAGCAGCAGGCAGCAAGCCGTAGTAGCATGCGAGCACGATTTGAGGCCCTTCTTGACCCCTCAACTAGCTCTGCTACTCCAGAAGGAGCTACAACTTCCGTCGGTGATCAGCTAAATGCTCATCTGGCGCGTGTCGCGTTGAGTGACCCATCTCCTGCGCAACAAGCGGAGGGGTCTGCGGTTCAGTCGCATGTATCGTTTGCAGAATCCACTGCAGCAGACCCTAACGCTCCATCGACAGCCGAGCCAGGTGCGGGGCAGACAACCCCCGTGCACCCGCTGGATGCACTAATTAATACTCCGTCAACTACCAGCGATGCACCACAGGGTGCAACAAATCCGAAGGAAGCGGTAGCAGTATCTCCAGACAGTACCACGGCTGCATCGCCAAGTATGGTCGAGCTTTTGGGGGCTGCTCCTGCAGACCAGACACAAGCGGCGAGTGCCATTCCATCGTTACTAACAACGAACAACACAGAAACTCAACCTGCAACAGTTTCGCTGACTGAGGCTACAAATGCCGAAGCAACAACCGTGACAGAGCCTGCACAGCCAAATGCCTTAACACCAGAGGCCGTTACGCAAGCGAGCACCCCAGCATCTAGTTCAGAAACATCAACACCAACACAGAACCCTGCAGATAAGCCTGCGCCGATCGAAAAGAAAACCGACACGCCGAAACCTAAAGAGGTAAACCCTGCGCCAGCAAAAGGCAAAGAAACAAAGTGTGCTCCGGGAAGTAAAAGCCTAGGATACTTCACCACTAGCGATGGCAAGCAAGAGCTTTGTGCGCTGATTAGGCTTCGAAGCGGTGGCGAGGAAAGCAATCAGTTCATCACCCGGAACGGACATCGTGTAAAGAGCGCCTACTACATCAAGGGCGCAAATGGACACGCTATTGTAACCGCCAATCTATCTGATAACTACGTCAGAATGATTGATGATGCACGCAAGGACGGTATTGTTTTCCAGCGTGCACTCAGCTCATTCCGTACGATTGAACACCAGGCTGATTTGTATTACACAACTGCTGATCACAGCCCTAACGCACCGCACCGCAGTACAACGCTTGTTGCTTCACCTGGGAACTCTCAGCATGAAGACGGGGCAATTGATTTCAATGTTCTAGGTGCCGATAGTACGAAGTGTGTTTACGACGGCGCAGGTAACTGCACTGCACCTCACGATGAAGAATGGAATTGGATTGCAAAACATGCCGACGAATATGACCTTGGTGTTTATAAAGCCGAGGCATGGCACGTCGATGCGCTGAAAAAGCACTGGGCGACGTACATGGGCAAGAGATAACACTTGCTACAATATAAGTAGTGAACGAACTACTTAGTAAAAAACTGCAAGATCTACCGAAAGATCCGGGTGTGTACTTTCATAAGGATGCGTCCGGGGTGATTATCTATGTCGGAAAAGCAGCCGTGCTGCGTAACCGTGTGCGCCAGTATTTTCAGAAATCACGCCTACGTGACCCCAAAACTGATGCACTGGTAAGTGAAATTGCCGACACCGATTGGATGATTGTCGAAAGCGAAATCGAGGCGCTGTTTCTAGAGGCCGAAATGATTCGCCGTTATATGCCGCGCTACAACATTTTGCTACGCGATGACAAGGCGATGAGCTACATACGCATTGATTATGAGAGTGACTATCCAACTGTGGGCACTACCCGCAGACCGCTCGACGACGGTGCGCGTTACTACGGACCGTATTCCAGCACCCTGGCAATCCGGCAAGCATTGAAGCTGCTGCGCAGGATATTCCCCTACGCGACCAGACAAATTGCCGGCCAAAAACGGGCAACACTGCATTATCACTTAGGTCTTGATCCGGGACTCGAAGAAGGGAAGACCAGCTTAGGGGATTACCGGGCCAACCTGCGTAAGCTTATGGCAGTCATAGAGGGCCGTCGCGTCACCATCGAGCGGGAGATAGAGAAAGACATGAAACGGGCAGCCAAGACCCAAGACTTCGAGGCAGCAGCCAAACTGCGCAACCAACTGTATTTGCTGCAAAACCTAACACGACAAGTAATTTTTAGCGACAAAGAGTTCCTGGATATTAGTAAAGACCACGCCCTGGCAGAATTAGTTAACTTGTTAAGTATTGAGCATTTTCCTCGACGCATCGAGGGCTACGATATTAGTCATATGTCGGGCACTAATGTCGTAGCCAGTATGGTAGTTTTTACGAACGGTGTCAGTGACAAGCGTGAATACCGAAAATTTAAAACCAGAATTGACCACAATAACGACTTTTTTAATATGCACGAAACGCTCAGTCGCCGTTTAAGCGAAAAAAACCTGAAAGCTTGGGGCAAACCGAGCTTGGTGCTTATCGACGGCGGCAAGGGCCAACTGGATGCGGCTATTCGGGCACGCGACGATCAGGGGTGCGAGAAGCTGCCGTTTATTGGTCTCGCGAAGCGCGAAGAGCAGATTGTGATTGCGAAAGGCCGCTCGAACGTGACGTTAAACGAGCAGGTACTGCACAAGCTTGGTGGGTATATCACGGAAAGCGATGACTTTATTCTGGTAAACGTGCCGCATAGCACTAACCTCATAAAACTGCTACAACGCATCCGTGATGAATCGCACCGCTTTGCAGTTAGTTACCATTCGGTACTTAAAACCAAAGGCCAGACCGCCAGCATGCTCGATGAAATACCGGGTGTTGGACCCGCAACACGCAAAAAATTACTGAAAACATTTGGTAGTATGCGCGGAGTCACGCAAGCGAGCTTAGAAGAAATCGGCCTAGTAGTCGGCAGTCAAAAAGCCCAGGTGATATATAAGTATACCCGTGACTAGCTGTTTTCTACTGGCCGCCCTTTTGGACGAATCCGCGCACGAATTCTTCGGCATTACTTTCTAACACTCCGTCGATTTCGTCTAGCACTGCATCAATATCATCAGTTTTTATTTCGGTGGTTGGTTGTGTGGGGATATCCGCGGGGACTTGTTCATCATCGCTCACTCGTTCGCTTGTTTTTTCGGTGTATATTCGTTCTGACATCATAAGTCCTCCATTAAAACCCTTAGTGTACTCCTGGACTTGCTCATTTGATATACTGGAGTGTCAGAGGGAGTAGACGCTAGAACAGCGACTGCCATAAGCGGCAGTAATGGGCCTGTTCATGGAAGGCGTCTGCCGAAACTTTTCATAATGAATAGTAATTTTACGAGTGAGTTTTTTGCCGCTAACCGCGCGCGACTGCGAGATCTTTTTACTGGTACGGCTCCAATAGTACTCACCGCCAACGGTTTACTACAGCGTGGCGCTGACAGTACGTATCCATTTCAGCAGGATGCCACATTTTGGTATTTTACGGGCTGTGATGATCCTGATGTAACTGTGGTACTCGATAAGGATAAAGACTACCTGATTGTCCCCGTTCGCGAAGGCGCCCGGGCAACTTTCGACGGCACCATCGACGAGACGGAACTCATACGAATCACCGGTATCGATACGGTGTTGCACGAGGCTGAAGGCTGGAAGCAGTTATCGGGGCGTCTACGCAAAGTGAAGCATGTTGCAACCTTACCAGCATCACCGAAATACATCGAGCACTATGGCATGTACACCAATCCGGCTCGTCGCCAGTTGATTCAAAAAATGAAGGCCGAAAACTCGTCACTCGAGCTGCTCGATATTAGCCAGCATGTCGCACGTATGCGCATGGTAAAACAGGCTCCAGAAATTGCCGCCCTGCAGCAATCAATCGATATAACCATGGATAGCCTCAAAGACTCACTGCGGCCAGCGAAACGTAGCAAATATATATATGAATATGAAATTGAAGCCGAGTTGACCCGCGGTTTTCGTTCGCGTGGTGCCCGAGGGCATTCATTTGAACCAATCGTCGCCAGCGGCAAGCGGGCCTGCGTACTTCACAATGTCGCGAACAACGGGGCATTGGCTGCCGACGAACTGCTTATTTGTGATGTGGGGGCCGAATACCAGCACTATGCTGCCGATATCACCCGCACCGTCGCGCTCGGAAACCCTTCGCGCCGCCAAGAGGCGGTCTTTGAGGCTGTGCTGGAAGTACAAGCCTACGCGATATCACTCTTAATACCCGGTGTGCTTCTGAAGGCCTATGAGCAACAGGTTGAGCATTACATGGGTGAAAAATTGCGCGAGCTGGGGCTTATTAAAACCATCGACCACGATACTGTCCGCGCCTATTATCCGCATGCCACATCTCATTTTTTGGGCCTGAATGTGCATGATGTCGGCGATTACGATCGTCCGATGGAACCGGGGGTGGTACTGACGATCGAACCGGGAATTTATATCCCCGAAGAAGGTATCGGCGTGCGGATTGAAGACGATGCAGTTATTATGGAAGACGGGGTACGTATCCTGTCTGAGCGCTTGCCGCGGAGCCTTGGCTAACCTACAATAACGCTAATGGATCTACTTCGTATCCTTCCTTCAGCTTCAGCAGCTCATGGCGGCGCCAGGCGTAAGTTTTTCTCGTCATCGTACCTATCGGTACGCTTCCTCCAAAGAACTACCGCCTATCACTCGCCACGAGCTACTTCACTTAACAAAGTAAGGGTATGAAGTAGATCCCATGAATCGACCGCTAACTCGTTTTTTGGTGCGCTGGTTAGTCTGCAGTCTAGGACTCTGGATTGCGGCTGGGCTGCTAAGCTCAAGTATTAGCTATGACAACATGGGGGCTATCGTTATTGCCGGCCTGATTTTGGCGATCATCAATATTATTCTCAAACCGCTGATCATTATTTTCTCGTTGCCCGCCATACTTTTTAGCCTCGGTTTGTTCATGATAATCGTCAATGGTTTGACGGTATATATCGCGAGCAAACTGTATACGCCGCTGCATATCACGCATTTCTGGGCAGCAGTATTTGCAGGAATGGTCATCGGGCTAGTAAACTATCTAGTAACAACTATCTTAGAGGAACGAAAATGAGCATTTTTAACTATATTACCCTCGTCTCGGTCGTACTGTTGACGTTTTTAATCTTGATTCAGACCCGTGGTGCTTCACTGGGGGCTGGTCTAGGCGGCGGTGGCGAAGTCAACACGACGCGTCGTGGCACCGATAAGACGATTTTCCAGATTACCATTATTACCGGCATAGTTTTTGGAGTCTCGATAATTCTTGGAATTATTTCGTAACATTATTAAACGGGGTAGGCATTTGCAGTGAAGTTTCGCGCGTTCAGACTCCGCTTGCACCGACGGTTTAAACGTCGGCAGCACCAAGTTGAAGATCTTGGTGTATTAACCGAGCAACAGTTTGAGCAGAATTTTTTTAAGCGGCTCAATAAATTTACATTAGTCTGGCGCTTCGTGACTGCCTGGGTTGTACTGGTAGTACTCATTTTGGGTTGTTTGGTCGCGCAGAATCAAGCTTTGAGTAACTATTATCAAAAACTTGGCCCTGTGCCGGGCGGCATCTTTAGCGAAGGCATCATGGGTTCGTTCACCAATGCCAACCCGTTGTACGCAACGAGTGATGTTGATGCGACCGTGGCACGGCTGGTGTTCTCGGGACTCTTTAAATACGATAACGATAATAAACTCGTCGGTGACCTAGCCGAATCGTGGCAAGTTGACGACCGAGGCAGCACCTACACCGTAAAGCTTCGTCCTAATCTTACGTGGCAAGATGGCAAACCGCTGACGGCTGACGATGTAGCGTTTACATACCATACCATTCAAAATCCTGATGCCCAGTCGCCCTTTAATGCGAGCTGGCAAAACATTGTTGTCACCGCAATCGATAGCCGCACCGTTTCGTTCAAACTAGCTAACTCGCTGAGCTCGTTTATTTATACACTCACCAATGGCATTGTTCCGGCGCATATCTTACAAGATATTCCGGTAAGTGACTTACGTTCGGTGAGTTTTAACACGGCTCGACCAATCGGTGCCGGACCATTTGCCTGGGATGCTATAGAAGTGACCGGTAACACGCCCGATACTGCTGAAGTTCGAGTTGCCCTAAAACCGTTCGATAAATACTGGAATGGATCACCGAAACTTAAAAACTATGTCGTACATTCGTTTGCCAGTCAGCGCGCCATGGAAAATTCCTACAAACGCCGCGATATTACTGCCATTGCGGGACTTCCAGGTATCCCTAAGGACCTTCGTGGCGGCGATAGTGTTGTCCATGACATCCGTTTGAATGCTGCGACGATGGTGTTCTTTAAGACCTCAACCGGCGTGCTCAGCAACGTTAAGGTCCGTCAGGCACTGGTGAAGGGGATTGACCAAACGGCGGTACTCAAGAAACTGGATTACCAAACTCGAGCAGTGAAAGAGCCGCTGCTGCAAGGGCAAGTCGGGTATAACCCCGCCTATGCGCAAGCTAGCTTTAATAAGGATCAAGCCAAGGCGGATCTCGCAGCCGATGGCTGGGTAGCCGGTCCGGCCGGCATTTTGCAAAAGGACAAACAAAAACTTATTTTCGATTTGTATACCGATGATAATCCGGAGTATGTGACGATTAGTAAAGAGCTAGCGAAGCAGTGGCGCGAGCTGGGGGTAGTGGCACGGCTGACAGTCCAGCCGAATAGTGATTTTAAGAACACGCTGGCCTACCATTCGTACGATGCTGTGCTACACGGTATTTCTATCGGGGTTGATCCGGATGTATTTGTGTACTGGGATAGCTCCCAAACTGACATTCGTTCGGCGAATCGCTTAAACTTCTCGGAATACAAGTCAACAGCGGCAGACAGCGCCTTGCAGGCGGGCCGTTCGCGGCAAGATGCAGCACTACGCACCATTAAGTACCAACCGTTTCTTGCAGCCTGGCAGCAGGATGCTCCAGCGCTCGGGTTGTACCAACCGCGATATCTGTACATTACGCACGGCGAAGTCTACGGCCTGGAAGAACATAGCATCAATGCCGGTATCGACCGGCTATCAAACGTGGACCAGTGGATGATTCGCACCGCCCGCATCACGAACTAGCTTGTTTTATATCTGTTATCGAGGTACAATTTTGTCTGTTCCAACGCGCGGATGTGGCGGAATGGTAGACGCGCTAGTTTCAGGTACTAGTGCCGCAAGGCGTGGAGGTTCAAGTCCTCTCATCCGCACCAGTAAAAAAGGTCAGCTTGCCTGGTCTTTTTTATTTGGTTCACAAATACAATTTTCAAATTTAGCATAAGCACTTGCACTGTAATTTGTGCTATCATTACAGCTAGAAATGCATAGGCAGATATGGAAGTAGGAGCGAACCGTTCATGAGTAAAATCGGACATTACTTACAGCAGCATTTATCGGGAGAAGTCATCACTACTGCCGATGCGCGTCGTTATTTTTCGACTGATGGGAGCATCTTTAGTGTCGTACCGAGCGCGGTTATTTATCCCCGCAACGAAAACGATGTTCGCAAGACCACGCGCTTTACCTGGCAGCTTGCCGAGCGTGGCCGCATTGTTCCTCTAACTGCTCGTGGCTCGGGTACTGATCAGTCAGGTGGCGCAATCGGCAGCGGTCTGATGATGGTGTTCCCGGCTCACATGAACCGGATTGTCGAATTTGATGGCAAGACGGGTGTCGTGACAATTGAGCCCGGAATCAATTACGGTAAATTGCAACAAACACTGCAAACTCATGGTAGGTTTTTGCCGCCGTTTCCGGCATCGCTCGAATATTCGACGGTCGGTGGTGCGGTAGCCAATAATGCGAGTGGTGAAAATAGTATCAAATATGGTGATACGCGGAGTTATGTCCGAAGCCTGCGCGTTGTGCTGGCGAACGGAGAGGTGATTCAGACTGGCCGACTGGCCAAGAAAGAGCTCAACAAGAAGCTGGGCTTATCAACGTTCGAGGGTGAGATCTATCGTTCTCTCGACGCTTTACTCGAAGAAAATCAGGACTTGATCGATCGAGCACGCCTGAATGTAACCAAAAACACTGCCGGCTATGAACTATTGGACATCAAGCACGGCGACGGCTCGTTCGACCTCACGCCCTTGTTCGTGGGCTCGCAGGGTACGCTCGGTGTTATTACAGAAATTACGTTGAACACCGAAGTTCATAACCCCGAAACAACACTGATTTTGGCAACGTTTGATAATCTCAAACACGCCGAGCAAACCGTTTTGGAGCTCCGAAAGCTTTCGGAAATACCGAGTAGCATCGAAATGGTTGACGGGCGCATGCTCGAGCTTGTCGATAGTTTAAACCCGCACCAGCTGAAGGGCATTATCGAAAAACCTTTTCCTGCGATTGCGCTGCTAATAAGTTTTGACAACGCCGAACGAGCCCAGAAAAAGCTCGTCAAGCAAACGCACAAAATTCTGCAGAAACACGCACTTGGTTACACACTGGAAACGGAGCTCGATAAACAAGAAACACTCTGGAAGGTTCGTCATGCTTCGGCTGCAGTCTCAGCGCATGCAGAGGGTGGTGTCAAGGCAGTTCCTATCATCGAGGATGGTGTGGTGCCTTTGGAGCGATTTAATGAGTATATCGACCAAATCTATCGAATGTTTGATCGTAATCATTTGCGCGCTGCCGTATGGGGACATGCCGGAGATGCCAACCTACACCTGCAACCATACCTCGACCTTGGACAGGTTGGCGATCGTCAAAAAGCGTTCAAACTCATGGATGAATATTATAACTTGGTCATTAGCCTCGGGGGCAGTACCAGCGGCGAACACAACGACGGCCGCTTACGCGCGCCGTACCTCCCACATGTGTATGGTCCGGAAATGTATGCCGTGTTCCAAAAGGTCAAACAAATCTTTGATCCCTACGGTACTATTAACCCTGGCGTCAAGGTGAATGTCGAACTGGCTGATATTAAGCCACTTGTCCGAAACGAGTACAGCCTGAATCATTTATACGACCACTTGCCACGCTCCTAAAACCTCTTGAGTTTTTTGCCAAAAACAGATAAGATATCGTAGTTCTTTGATAAATAAGACAAAATTTTAAACTAAGGAGCGAAAGCGACTGTTTGAAATTTTGAGAGGAGAAGCGTAACTGCAAGTCGAAACTTTTGCCAAACGGCAAAATGAGACAGAAGTGTACGCCTACGACGAGCGGATGTGGCGGAATGGTAGACGCGCTACCTTGAGGTGGTAGTGAGGCAACTCGTGGAGGTTCAAGTCCTCTCATCCGCACCAATCCAAACGACCCGGGTGATTAGCTCAGTTGGCTAGAGCATCTCGTTTACACCGAGAGGGTCGGGGGTTCGAGTCCCTCATCACCCACCATCGAACATACGTTCGAAACAAGTGTTGTTAACAGAAAGCACCGATACGAAGTCGGTGCTTTTGTTTGCGAGCATAACTGAGGTCGTTTCGAACGTTG